>CADAAF010000115.1 GCA_902785805.1 uncultured Bacteroidales bacterium | reverse complement strand
GTTTTACTCACTAAAAAACGCCGAAAAACAATGCGGCAGATTAGTGTCACATCGATCTCCGGCGAACTTTCTGCTCGTCATTGATTGTGTTTATACTAACTTAAAAAAGTCATAATTGATAGCAAATCCGCACGAACGTTGTCTAAAACGCACGAAAGTTGGGCGTCGGGCACTGCAGATTTTATTATTCGCTTAGAATTTTAACCGATTTATTATACATCAATTACTCCAAAGAGCATAAAAAACGACTTGCGCATAGCAAGTCCATCTCGTATAATCTGGTCAGGAAGAGCGATGCTCGTCAGCATCTAACTCGACCGTATTTGGTCGCCGCTAGTTACGTGAACTGGCGGCTTTTTTGATGGTAATCGTTACCCGTCCAGTCTGCAGACTAAACGTTATGGTAATTCTTAACGACATCTCCGGTCCCTCCTTTCGATAGTCTTATCATTGGCCTCACCTCCTTAGCGTCAGAAGATGTAATAAGATATCTACAGTCGAGCCAGCCGCTAGAGCACGGTCTCCTGACCAAGGTCATTTTACAACACTGCATTAAGAAGTCAACCCCCTTGAAATTTCAAGGTTTTGGAGTTTTGCTGTTTTCATGCATTTATTGTTGAATAACGTTGTTTTTATGTCAATTATCGTTCACTCTTTGAAATTGTTTTTTTGAAAAACAATCCTATTTGTGCGCTAGGTGGTGGCGGGCTGAGTGGGAGTTTTTCAGATTTGTCTAAAAAAAATGAAAATAATCGGCAATTATGTAGACACATTGCCGATTATTCACTGTTTAGAGACCGTCACTCGGATTATTTGAATCCTTATCGTAAACTCAATCCCACTTTTTACGATTTGAGCCGAGACTTGTCTACAAATCCGAGTGTTATTAATTGAAATATTTAGACACTTTCAAAAAAGTCCTCTTGCTTCAAACAGCTCGCTACTACTTTACGGTCACTTTGACGTTCTTGGATACGCCGTTGTGGGCGAAGACAGTTATTGTGCATGTGCCGCTGCCCTTGGCTGTGATCTTGCCCTTCTTTGAGACTGTGGCTACGCTGCTGTCTGATGTCAGGTAGCGGAGCTTTGGTGCGTGGCTCTTTGGCATCAGTCTCTTGCCCTTCTTGAGCTTGTTGACCTTCGCTTTGATCTTGTAGGTCTTGTCCTTCTTGAGAGAGACTTTTTTCTTCTTGACTGTTACGCTCTTGGCGTTGGTGTATTTCTTGTTTCCGCCTCCGGTGTATGCGTGCATGACAGGGCTTGTTGAGATATATGTCTTTTTGCCGTCTCTCATGACATACGCTTTGACGTAGGATTTGTATGCAGTGCCTTTCTTTAGGCCGGAGTTCGTCCACTTGAAAGTGTTGTTGCCGCTTATGCTCTTGACGTTCTTGCAAGTGTTCTTTTTATCGTTTTTGTTGCATGGTGCAAAGAAGATATCGTAGCCGTCAGCACCGTTTATCTTGTTCCAAGCCATGGTGATGCTTGTCTTGCCTGCCTTCATCTTGGCAGAAGGCGTGCCGCTGACGATTTCAGGGAACTGGACTTTTTTGTAATTTACAGAACCGATTTGGGTTTTAATTGACTGTCCCTTTGTCATGCCATCATAGTCAGTCCAGCCTGTTCCGGTGATGTAGTTTTTTAAAGTTCCATCTATCGCTTTAGCTTTTCCTCTGACCGTAAGATTGCTGCCTTCTTTGATTACAATGCCCGCATCGGATTTGATGCCGCAGCCATTGCTGCCGCTCGCGGTAACATTCAATGTACCTCCTCCGAGGAAGATAAGCTGTCCGTCACCACTGCTATAGATGCAATTATTATCTCCGTTTACCGTATTTACGGAACCGGATTTCGATTCGATATTTAAAGGAGTGTTTCCGCTGTATTTTATTCCGTTTGAATCCTTATCTCCGGCAGTAATCGTCGCACCGCTTAGTTTCAGAGTATTGGCATCCGAATTGTAGCTCACTTTACTGTCTCCAAGCACATCGTCCTTGTTCGTGACCATCACCCATACGCCGCGTACCCAGAGAGGATAAGCTTCTGATATCTGAACCCAGTGCTGAGGGTGTTCCTTTGCAAAGGCTTCCGTAGCGACAGCTATGGCGGTCTCTTTGCTGTCACCGGCATTGATGCCCATTTTATCTGCAACCACTATACTATCTTCATCAGAAGAGATCCCTTTGTCGCCGTTGCCGATTACGGTAACTATGCCACCATTGACTTTAATTTTGCCTTCAGTGACAGACAGGCCATTGTGACCTGAAGCAGTCACTGTACCGCCGTTGATCGTTATATCTTTCTCATGAGTTTGAATGCCGATCCCGCTTTGTCCGTAGCCGGTCGCGGTCAGCGTGCCGCTCCCGCTGATGGTCAGAGCCTTTTTTGCGGAGTAGATACCGCTCCCGGCAGAACCTTCCTTTTCTGTGCACTTCACAGTGTTTTCGCCTTTTAACAGAATCTTCAGATCCTGGTCAGTGTATATCGCAGCATAGAGATCATTTTTAGGGCCAAACGCACGCCCTTCACTTTCGTAGCTGTAATTATTAAGCGTCAGTGTTTCTGTGCTGTAATCGTAGATCGCGGTATCGTCCTCGTCAATTTCGCCGAGTATATCTTTTGCGTTCCTGCTGGTCACCGGGATACCGCCGACCCAGAGCGTGGCGGTTTCTGTCTGGACCCACTTTTGACCATGATTACTTACAAAGGTGTCGGTAACATCTTCTGCTTCGCTTGCGCTTGAACCGGCCCAGACTCTCACACTATTGCCGAGCTGTAAACTGCTGCCGGCATTGATGCCACGTCCTGTGCCGGCGCCGGTTGCAGTAACGCTGCCGCCCATCAGATCTACATAATGCGAGGCAGATATCGCATTACCATCATCGCCGGTGGCAGTGGCAATCACGGTGCCGCCATGTATCTCGACATTCCTGCCAGCAAAGATCGCGGTGGCGCCGGATGCAGTAACACTGCCGCCGCTGATCGTAATATCGGCCGTGTTTTTAGAGGTATGGATTCCGGCACTCTCTCCTTCAGCACTAAGGCTTCCACTTCCGGATATATTTATGCCCCCTGTAGAGAAGATGCCGTACTTGAGCTGAGCCTCTCCCTCAGTTGCCGCTATTTTGTTTTCACCCTTCAGTACAATGTTCAATGGTCCCGATCCTGTGTAGTTAACTCCGGCAATCACACTGAAGGTACCTCCATTCGTGATAGTCGCATCTGTCAACGTCAGGGTGTTGCTGTTCGGGTCATAGCTCCAGCCTGCACCTGAAGTAGTTCCGCTCGTCACCTCTACATCGTCGACCCAAAGATTGTAGAATGTGTCGGCATGGGCCGGTGCGCTTATTAGCGGCATCATGGCGAATAGCATCATGATGGCTATGAGTATTGGTGTCAGTCTCAGTCTCTCTTTCATGCGTAACCTCCGTAAGCGTATAGTTCTGTAACGATATCATTGTCTTATTTTACCAAGAGAGAGCTGTAAATGGAATCTAACTTGCACGAACGTTGTCTAAAACGCATGAACGTTGGATTTTGGGCACAGAAAAACCGGTGATGTGAGTCACCGGCTTGTTTGTGTGTGTTATGCAACTTCGGCTCTTGCCATTGCTTCTTCGTAGTCCTTTGTGCCTGCGAATACGTCGTTGGAGTATGGGTTCTTGCCCATCTCGATCGAGCGCTTGATGATGATGGCGATGCAGATTACGTTGGCTGCTATGGCGAGCATTGCGACTACGCCCTGAGCTCTTGGGTCTGCTGTGATGCCCATCTGTGAGATGATCTCACCGGCCTCGGCAGTTTTTCCTGCGCCTGCGTTGTACAGTGCGATGGCTTTCTCATAGAGATCCATGGCAGTGATTCCGTTGGCTGTTGCTCCGCCGTAAACTGACGGGAGAGCTGCAGCGAACTTGCTGGAGAGCTGGAAGCCAGGGACTACCTGAGCCCACATGCACCAAATTGCCAGAGTGTTGGCACGGTTCTGGATCCATGCGCCCTTGTTCCAAAGTGCGTTTGCGAATGTCGGGGCGAGGAGCAGTGCGACTCCGCAGTACCATGTATGTGTAGGAAGGTTGAGGTATGTGTACTCAAAGTTCCAGAGGTCGTATGCTACGATGAACCAGATGGTCATATCCGGCCAGAGCATATCTGACTTGTTTTTGTCGTTGGATGTGAGCAGGTTGATGCAGCCTGTCATGCAGAATATGTTGATCATTCCTGCGAGTGCGTTTACGATGTTCCACCATCCGCCGTAGATGAATACACCTTCACTTGATGCCCACCATGCACCGCTGAAGTCTCCTGTGATGGAGTATGCGGCGAGTGCGGATTCCATATCTGATACGTTTGCGATCATGATGTTTGCGGCTACGATGAACCACGGGAACCATTTGAACCATTTCTCTTTACCGATTCCCCATTTGTACTTGATCATCATGAAGCCTACGCAGCCGATGTCTGCGGCGTAGAGTTTGAAGTAGTGGAACCAGCCGTCCATGTATGCAACCGTTGGGTTGTTTGCTCCGCCGAACATTCCCAGGTGTGCAAGTATGAAGTATACGGTGAGAATAGTCGGGATGATTACGAATACGACCATTCCGCCCTGTTTAGTCCTGCGGCCGATTTCGTTCATTGCGATCAGTCCGCAGAATACGAGCACCCAACCGATAATCTGCATTACGGCGTGCTCGCTGTAGAGTTGAAATAACATATGATACCTCCTGTATCCCTCTCGATTGTTCTTTTTTTGCATGACGTTTGGAAACTGAAAGTTTGTCTTTAGTTTCCTTGCGCCTTGATAATTGTATGCCTCTTTCAAAAAATAATCAATGGAAACTGCAGATTTAGTCGCAGCTTCCATTGTTTTTTTACTATATTCATTTTTTATCTGCCGGTCTCCGATGCCAGGTCTCTAAACCACTCGGCTACTTCGTGGGTCTCCTTTTTAAGAGGAGATGTGTCGTATTCGCCGAGTTTCCATGTCCAGTTGCCCTCAGGGGTTCCCGGTACGTTCATCCTCGCTTCGCTACCCATGAAGAAAACATCCTGTATCTGGAGCATGGCGAGGAGAGCCGGGCTCTCGTAGATCTCACGCATGATGCGTATGCACTCCCTGATGAGTTCCTCCTCCATGATATTGTCTCCGAGATAAGTTCTGACAAAGCCCATGAGGGTGTTGTTATCGTGGGTGCCGGTGTAGAAAGCGCGTTTTGCGGCTTCCTCTTTTGGCATATCCAGCATCTCAAATGCGGAGAACTGCCATACGTTTATGCCCGGTATGCCCGTGAGTTCGATCAGGTTCTTTACTCCGTTGTCCAGCATGCCGAGGTCCTCTGCGAGTAGTTTCAGGCTTAGGCCTTCCTCTTCGAACATTTTGTATATCGCTCTGAAGAGGGAGAGTCCCGGGCCGTGCTGCCACTCTCCGTCCTTGACATTTGCCCCTTCCGGTATCGAGTAGAACTCGGAGAGTCCTCTGAAGTGGTCTATTCTGAGCATATCGAATCTCTCCGCACATTGTTTGATGCGGCGGAGCCACCATTCGTAATCCGTGTCTTTAAGGTAATCCCAGTCGTAGAGCGGATTTCCCCAGTCCTGGCCGTCACCTGTGAATGCATCGGGTGGCGCTCCGGCGTGGACTTTTTGTCTTCCGTCTTCGTCAAGTTTGAATACCTCTTTGTTGGCCCAAACGTCTGAGCTCTCTGCAGACATGAACATAGGGAGATCTCCCATTATGCTCACGCCCTTGCTGTTAGCATACTCCTTGAGTTCGCGCCACTGGGCGTCGAAGGCGTACTGTTGGCGCATTAATTTGTATACTTCCTTTGAGTCTTCCTCGCTCAGATTGTTTAATATCTCGTGAGGATCTCCGAACTTTTCACCTTCCTGCCAGTCCTGCCATGGTTTTCCTTCGTTTTTATTTCTGAGGACCGTGTATACGGCATATTCGGTGAGCCAATCCGAGTTGGTTCTGGCGAATTCCTTGAATCCTTCTTTGTCCGGAAGTTCGTCCGGGTTGATGAAGTCCGGGTTGCCCGCAAATGCGCTGTGGCTGCTGTACGGCGAGCCTCCCGTGCCGCATGGGTTCAGCGGAAGTATCTGCCAGATTTTAAAACCTGCGCTCGAGATGAAGTCCACAAATTCTCTGGCCGGCGCTCCGAGCTTCGGAGTTCCGAGAGAGCTGATGTGACATATCACGCCGGCGGATCTCTCAAAGCCCTGGCTTTTAGGCGCCTCGTCCTTGAGAAGTATGATCTTGACGGAGAGCCTGTCCATTTTAATCGTGCCGAGGCTTCCGTTTTCGTCAGGTTTTAGTTCTTCGCTGGCGAGAAGTTCAAGTGCGTAGCCGCACTTGAGTGCTTCGATGCCGCTTAGATCTATTTCGGAGGCATCGTAGCTTCTGCTCGCAAGGACGAGCAGCTTCTCGCCATGCCCTTCCCTGGTGAATGCGAATATATCGTCGGAT
>CADAAF010000114.1 GCA_902785805.1 uncultured Bacteroidales bacterium | reverse complement strand
GCCATTGGACAGAATGTAATCTTGCGCGCTGCCGAAGGCTTATCAACGAAGGCAGAATGACTGCTGCCGGATTGGCTCAAATGCCTCCAACAGACTTTTAGTATAGTAACAACGCATAAACAAATTTTTATATATGAACAACCGGTCGCATATATCCCCGTGGGCATGGGTTCCGACGCTTTATTTCGCGGAAGGCATACCTTATTTTCTTGTCAATACCGTTTCCGTAATGCTTTTTACCCGTTTGGGTGTGCCCAACAGCACGATGGCACTCTTTACAGGTATGTTGTATCTCCCATGGGTAGTCAAACCTCTCTGGTCGCCTTTTGTGGACGTGATACGCACCAAACGCTGGTGGATTATTGCGATGCAGATTCTGCTCTCCGCGGCTTTTGTGGGGTTGACCCTTTCTATACCTCACCCCGATGCGCAGACTATAGCGGGAGGTCAGACACCTATCAACCTCTTTTCCGTTATGCTGTGCCTCTTCTGGCTCACTGCTTTTGCTTCTGCCACTCACGATGTGGCAGCGGACGGCTTCTATATGCTGGCACTCGAAGGAAAACAGCAGTCTTTCTTTGTGGGCATACGCAGTCTGTTCTACCGTCTCGCGTCGGTCTTCGGACAGGGAGGACTCATAGCCCTTGCCGGTTGGCTCGAATTAAGATGGGGTAATATACCTTTGGCTTGGCAGGTCACTCTCCTTGTCGCATCGGTTGTCTTTGCCCTTATCACCTTATGGCATCTGATGTTCCTGCCCAAAGTGGAGCAGGAAACGGCTCCCGTTGACAGAAAGAGCAGCAGGGATATACTGCAGGGATTCGGACATTCTTTCGCCACTTTCTTCACCAAGCCCGGTATCTTGCTCGCCTTGCTTTTTATGCTTCTCTACCGTTTACCCGAAGCGTTTTTAGTCAAGATGCTGCCGCCTTTCCTTGTACAGGGTCAAGAGGCAGGCGGATTAGGAATGACCACAGCTGCTGTCGGCATAGTATATGGCACTTTCGGTGTGATTGCTTTGGCACTCGGCGGCATACTCGGCGGGTTCTACGCCGCGCGGTTCGGCTTGAAACGCTCGTTGATTCCGATGGTACTTGCTATTACCCTTCCCGATGCTCTCTATCTCGTCCTCAGTTTGTTCCCCACTTCGTCGCATTTGTTGATTACAGTGGTCGTCTTCATTGAGCAGTTCGGCTACGGCTTCGGTTTTACCGCTTATATGCTCTATCTCATGCACTTTGCGAAAGGCGAATACCAGACTTCCCATTATGCCCTTTCCACCGGCTTCATGGCACTCGGTATGATGCTGCCGGGAATGGTGGCGGGCTATATACAGGAGGCTGTAGGCTATACAGGTCTCTTCTGGCTCGTTATGGTGTGCTGCCTGTTGAGTATCGCTGTTACTCTCTTCGTCCGTCGCGCCTTGAAGGAATAGCAAAGAGTGTCATGACGGAGTGGTATGACAGTGTCTTTTGAACGTATTATGTTCGTTACATAATCGGGAACCAGACAAAGACGGCTGCGTCCCATAGTGCGTGACTGAGAATGACGGCCGGAAGCCAGTCGCGACGGAAAGCGTATAATCCGCCCCAAACTACTCCGCAGACAAGTGCCGCCATTACCAGCATAAAATTGGCAGCAGGAATGTGTATGAGTGCATAGATTGCGGTAGCCACGAGCATAGCCGCCCATTGGGCAGGCAGACGTTGCAGCCACTGCGGGCGGTTAGCCTTGAACAGTTCGCAGAAAGCAGCCTGCACATAGCCCCGCCAGAAAATCTCCTCTGCGGGACCGATAAGCAACAGCAGAAGCCAGCCAATCAGTTGCTGATTGGCAGATTTCTTCAATCCATAAACAGCATCCACCTCCATACGTGCAAAGGACGGAAAGAGCCATTGGGATACCTTGTCACCTATCCAAAATACACCCCACAGAACAGCCGCTATGCCAACGCCCAACACAATCTGCTGCAAGATATATGCAGGGCTTTTCGGCATTTGCCGCCAGCGTTCTTTCCACAGGTCGCGTCCGTACCACAGCGACAGCAACAGCAGCAATGCGGCGGCAGATGACATTACGCCCCAGAAATTAACGTTGCCCGCCGTCCACGGCGAGAACATAACGAACCACAAAAGGGCTGCGGCTAACAATGCATTTGATAGGTGTCGTTTCATAATAAGTCAAGTCAGGTTGTACGGAAGCGGATTAAGCCGTTATCATCCGAAGAAGCGTATGAACCCGACCGAACCCAATATACCCGCAATAAGCAGGAAGGAGGATATGAGTTGTTGTTGGGCTGTCTGTTCGTCAAGATGATTGATAGCGTCCTTGTCGGTAGAAAGACGCGCCATAGTCCGGCAGTTACGCCAAGCAACCGGCAGCGAAAGCGCTATGAGCAATGCTCCCCACGGCAGTTTGCCGAAGATAATGCATACCACCACCCATAGGACAGGGAGCATGACCTCTATGTAGTATATAATCTGACTGGCGCGTACCCCAATCAGCATGGGCACGGTATGTATGCGGGCGCGTGTGTCGGTAGCTATATCGCGTGTGTTGTTGGCATGCAGTACGGCGTTCGTGATGGGTACATACGCCAGCACCAGCCACAGCGCGTCCGTATAGACCGCGCAACAGGACGAGTCCGGCACCACCACCATAGCCGTACCCATTGCAGGCAACAGACCGAAGTTCAGGAAGATGTCCACATCGCCCAAGGCGCGGAACTTCAGCACCGAATAGAAGAATGCCGTCAGTCCTCCTATAGCGCCTATCCACAACAGATTCCACGAACTTACCCACGCAATCGCCAATCCGTTCAGAACAGCAAGTGCAAACAACACATAGGCATACCGCAGCATCTGACGGTCGGTCATTGCACCGTCCACGAGTGTCCGCGAGCCGTAGGTGTCGGCAGCATCCACGCCCCGTCGGTAGTCATAGTAATCGCTCAGTGCGTTGGCGGCTGCGTGAAAGAGGACAATCCCCACTATCGCCCATAGGGACATACACCAGCTGACGGGATACCCCATCGAAAAAAGACCCGCCGTGGTCACCAGTACCGGCATAACCGATACGGGGAATGACCACGGACGAGTAGCAAGGAAATATGTTTTGAAAGCCATTGCTTAGAGTCCGAGTTTCTTACGTATATCCTTTGGAATAGCGTCTTTATGAACAAGAATATCGTTGGTCTTGTACTGCATAAAGGCGGTTGATACGTACCAAATACCGTTGTAGTCAAAGCCTTTCGTACCCCATGAGTTCTTAATCATATAATAGATTTTACCATTCTGGTCTTTGGCGCGGCCGAAGATCTGCATACCGTGGTCGTCGGTTGTCTCCCAGTTGTCGTAGGCTTCCTGACGCATCTCTTGGGTGATGGTGCGTTCGGGCAAGGGGCGTTTGGTAAGTTCTTCGCGTTTGCTTTTAGCGTCCATACCGAGCCAGTGCGCCATATCGGTGCCGGTGATTTGTGCTCCGTTCTCCTCGTCAGGTATAACGCCTACGCCTTTGCGGGTGAAACCTTGTTCGCTGACATCGGCACCCCAAGCCATAGTGAAGCCTTTGTCAAGAGCGTTGTCAATGATACGCATCAGGTCTTCCATCGGCACGTTGTACATCATATCCATGCGCCAGTTGTCGGGTACTTCCAAAGCGAAACGGGGATGTCCCTCTTCGTAGGAATAGGGGTGATGGGTGTAGCTGGTGATGCTTACGTAGTCGTCGGCGTTCAGGTTGAGTGACTTGGCATAGGAGAGGGGAGTATGTTTCTTTCCGTCCACAACGAATTCTTTGGGACATTCGCCCAGATAGGTGTCATAGACAGCTTGCAATCCTTGTTTCCAAACGGGGGTCAGTTTGCCGAGGCTGCGACCGAGTGCTTTCACGTAGCCGTTGGCAACAGCGTCCAGTTCTTTATGAACGGGGAGAGTGTCAGCGGGAGTGCTGCCGTACTTGATACCAGGCATTTCCGATTGGGGTACCAGACCATAGTGTTTGAGGCAGTAGATGACATCGTAAGCGCTGCCACCGGCTGCAAACTGTGCGTTCTGATACATACGAACCACGTACTCGGCACGATCCACCATAGTGTGGCTCACTACGAACATCTCGGCAAAATCCACTACTTTGCCTTTGTTGAGACGCATAACCTCGCTCTCAAGGAATCCGAGTGTGGAGAAGCACCAGCAGGTACCGCTACGGTGCTGGTTTTTGATAGGCGTAATGGCTACGCTGTCAACTGTGGTGAACACGAAACCCGAATCTGCTTTCTGTTCGGGAGTCTCTTCTGTCTGCGCCATAGCAAGTGCGCTGACGGCTGTCAAAGCTAAAAGAAGGAACTTTTTCATCTTTGTTAAGGTTTATGATTTTGGGTTAATAAAGTAAAGCAGTAACAAAATACGGCGCAAAATTACGGGAAAAACAGATTTCTGCAAAATAAATTAGCGTGAAATCTGTTTTTCTCCTTGTATGTTGCCTAACCAGGACTCGAACCCAGACAGACAGAACCAGAATCTGTAGTGCTACCATTACACCATTAGGCAATGCCTCTTTCTTCAAAAAAGCGCGCAAAGATACTGCTTTTTTCTGAACTGACAAACATTTTCTGTAAAAAATATCACAAAAAATACTTTACCAATCCTGCCGCTCCAAAGAAGAGGATAATATATATGGGGTGGCTGACGGCATCCAATGTGCGTCGCAGACGGGTGCCAGGAGCAGAAGGAACGAAGACGGGCAGTATGCTGCATACAAACACCACGCCGAAGATAATCCAGCTTGCTGCATCGGGGAAGGAGGCGGGTGTCATCAGCGTCACGGCTGCGTGCGCAATCAGCAGTACGACCATACAGCGTACAATGCGCATCACCCATATAAAGACCTTATTGTCCTGCCAGCGGTTACGGATTCGGTCGTAAAGGCGGCACACAACAGTCATTATAAGCAGCGAGGGAAGGACTATCCCTGCCGATGCGAGCAGGCTTCCCCACACGCCGCCTGCCGTATAACCTACGTAGGTAGCGCAGTTCATACCTATCGGTCCCGGGGTGACCTGACTGATTGCCACCATATCGACAAACTCCTGTTCGGTAGCCCATCCGTAACGCAATACCTCCTGCTGAATAAGCGAAATGATAGCCATACCTCCTCCGAAGCCGAGGAAGCCTATCTTGAGGAACGAAAGGAACAACTGTAAGTAAAGCATTTTCTGTTACCGTATATGTTTAGCGAGTCTGACCACGGTAGCGGCAATGAGTGCCACTACTGCGGGACGAATGAACTTGAACACTGCTTCCACGGCAGGGAGAGACTTGTATTGGGAGAAGAACATGGCGATAAGCAGTATGACCACTACCGACGGCAGTACAGCTCCCGCCACACAAGCTGCCACACCGCGCCAGCCGCACAAGCGGTGACCGAGAAAGATGGCACTATTGACAGCAATGAGTCCGGGTGCAGCCTGCGCCAATGCCATCATATTGAGGAACTCTTTCTCGTCCAGCCAGTGGTACTTGTCCACCACTTCGCGCTGCACCAATGCCAACATGGCATATCCTCCTCCGATGGTGAACGTGCCTATCTTCAGGTAGGTGAGGAACAGCGTTCCGAGTTGCGGCTTATTCGCGTTCACGAATCTGTTGTTTGATGAATTTAGCCATCATATTGATAGCGGCATTGTTGTGTCCTCCCTGCGGGATGATGACGTCAGCGAAGCGTTTGCACGGCTCGATGAACTGCTCGTGCATGGGTTTGAGCACTTTCTGATACCGTGCGATGACGGCTTCAGTGGTGCGTCCGCGTTCCACTATGTCGCGGCTGATAACACGTATGAGGCGGTCGTCCGCATCGGCATCGACAAACACTTTGAGGTCCATCTGCTCGCGCAGTTTGGGGTGGTGGAGTACCATTATCCCCTCAATGATAATAATCTCGCTCGGCTCCACGTGTACCGTATCTTTCATACGTGAGGATGTGACGTAGTCGTAGATAGGTTGCTCTACGGCATGTCCCTCTTTCAGTTCCTGCAGTTGGCGTATCAGCAGTTTCCACTCGAAAGCGTCGGGATGGTCGAAATTGATTTGCTGCCGCTCTTCCATAGGGATGCCGCTTGAGTCTTTGTAGTACGAATCCAAGGGAATGACAGTCACTTCGCCTTTAGGAAGACGCTCACTGAGTTTCTTTACCACCGTCGTTTTGCCCGAGCCGGTGCCGCCCGCAATGCCAATGATGAACATAGTATTTTTGTTTTGCGCCGCAAAAGTAGGTCATATTTTTGTAGTGTGCAAGAGCATAATGATATTGTATGCCGATAAACAAAGCATGCGGCTCGTCCGCAGGTGAAAAACCCCTTTAGTTGAGTAGCAAGTGTATAGCCTGTACCCCCCTCCTGCGGACGAGCCGTATGCTCGAATAGATTTAATTGTCAATTATTCCACTTTGCGTCCTGTAGCATCGTAGATGATGCCGTTGCGCTCGATGTAGAGAACACCGTTCTCAATGAACTTCTTAGTATCCTGAACATCCTGCAACTCGCCGTTGATAACTTCGAGTTCGGCTTTCTCTTGGTGCTACCGGTAGCGATGTTAGGATAGTAAATCTTGTTCTCTTTGAGTCCCATATACGTGTTGCCATCGGTTGTACCTTTCAGCGTACCTTTGCGCAGCGTGCCGACCAGTTCGATGTTGCCTTCCGAACTATTGCCTTTCAATTTGTCGTAGGCTGTTACCGAATTCAGTTCCGCACCATTATCGGCAGACAAATCCATTGTCACACCCGAGAAGGTGAACGAGGTACGAGCCGCCAATGTGGCATCGGCATTCACTATGTATCCCTTACCGGCTTCAATGCTCTTGGCAATGGAGAAGTAGAGATTGACACCGTCATCGGCATTACCCGTAGCGTACTTGAACTCATAGATACGTGAACCGAAATTCAATGTGCTGAACATAGCTTTGTTGACGTTAAACGGCAAGCAGAGTGTGGACCAGCGGCCTGCGATGAACTGACGTGCGTAAGTTACGATAAGACCTGTTGCACCGTTGTAAGTGGGCTTGAACGTGTTGTAGAAGCTGTTCTCGCGGTTGTCCTCCAACGTGATAGAAGACAGTTTGGCATTCCAGTTGGCCGTGATGGTCATGTCGCCTGTCGAACCGTGGGTAATCTCGGTGATGGCTTCGCCTCCGCATGTCCAACCCATGAAGACATATCCGTCTCTTGTACCCGGAGC
>CADAAF010000113.1 GCA_902785805.1 uncultured Bacteroidales bacterium | reverse complement strand
CATCCAGCTCAGTACGTTTGTCATAGTGTATGTGTATTTTGTTATACGCGGCGTGCATCTGTGCCCGAATCTCTATCTTCTTCTTTTCCCGTTCATAGTGCTATGTCTGGCAGGTATAGCGTTGGGATTGGGACTGATAGTGTCGTCGCTCACGACCAAGTACCGCGACCTGATAAACTTCTTCGGGACGTTTGTTTCCCTGTGGATGTACGCGACGCCTATCGTCTATCCTCTCAGTTACGTTACCAATCCGACGCTGCATAAAGTGATGCTATATAACCCTCTCACGTCTCTGATAGAGGCGTTCAAGTACGGTTCGTTCGGTGCGGGCGTGTTCTCGTGGACGGGTCTTGCATATAGTTTCGGGTGTATGGCTGTGCTGCTGTTTGTGGGCATTGTGATGTTCAACCGCAAGCAGCGTTATTTCATAGACACCATATAGGTGGCTTGGCGCGCATTTTTGGAAAAAGTTCACTTTTTTTCATAAAAATGTAGCAAAAGTTTTGCAAAATCATAAAAAGGTAGTATCTTTGCCCGATTTTTTCGTGGTAAACGGGCTTGCTATGAGCCTTGTTGAGGCATGAAGTTCGCTATAAATGAAATTGTTAAGGCGATATTATGGTTAGGAAAAATCTAAATATTATATACTATGTCAAAAATTTGTCAAATCACCGGCAAGAAAGCCATGATGGGGTGCAATGTATCGCACTCGAAGCGGCATACCAAGCGCAGCTTCGATGTGAACTTGTTCCACAAGAAGTTCTACTGGGTAGAACAGGATTGCTGGATTCAGCTGAACGTGAGTGCGGCTGGTCTGCGTACGATTAACAAAATCGGTTTGGATGCTGCTTTGAAGCAGGCTGCGGAAAAAGGGTATTTATACGAGTAAAGTAAGGAGAAACAACAATGGCAAAGAAAACGAAAGAAGCACGCGTTCAGGTCATACTTGAATGCACGGAACAGAAAGCAAGCGGTATGCCGGGTATGTCTCGTTACATTACAACCAAGAACCGTAAGAACACCCCCGACCGTTTGGAACTGAAGAAGTATAACCCTATTCTGAAACGGTACACCATCCACAAAGAAATTAAGTAAGAAAGGACTAAACTATGGCAAAGAAAGCGGTCGCTACCCTTCAAACAGGTAACTCAGGACGTCTCCACACCAAGTGCATCAAAATGGTCAAGAGTCCGAAGACAGGTGCATACGTGTTCCAAGAGGAGATAGTAGAAAACGAAAAGGCTTTAGCCTACTTCAAATAAACGGCTATTAGTTAAAACATGTGGTTAATAAAAAGAGAGAGACTGTCTGATGATTCAGGCAGTCTCTCTTTTATGCTTGGTTTGCCATCGTATGTTACTCCGCCATTGTATCTACGAGTTTTATGCTCGCTCCGCCATCGTATATTCACTCCGCCATCGTCTTGACAAGTTTGTCCCAGCGGAGAATGGAGTCGTGTCCGTATCGCCATAACTTGCAGCGGACCTGTTCGATGGTGAGTTCGCGGTTAAGGTGGCTCTTGCTGTAGAACTTGTCGGCATAGCAGATGATTTGTTCCTCAAGCGAGACGGGATAGTAGTCCGCCAAAGGGATGTTCAGATTGTCGCGTATGACCTGTTCCATCGAAATGCCCACACCTGTATGCCGCTCTGCTACAAGAGCATGCCGCGGATAGCCCTCCTGACGAAGCAGTTCGGCACCCAAGTAGCCGTGCTCTATATAGGGTCGGTCGCCCGTGCAACGAATACCCGGTGCATAGCAGTAGAAAATACCTATGTCGTGCAGCATCGCCGCCTCGCTGACAAACTGCCTGTCCACATCCCATTCCTTGTGGGCATCCACTATGCGAAGTGCCCGGTCGCGTACCTGCCCGCTGTGAGTCAGCAACACTTGCCGCAACTCGGGTGCATCAGCGTAATACTTGTCTATTATCTCTATCGGATTCATAATCTTGCATGTCAATGTATTCCGTTGAGCAGGCTCTTGGCATCCATAGGTTTCTTGCCGGGCAGCTGCAGTTCCTCTATGCTGACCGTTCCGTCGGCACACGGTACACTGATTGCGCCTTCTCCTTTGCGGACGCGGAACACTTTCACGTTCTCGTATAGTTGCCCGTGAATAGTCAGGTTGCACCATGCAGCGGGGTAGGGGGATAGTCCGCGCACGAAATTGACGATGTCTTCCGCCGACTGCGAAAAGTCAATCCGGCAGTTGTCTTTGAACAGTTTGGGTGCAGGCAGCAGTGTGACAGCTGTGTCTTGCGGCGTGGTGGGAACGGGGATGCCTTGCCTGTCGCAATCTTCGATGAGGCTTGTGGTGCGGAGTGTCAGCCCGATACTCATTTCCATCAGTCGGTCGTGCAGCGATCCTGCATCTTCCGTTTCGCCTATTGCGGTGCGTTCCTGCAGCAGTATATCGCCTGTGTCTATGTCGTGACGCAGAAGGAAAGTGGTGCAGCCAGTCTCCCTGTCGCCGTGGATGATTGCCCAGTTGATGGGTGCAGCCCCCCTGTATTGCGGCAGCAGCGAAGCGTGCAGGTTGAACGTTCCCAATCGGGGCATACTCCATACCACGTCGGGCAACATACGGAACGCTGTAACAATCTGCAAGTCTGCCTTATATGCGCGCAACTCGGACAGGAATATCTCGTCCTTGAGTCTTTCCGGCTGCAGAACGGGCAAGCCAACGGACAGTGCGTACTGCTTGACGGGCGACTGCTGCAATTTATGCCCTCTGCCAGCCGGTTTGTCGGGCATCGTTACCACAGCCACCACATTGCAGCCGTTCTCCACCAATGCGCGCAGACCGGCAACGGCAAACTCCGGCGTGCCCATATAAACAATGCGTAAAGAAGAGGTCATAGTGCTTATTTATCTGAACGTATGAGAGAAACCTATGGACAGCAGTTCCTTGAATTGCAACTTGGCCTTGGTCTCTCCGGAGGCTATGTAGGTGTTGTCGAAGCGCGGGTGCAGACTCACGCGGGTTGTCATAAAGCGGTTGATAATGAAGTTGCAAGTCGTCTGCCAGTCTATCTCCACTTTCTTGTAGTTGGTGTAGAAGTAGAACTCTGTCTCCAACACAATCTCGCGTAGCGGTGCGTACTTGTATTTGATGCGGATGCTGCTACCTATGTCGTTCATAATGTTCTTGCCCGCCGGTATTCCGTAGTCGGTGACGAGGATAGTTGAGTCGGTCTGCAGGGCGTGAACCATCTTGTAGGTGGCGGGTGCTAACACTATACTCAGGTCTTTCACGGGTTTGTAGTCCAGACCGATGTCGAGGTTGAACCGTGTCGGTGTTCCGAAGGCGGTCTTGCGGTTGTAGGTGTTGATTTTCCACACATCCCAGATGGATGTCCGGAAGTCCGCTGACGAGGATATATACAGGTTCTTGGCTATTTGGTAGCCCACTTTGGAGTAGATACGGAACAGGTCGTCGTTGGTGTTGAACAGTCGTAATGTGTCGCCGGGTGTGTTGGCAAAGCCTGTACGCCATTCGCCGAGGTTCTCCCATACGAGGTTGTTCTTCGAGTAGTTGATATTGCCTTTGAGCACGGAAAGGATATTCAGGTTCAGCTCGTTACCGCCTTGATACCAGTTCTTGGATATGTAACTTTGTGCCATCTGTATCTGTATCAGTCCGTCCATACGCCACGGGCTGTAGATGT
This sequence comes from uncultured Bacteroidales bacterium, assembly GCA_902785805.1. Classification (GTDB taxonomy): domain Bacteria; phylum Bacteroidota; class Bacteroidia; order Bacteroidales; family Paludibacteraceae; genus Colicola. Next base: position 3,045 of record CADAAF010000113.1, on the reverse strand, counting down.
TCTTTCGGTTGCGGCGCATCTCATTCAAGTCTTCTTCCGTATCTTTTATCAGGGAGCGTGAAACTGTTATCTGTCCCAGCCGTTTCTCTTTAGCCAACTGCTGTGCCACCGAGTCCTGTTCCCGTTGCAGTTTGGCTATCGAGTCGCGGAAAGCCGCCTGCGCTATTTCGTTCGCGCGAAGGTTCATAATGGAGTCGCGGACGTGTTTCAGTTCGGCTTCCAAGCGGTGTTCTTCGGCATACAGATGACCTAAGAGCGAGTCACGAAGCAGCGAGTCTCGTTGCCGTATGTCTTCGCCTTGCCGAGCTATCATTCGCAGCAGCATATCGTCTGCGTCAAACCCCACCACCATAGCGTCCTGGTCTTTGAGCGTATCCACGGGTATCACGCTGTCCAACGCCAACCGGCTCTCGCGTAGCAGTGAGTCGGGCAGGTGGTGCAGGGTGTCGGTCGCCTGCACTGTGTCGCCTCTGAAAGACGGTGTGGCGGATAGTAACAGACTGCTACAGAGCAGTGTGATAATCAAGCAATAGTTTTTTGTCTGCATGCGTGTAGTATTAAATAGATTCCCCAAATGATGAAAGGCACGCTCAGCCACTGACCCATATTCAGCACCATATTCGCCTCGAATGCCTCCTGGTCATTCTTGATAAACTCCAGCAGGAAGCGCGTCACGAAGATTATCTCGAGGAACACGCCGAATATCAGTCCCTGACGCTTGTAGCATTGACCTTTCCAGTACATCAGCCACGTCACCACGAACGCAACGATGCAGTACAGCATCTCGTAAATCTGTGTCGGATGGCAGGGTTCGGTCTGTCCGTCTCTGACGAAGATGAAGCCCCACGGCAATGTTGTCGGACCGCCGTAAATCTCTGAGTTCATCAAGTTGCCCAAACGTATGCAGGTGGCGGTAAGGCATACGCCGATGACCAGACGGTCGAATATCCATATCAGTGACGTGTGGAACTTCTTCTCTTTCGAGAAATGTTTCTTGTTCAGCCCCCATGCGGCTATAATCAGTCCGATAGCCCCTCCGTGGCTGCTCAAGCCGCCTTCCCATATCTTCAGGAGGTCGAACGGGTGCTCTATGTACGGGTTGCGGTAGTGTATGTTCCACGCAAACAACTGGACAGGGTCGTCCGTGTAGTGCCATTCGTAGAACCAGCAGTGACCTATCCGTGCACCGATAATCACTCCCAATGCCATCCAGAGGAATATCTTGTCAGGCCAGTCTTCGGGGCAGCCTTCGTGCTTGTACAGTTTGACTTGTATCAGGTAGGCGAGATACAGTCCTACTGCCCACAGCAGACCGTACCAGCGGATGCCGCCGTCACCGAAGTGGATAAGTATGGGGTCAACGTCCCATGTGATGTATGCCAACAGGTGTTCCATCTTGTCATCTCCCCCAGTTAAGTTTGACTTTGAGCGAATGGATAAAACCGTTCGTTCCAATCTGCACCAAGCGGACCGAATAGTTGGCTTTCTCTATGTGAAGCGTTATGTCATCGCTGAAGCCTTGACTGCGGCCGTCCACACTCACGAGGTAATTGCCGTTGCGGCTGCGTATGGAGAGGTCTATCTTCGAGTCGTCGGGTATCACTAATGGGCGAACGTTCAGGCTGTGGGACGCAATAGGCGACAGCAGGAAGGCAGGTGTCTGCGGTGTCATCAGAGGACCGCCCACACTCATGTTGTATGCCGTACTGCCCGTGGCTGTGGCAACTATCAGCCCGTCAGCCTCGTAGGCGTGCAGGAACTCCCCGTTCAGACGTGTCTCTACCGTTATCATACTGCTCAATCCCTGCTTCATTATAGCCACCTCGTTCAGAGCGTTCGGGTCCATTATGCGGCCGCTTTCCGAGCATGTCACCGACAGCAGCGAACGCGGCTCAACCGTGTAGTCGCCGTCCAACAGACGGTCCATAATGTAGTTCACGTCCTGCGTCTGTACCTCCGCAAGAAAGCCCAAATGACCGCAGTTGATGCCTAAGATAGGAACGTTCTTGTTACCCACTGCTGCGGCGGTTGTCAGGAAAGTGCCGTCCCCGCCTACTGACAGGGCAAAGTCTATCGGGTCCATATCCGAGAACAGCACCTCGTCTTCGCGGGGATAGACCTCGTAGTCGCGCAGATTAAGCTCCTTGCGAAGCTCCTGGGATAAGAAAATATGTATCTGATGAGCCGACATATACTCAATCAGGTTCTGCACCTCGTTGAGTGTCTGTTGCTTCATCGCGTTTCCGAATATAGCAATGTTCATGGTCTGCCAAAATTTGCCGCCGCAAAGATACTGCTTTTGCACGAACACTGAAATACATAGCGGAAAAATATAAGCGTTTCTGCAAAAATTGCATCACAAGAAAATCCCCCTTCTTCTTGTGTATATTCTTTTTGCGCTACACCTCAGCCGCCGTTATAATAGCCCTTCCTTTCCCCGACGTAAATCGGAAGTACTGATAACGGCAGTGTAAAAAGATGGACACCGGCTCAAAAATTTTGCGCAAAGATACGATAGCGGGGAAATGCGCTTTCAGTTTTCTTTCAGTTTACTTGGGCAATTTCAGTTTATTTCAGTTTACTGGCTGTTTTTTTGCAGGGAAAGGTACGACAGCGGGGGACGGGGAATAGTATTTGGCAAAACGGACGAAACCTAATCTCTTTCCTTTGCGGACGACTCTGAGGAGCCGTGTTCAAATGGTATTTGAACTTTATAAAAACACTCGCCGTAATGGGAGGAGAGAAAAAACGACGGCAAGGGGATCAAAACGGCGCAAAGGGAAACAACAAACGCCGCGCTGACGCACGGCGCACGTGACAAAGAAAAACACATACCGACAAGGATGCCGGTATGTGATAGGGGGGAATTGGACAACAATTATCGACAATTAGCCAACAATTTTTTCTCTACTCCCTTTTATTGACCAACAATTTTTTCCGTTACTTTTACTTCTTCTGTTGGTCAACAATTATCGACAATTAGCCAACAATTTTTCTCTTTCTTTTCCTGTTTAGTCTATACGCTGACCTTGGGCGGTGTAGGTA
>CADAAF010000112.1 GCA_902785805.1 uncultured Bacteroidales bacterium | reverse complement strand
GGGACGAAGAAAACAAGATCCCATGGTACGACCTGAAGGACGAAATCCTCTATATAGAGCTTTCGGAACACTTGACGAGCATAGGAGATTTCGCTTTCTTCAGTTGCTCCAAAGTGGAGAATATCAGTATACCCAAGCATGTAAAACGTATCGGGAACCAGACATTCGGTGCGTGTGCCGCGCTGACAGAACTTGCCATCCCCGATGCCGTGACCAGTATCGGCGACAATGCATTCGCCAGTTGTGAGAGCCTGAAGACCGTCACTCTGCCGAAGACTATCACCGGTATCGGAACGGCATGGTTCGTGGGGTGCTATGCATTGGAGAGTTTTGACTTCCCGGAGGCAATCACGTCCATCGGCAAGAACGCTTTCAACAGTTGCACGAGTCTCAAGAGCCTCGAACTCCCCGCAGGCATCACAGAAATAGGAGATGCTGCATTCTATAACTGCACCGCACTGACCCGTATCACAGCAAAGAGTATCACACCTCCCGCTTGCGGTGTGGACGTGTTTGACGAAGTGGACAAGTCTGTTCCCGTCTATGTCCGCCTTAAAGCCATCAAGGCATACAAAGCGGCTGACGGATGGAAAGATTTCTCTACGTTCAAGTCGCTGGACGGCTCAATGAACATTCTCGGACACGAGATTACACCTGATATGTACGGCAAGAAACTGTCGATGGAAGGTGTAGGCGGCGATGTGTATGTCACCAAGACAGGCATTTATCTCTACAACGCCGTCATCAATGCCTCCGATGCTACCGAACCGGCGATTGCGGTCTATGGCGAAGAGGGAGCAGACAACTTCTTTGTCAGCGGCGTGAACAGCCGGATTGTGGCAGGCAAAGACTGCCCTGCAGCCATCCTCGCAGACGGCAAAGCAACCGTCAATATCAACAACAGCTGGACCAGCCTCATGGACCACAAGGGCAATATGACGCTGGATATCTATTCGGAGTCAGACGGCGGTGCAGTTGTTATTCCTGCTGATGCCGACATAACGCTCAACCTTAACAATCAGGCTTCTTACTCCTACGATACACTCACTATAGTAAGCGCATACGCGGGTATCAATACGCGATACGGCGGCAAGTGCGATATCCACGCCAGCGGCAACGTGCGTATCTTCAGCAGCGACTACAGCTGCCCCATCGGATACAACGACCGCACTCTTACGCTCAACAACACGACGATGGTTCTGCCCTACGGCGGAAGTGTAACCGAAGCCGGACTGTATGACGCAGCTGGCAATGACGCTTTTGCATTCCAACTCCGCACCACGCTGCCTGTACATCAGAGCGGCAAGGCTTATCCGATTGAGTATGGCGGCGTGACCGTCAGCGAAGGCAATGCCAAAGATATACTGGGTGACGGCAAGGCATCCTACAACGCAGAGCCCAACACTCTTACCCTGAACGGAGCCGACCTTGATGCCGAATACGCACAGGCTCTGTGCGTGGTGAACAGCAGCCTTACAGTCGAACTCAAAGGCTCCAACAGCCTAAGCTCGGGCAGTTCGTACCCCGTGATAGAAGCCGAAGCCGGCAACCTCGTCTTTACCGGCAAGAAAGATGCGCGGCTGGCTGTTACAGGCGAGACAGGCGTACAAGGAGACCAGACAGAGACCTATGGTGTAACCGTCCAACGCTGCCAAGTGGATATATCGGCTGTGGGGGCACACAACCTGTTCGCGCTGCAGACCGACAGCTTGACTATAGACGGGGGCACGCTTCATCTGACTACCAAGAGCGATGAAAAGGATGCTGTGGCATGGCTCTCCAATAACGGAAGCAAGAACGGCGGCATAGTTCTCAAGCATGCCACCATCAAGAAAGGAATAGTGAATGTGGACAAAGAGATGCTCATCGAACCGATGGCTGCATACAAAGTTACTTTCCTTGACAAAGACGGCAACCTTATAGAAGAACAGTACGTATATGAAGGCGAAGACGCCAAGGCTCCCGAAGCACCCGTAGTGGAAGGCTACAAGTTCACCGGTTGGGACAAGGCGTATGACAACGTTACCGCCGACCTCGTTGTTACCGCAATCTATGAAACGATAGATTATACTCCGCAGAACCTCAAGGCGGTAGTCAGCCCGAAAGACGACGATGTACTGATTACTCTCAGCTGGGACAAAGTGGAAGGAGCCGTTTCGTACGAACTGCGTGTGAGCACCAACGGAAATGAACTGTTCTTGCAGAACACGGAGTCGCTTAATGTCATCTCCGCACTGCTATCCGATATAGAGCGACAGTACTCACTTGCTTCGGGCACCTACACCATTGACTGGCAAGTGCGCAGTCTCAACAACAAGGATGTAGCGGTAAGCGGCTGGGTGGACGGTCCGCAGTTTGACATTACGGTCAAGGACAATGCCACCGGCACAGAAGATGTCCAAAGCGGCAACAGCCCTGCTATAAAGGTGCTCCGCAATGGTGTCCTCTATATCCTCCGCAACGGAAAGATGTACGAAACAAGCGGAAAAGTTATCCAATAGTTACTATGAACAGAATATTCATTATTATCCTTTGCCTTGCTTGCACGGTGACCGGCTGTCAGTCTTTCCAAGACAGACATCGTGCAGGCATAGTGGCGGAAGTGGAGGGGCAAACCCTCTATGAGGATGAACTGACACGCGTTACGTATGGTCTTGCCCCAGAGGACAGCGCGCGTGTGGCTGAACAGTATATTCAGGACTGGGCTATCAATATCCTGCAATACGAACAGGCTTCCTCCGCCGGTTCCGAACGGATAGAACAGCTCGTAGCCGACTACCGCAAGCAACTCTACCGGCAGGCCTACGAGCAAATGCTTGTCCAGAGGTATATGCCCAAGCATATAGATGACACACTCATAGCCTCTTTCTATGCCGGACATCAGCAGCAGTTCATCCTGCGGGAAAACATCGTCAAAGGCATACTTATTATTCTGCCCAGCGGTGCACCCATGCAGGACAAGCTGAAGAAATGGCTCGAAAAACCCAATGAAGAGCATTTAGAGAATATAGAAAAGTATGCCTATCGGTATGCCACAGGCTATGAACTTTTCCTCGATACGTGGAAGACGAACAACCAGTTGCTACTCAGGCTGCCCACCGATGAAAAGACGCTGAATGCCGAACTCAAGCACCATACCGTAATCGAAATGAGCGACTCTACACAAGTCTATTGGCTGCAAGTGGCGGACAAGCATTTTGCCGGCGACCTGATGCCTCTTGATTATGCCACTTCCGATATACGGAATATCCTCCTCAAGGAGCGTGAAATAAGTTTCTTGCAGCAGCGGCGGCACGAACTCTACCAAGATGCAGTACGCAAAAAGAAGGTCCTGCTCCGATAGTCATCATACGCTCAGGCGGCGACGAAGCGTTTCCAATACTTCTGCCTGACGCGCAGTAAGATAAACGTCCGTTTCGGCGAGCGTTTTTTGTAACAGGTCCTGATAGATAGGCAGCGTCAGAAAACTCATCACCGTCAGCGATACGGCATCCAGTAACAACTGAAACGGCTCCACCTCTCGTATCTGCCCCGCCTCCACGGCATCTCGAACGTGCGCCACATACTGGGCATACACCTGCGCCCGTCGCGGGTCATTGACCAACGTCTCACGTATCCATTCGCGCCGCTCCTCGTTGAGTACCAACTCATTGATAAAAAAGAACGGCAAGCGGGGATTAGACCGCAGAAACACAAAATAAAAGCCGATCAAATCACCCATTGCCGTCATTATATCATTCGGAAAACGGTATGCCTCCAAGTAGTCCAACGCTGCCGACACCTTGGTCTCAAAAATCTTGCGGAACAAACGCTCCTTGGTCCGATAATAGTAGTGAATCAGTGCTTGATTGCATCCCGCTGCCTGCGCGATGTCCGTCGTGCTCGTCCCTAAAAAGCCGCGCTCCAAAAACAAGCGTTCTGCCACGTTGAGAATATGCATCTCCTGTTCTGTAATCTTTTCCATTGTATGTATCATCTTGATAATCTTTATTAGTTGGTCATTGCTTTCCGGGCATTATCCACGAGGAAGTGCAGCCGGTTATACACATTCGCATCGCTTGTTGAACTGTCAAAATCAAGAAACAGCATGTTCACGTCGGGGTAGATGCTTCTCAACTTCTTCTCTATGCCTTTACTTATCACATGATTGGCTATGCATCCGAAAGGCTGTAGCGACACTATGTTCTTCACTCCTGTTTCTGCTAAATGGCATATCTCACCCGGTAGCATCCAGCCCTCTCCGAAGTCCGCTGCCGTCGATATGACCTGCTTAGACAAATCCGCGATATGGAAGATGCCGGTACTCTCACGATAGAACGGATATTGTCTGCCCATCCGGTCGTATCTGCTTACCACCCGGCGTACCCACTTGTAAAACAAGTCGCTTACCCATACAGGCATAGACATACGTCGTATATTCAGATCGCGATTGGCGTGACGGCTTACGAACGAGGTAGAGAAGAAATCCAGTATGCTTGGCGGAACGACTTCCACTTCCTGCTCCAAGAGCCAGTTGACCACTCCTTTGTGTGAAAAAGAGTTATACTTGACGTATATCTCACCCACCAATCCAATCACAGGAACACGTTTATCGCGGTCAATGAGCAGCGTAAACTCTTCGGTGGCTTCTTTCATTGCTTGCAGCAGGGCGTTTGTATCGTTTCTATCTATCGCCTCGCAACCTATACGAAGGTATTTCTGCCTTATCCTGTCCGCTGTTTGTTTGCCTGTTTTGCCGTTATCTATCCGGTCTTTGCGCACTCGGACGGCTGCCGAGTGATACAGTCTGTTCAGTGCATCAGCATACGCCATCGTATGTACCAACAAACGTGCATACCGCTTGTAGTCAATCTTGAATCCGGGTTGCTGATTCTGCACGTCCCCGCTTGTGGCTAACGAGATAAGCGGTACGTCCTTGTAACCCGCTTCTACCATCGCGTTCTTTATAAGAGCATAGTAATTGGTAGCGCGGCACTGCCCACCTGTCTGCGTCATCAGTACCGCCGTATTCTGCAAGTCGTACCGACCGCTATTAAGCGCGTTCATTATTGAGCCTATGACTATAGTCGCCGGATAGCATACATCGTTGTTGGCGTACCGTAATCCCGTCTCGGCATCAGCCTGGCTGCCCATCGGTAGTGTCACCAAATGATAACCTGCCAAGTGCAACATGGTCTCTACCAATTCCGAATAGCCTTCTGCAAAGTAGGGTGCCAGAATAGTACGTTTCTTGTCCGACACCTCAAAGATTTTGGTTGTACGGAAAGGCAGAGGGCTAATGGTTTGCGTCGAATGGTCATCTCTCACGCTTTCTACCAACGAACGGACGCGCAAGCGCAACGAACCGATGTTGTTCACATCGTCTATTTTCAAGATTGTCAGGTTCTTGTTGTATCTGTTCAGTACGCTCTGCACCTCGTCCAATATAAATGCGTCCGGTCCACAACCGAAACTCGTCAGTTCCACCATCTGCAGCAGGTTGCTGCTGTATCTGCCTGCAAAGTATGCCGCTTTGAACAAGCGGTTAGGATAAGCCCATTGAGTCACGGCATTCAGTTCGTCATATACGCCTTCGCCTTTGTGTAAAGCAATATGTTCAGTGACCACGTCAATCCCCATGTCCGCTATTGCATACGAAATCTTATGCTCTATCAGCGGGTCACTATGATAGGGACGCCCTGCCAACAGTATCACCATCCGTCCTGCCTCTTCCGCCTCATGCAGTACTTCTATGTTGCGTGCTTCCAGTTGCTTCATATACGAACTCTGTGCTGTTATGGCGAGGCTTACCGCTTTGGAAGCCACTACAGGGTCAATGCCTAACGTCAGCAAGTACTGCGTGCAAGAGGCACGAAGCAGACCCTCGTCCGAAAAGTTAATCACGGGCGAGTCAAATATGATGCCGTACCGTCCTTCGGGGTCAACTGCACTACGGATAACATCCGAATATGCCGACACAATCGGACAGTTGAACGAGTTCTTGCTCTTAGTGTCCTCTTTCTGCTCATAGACCACGTAAGGGTATAGTATGCGGTTCGCGATGTCATTTCCTACGGACAAGCGTTGCATTTTCTCCATCAGGTTGAGTATATGTCCGTGCATCAGTTTAGCCGGAAAACAGATATTGTCCGCCATCAGTGTTTGTACGCCTTTCTCGTACATAGCTGCCGTGGACACGTCAGAAAGCACCACTTCAATGCCGCATTGCTCCAATAAAGTCCTCCAGAAAGGGTAGTTCTCAAATATACCCAAGGCACGCGGTAATCCTACCCGCAATGGGAATGCCGCAGGTTTTCCGCTTGCAGCCTGTTGCCATTCGGGACGGTTGCCGAACAGCATACGCCACTTCTCTTCCACCATGTTCGTGCCTCTGCGTGCACCTTCCTTGAACGATGAATACACTTTCTCACAGTTGTTGCCGCTCGCAAACGTCTTGCCGTTAGCGAAACGGAACAGGCGCACCTGACAATGGTTACTGCATCCCGAACACGTCTCCATACGGCTCTCGTAACTGTTGGCACGTATCATATCGTCTAATCTCATGGCTTGCTCCTTTCTTCCTGCTGTTTCTCCATCGCATACAGGGCAGCCCCATAGGCTCCCATCAACTCAGGACAATCCGTAAACACTACATCAACTCCCGTGAGACGCTCCAATGCCCGCACCACCGAATGATTGCGCATCGTGCCGCCTTGCACCGCTATGCGTCTTCCTATCTGACTCACATCTTTCAGTTTCAGTACTTTATACAGGCAGTTCACTGAATAGCTGAATCCCGCCGCTATATCTGCCACATCCGCCCCCTCGCGCATCGCCTGCTTCACCTTCGAGTTCATAAACACAGTGCAGCGCGTACCCAAGTCGCAAGGATGCTGCGCCGTGCAACTCATGCGCGCAAACTCTGCCACATCATAGCCCATCTGGCGGGCAAATGTTTCCAAGAAACTGCCGCAACCTGACGAACAAGCCTCGTTGATCTCAATCCGTTTAATAACGCCGTGCTCCGACCAGATGGCTTTCATATCCTGGCCGCCTATATCCAATACGAACTCTACGTCGTGCATCACCTCGCTCGCGCCGCCAAAATGAGCCATCGTCTCCACAATCCCGAAGTCCAACGAAAAAGCCGTTTTCAGCAGGCTCTCGCCGTAGCCCGTAGCGCAACTGCCTGCTATCTCTACTTTGTGCAGCCCCTTTTCTGCTAACACGTCACGCATTCTGCATAACCCCGTAGAAAAGGCTTGAAAACTGTCGCCCTCAATGCGAATATAATCGGTATAAACCACGGCCTTATCCCGATTGACTAACACGATTTTCGTGGTCGTGCTCCCCGAATCAACACCTAAGTACAGCGGCTCGCCGTCTTTCACTTCAGTTGTGGGCAGGTGGTATTGCTCCTTGCGTTTCACCCATTGGTTATATTCATATTCATCGCGGAAAAGGGGTGGCAGACGCAGAGAATAATCGCTTGTACCCGTACCCGTTTGGCTCCATCTTTCTATCAGCATCTTCAGCGTCAGCACTTCGGCATTCTTCGCCGTCTTGTCGCTCAATAGGGCGCACCCCATAGCGGGAATAAGCTGCGGCTGCTGCGGAATAATCGTGTCTGTCTCCTCCATCTTCAGCAAGCCCAAAAAAGCCTTGCGAAGATGAGGCAGGTAGGCAAACGGACCCCCGCAGAAAAATATCTTCGGCTCAATGTCCTGACCGCGTGCCAACGAACCGACCACCTGTTCTGCCACCGAGTGGAACACGCTGGCGGCAATGTCAGCCTTGCTTACTTTCCTCGCTATCAGGTTCTGTATATCTGTCTTGCTGAATACCCCGCAGCGGGACGCTATCGGATAAAGCGTTTCGCTCTCGCTCGCTAACGTGTCCAACGCGCCAGTGTCCACGCCTAACAACGTGGCTGTCTGGTCAATAAAAGCACCCGTTCCACCCGCGCAACTGCCGTTCATGCGTATATCCGGCACCGCTCCCGGACTGAAGAAAATCATCTTCGAGTCCTCACCGCCTATATCGACAAACGTCCTTACGTCCTTATACCAGCCCTCTATTGTTGCCACCGATGCGACAACCTCTTGTACAAAAGGCAGTTCCAATCGCTCAGCCACTCCCATACCTACCGAGCCGGTTACCGTCAGCCTCACTTTCACTTTTCCACCGTCTGCATCGCCGATGACTTTCTCGCGGAGACTCTTCAGCACCCGCAATCCCGTACCACACACATCCGCCTGATGCCGACGGTAATCCCAAGCCACAAGCCGGTTGCCCTCATCCAACAACGCCGCCTTCAGCGTCGTCGAACCGATGTCAATTCCTAATCTGTATGCCATGTTATTCTTATTTAATAGCCTTATTAAACAGTGCGGCAAAAGTACGTCTTTTTTGCTTACCGCCAAATATAAAATGAACTTTTCGTTATTTTGGTCTTTTCCCTTAACTATATGACTGACCGATGACAGGGAAACATAATGCATAAGATAGCCCTTTTTGCTCATTTAATTGCGTATCTCAAAATAGAGCAGTATTTTTGCGAGCACAATCTGAAACGGGGATGACATTAAACTAACAATATAATATTACCAGATACAACTATGAATCACAAATTTCTATTGCTTTTGCTGTTTGCCGGTATGGCACTAAGCCTCTCGGCACAGCAGACAAGTGAATCGTTTGTCGCCAAAGGTGGCGGACAGCAGCAGGTGTTCCTCTTGGAGGACAACCCGCGCCTGACCGTCACTATACAGGACGGCGAACCTGTCTTCACAGTCAGAGACATACGCAACCGTGTGATGAACGGTGTTACCACCTGTATCTTCCAAGTGTCAGATGAATCAATCAGCACTGCCACTCCAAGCATTGCAAATGATGCGAAGGACAAACCCAAGAAATATATCCGTAATGGAATGTTGTACATAGAGCGCAACGGTGTCCGCTACAACGCGCAGGGACAAGTTATTGACAAAAAGGAAATGGATGAAATTCAATAATACTATGAAGAAGATAATGATGGCAGTCATGGCCTTAATAATGACAGTTGGCGCGGCCAGTGCGCAGAAGTGTATGTACGTATGGATGAAAGACGGCACGCATCTTTCCATACCTGTGAGTTCGTTAGACAGTGTGGGCTTTTATGCTCCGACCTATACGTTGTCGGTGACGACCGAAGGCGAGGGCAGTGTTACGGGTGCAGGTGCGTACAAGATAGATACGGAGGTTACTCTGACGGCAACGGCTGCAAGCGGTTATACGTTCTCGCAGTGGTCAGACGGCAAGACGGACAACCCTCGCATTATCAAGATGGAGCGTGACCTGACCTTGACGGCAGTGTTCACAGCCGTTGGCGGCGGTTCAACGGGCGGTATCGGTCTGTTTAGTGTAAGTGCTACGCAACAGGTAACTTTCTCACGCGGGAATCTTCAGTTCAATGCGGCAGCGGGTACGCACCAATGCGCGGACGGTACGACCAAGCAAGGCACTTGGCGTTTCGCAGAGCACCAGTGGGATTATGTAGGTTCGGCGAACGAGAATGTTTCCTCCTCGTACAACGGCTGGATAGACCTCTTTGGTTGGGGCACGAGCGGCTGGAACAATACGGAAAACAATCCGTATGCTGTGAATTATAACCCGTGGTCAACCAGTACAAGCACGACAAACAGCACCTACAATTATTATGGTTACGGTCCATCGATAAATCAGACGGATAAGAATCTGACAGGTACGAGTGTCAATTATGACTGGGGTGTATATAACCAGATAGGCGATGATGCTCCGGGCAGTTGGCGTACGCTGACGAAGGACGAATGGGTGTATCTGTTCCATGGTCGTACCAATTATGCCAATCTGTTTGGTTTGGGCACGGTAAATGGCGTACAGGGTACAATTATTCTTCCTGATAGTTGGATAACCCCTGTCGGTTTGACGTTTACACCGAGTACAGACAAAGGTTTGTCTTGGGAGGGCAGTTATTACCACAATAGTAATGACGACAATTATTCTCACAACTCTTACACGTCTTCTCAGTGGGAGTTGATGGAGTCTGCCGGCGCGGTGTTCCTGCCCGCTGCGGGCAACCGCAAGGGGACGAGTGTCTACGATACAGGTTCGGATGGCTTCTACTGGTCCTCCGCGCAGGGCGGCTCGGGCTACGCGTACAGTCAGTACTTCGACACGTCCTACCTCTACCCGCAGGGCTACGGCGGTCGCTACCGCGGGTTCTCTGTGCGGCTCGTTCAGGTTCTCAAGAATTGACGGGTGTCCACTGAACCTCTGAACCAAATAGAGTAAACTGAACCAAACAAACAAAACGAACAAGGACTCGTCATTCATCAGCGAGGCGGTTCGTCCGCTCCAGCGGACGTCCAGAACCGCGCCCGCAGAGGAATGAAGCGCGGAACAAAATAAGGCAAAGAAGCGTATAGAGTAAAGGAAGCACCGTGCGGTGCTTCCTTTTGTTTGTTTTTCGTTGGAGGTTGATTTGACTTTCGCAGTGGTCTTGATTGATTATCGTTGGTTTTTTGTTTGGTTTTCGCCGGGTTCTTGATTGTTTATCGTTGGTTTTTTGATTGATTTTCGATAGATTATCGTTTGATTGGATGAGATGTCAAGGCGTTCTTTGGCGGGTGTGAGGGTTCGGTGTGGGTATTGTGTGGGGTCGGTGAGGGTACGGTGTGGTTAGCCTACTAACATATTAATCACCCGCTAATCACCCGCTAATCACCCGCTAATATCCCGCAGTAGATAGCAGGAAATACGGGAGAACACCCTAAAGCGTATCGGCTTTTCTTCTTTTTTAGCAAAAAAAGTTGTGCATCTACGCGGTATTCCTTATCTTTGCCGCCGAATGAAGAATCAAAGAATCAAAGATTCA
>CADAAF010000111.1 GCA_902785805.1 uncultured Bacteroidales bacterium | reverse complement strand
GCCACGAGGATATGCCGAACGACTATGTGATTACCGTTCCCCTACCCCGCAACGAAGACTCCACACGCTACGTGCGTCCCGACGACTACTCGCTCACACTCACCGTCTATGACCAGTGCGACAGACAAACAGACTACCCGCTCGGATTCCGCATACTCTACCCCTCGTGGCTCATTCAGCAACGGTGGCGCGATGTACTGGCATTGTACAACGACAAGTACAACGGAGGATACAATTTCGCAAGCATACGCTGGTACAAGAACGGAGTCGAGATACAGGGAAGAGGAGCACACAACTCATACGTGCAGATGACACCCGTCTTGGAAATGGCTACCTACTACGCCTTATTGACCCGTGCCGATGACGGAAAAGCATTGCGCACATGCGACTTCGTACCCAATCTGGCATCGCCATACTATGCTCCCGACGTGGAAAAGATACGGCTCGTCCAGCAGTCCGATGCGCGCCATATAACCGTTCAAACCGAATTGTCAGGCGAATACATCGTCTATGACGTGACGGGCAAACAGATTATGACAGGCTGCTTCGGACAGGCTTACGGCAATCCCGCTATAGTGTTCAGCCCTGCACTCGCGGACGGCGCATATATTATTCATTTCCACGCCAACAACGGCACGGAAGATACCAAAAAGTGGCTCATACATTAACAATGCGACAACTTGTAAAGGCTGTCTAACCGTTGTTAGACAGCCTTTTATACGGACTTAAATCAAAAGAGAATATACCTAACAATAGAAAATAAAAGTATGAAAAAAACTGTTATATTATTAGCTGGCGTATTGGCATTATACGCCTGCCGCCGTGAAGAAGTGTTGTGGCAGCCGGAAGAGGAGAAAAAAGGCGATACGGTTCGCAACGAGGTAGTTGGATTCTACCTGCTCAATGAGGGCAATATGGGTTCCAACAAAGCCACACTGGATTACTACGACTATACAACAGGCATTTATCACCGCAACATCTATAGCGAGCGCAATCCTGACCGCGTACAGTCGTTGGGAGACGTAGGCAACGACTTGAAAATCTACGGCAACCGCCTCTATGCCGTCATCAACTGTTCGAACATAGTGGAGGTCATGACAGCCGACTCCGCAAAGCATATCGGAACTATCGAATGCCCTAATTGCCGTTACTTGCGTTTCAAGGACGGCTACGGCTACCTCACTTCGTATGCCGGACCGGTGCTGATTAACCAGAACTACAAGCAAAAAGGCTATGTGGCAAAGTTCGACACGGCTACGTTAGAGATAGTGGACACATGCCACGTAGGTTTCCAGCCGGACGAGCCGGAGATAGTGGGCAACAGATTGTATATCGCCAATTCGGGCGGATATATGGTGCCCAACTACGAGAACACGGTAAGCGTAATCGACCTCACCACTTTCAAGGAGGTGAAGCGTATTGAGGTGGTCAACAACCTGCACCATCTTCGTGCCGATCGTCACGGTCAGTTGTGGGTGACATCGCGCGGCGACTACTACGAACAGCCTTCACGACTCTATTGTGTGGACACCAAGACCGAAGAGGTGACGGACTCAGTGGACGTGGCTGTAAGCGACCTGTGGTTGGACGGCGATAGTCTGTATGTTTATGGTACGGAATGGAACTACGTGACTATGGACAACACTATCACCTACTCCATCGTCAATGTGCGCACCCACGAGGTAGTCAGCAGCCGGTTCGTTACCGACGAGCAGGTGCAGATTACTATTCCTTACGGCGTGATGGTTCACCCCGTGACGAAAGACATCTACCTGACGGACGCAAAGAACTACGTCTCCCCAGGAGCCCTTTGGTGCCTTGACAAAGAGGGCAAAAAAAAGTGGACGATACGTACCGGTGACATACCCGCCCACTTTGCGTTACTTTACAAGTAATTATCAGAGTTCCTGCCCTACGGCATTCACTTTCTTACCGTCTATATAAATTACCAACCTGCCGTTCTCAATGCGTTTAACAACTTGGTCAGGTGCTTGTTCTACTGTCTCAGCGGCTGTTTCCACTTTCTTTTCAAATACAGCAGTATAGGTGGCGTTCTTGGTAACTTCTACCTCACGCGGATTGGTGGTGTTGCCGTCACTCCACTTCGTGAACTCGTACCCGTCGTCAGCAGTGGCTGTGAGGGTCACTTTCTTGCCATAGTCGTATGTGCCTGCGCCGCTTACCTTGCCGTGTTCGCCTGCTACGGTAATAGTAAACTGGTCAATCGCAAAGACTGCCGTATAGGTGGCATTGGCTGTCACAGTGATTTCGCGGGTGGCACTCGTGTTGCCGTCCGACCATTTAACGAAATGATAATGTTCATCCGCTGTAGCTTTGAGCGTCACTTTCTTGCCGTAGTCGTAGGTTCCGGCGCCGCTAACCTTTCCGTGTTCGCCCGCAACGGTAATTGTAAACTGGTCAATAGCAAAGACTGCCGTATAGGTAGCATTGGCAGTCACTGTGATTTCGCGAGTGGCGTTCGTGTTGCCGTCCGACCATTTAACGAAATGATAATGTTCGTCCGCAGTAGCTTTGAGCGTCACTTTCTTGCCGTAGTCATATGTGCCTGCGCCGCTTACAGTACCGTGTTCGCCCGCAACGGTAATTGTAAACTGGTCAATAGCAAATACAGCCGTATAGGTGGCATCTGCTATCACGGTCACTTCGCGGGTAGCGTTCGTGTTGCCGTCCGACCATTTAACGAAGTGATAATGTTCGTCCGCAGTAGCTTTGAGTGTCACTTTTGTTTCAGCCTTATAAGTTCCGCCACCGGTTACTTTGCCGTGTTCGCCGTTTACCGTCAGTGTGTAACTGCTCTTCGGGTCGCGAACGGATACATTATCAAGTACAGCACCTTCCTGGTCCTCTATTTCAAGATTACCTGATGCGTCGGCAGTATATACCTCATCATCGCCTATCTTGACCATATTCTCATAAATGCTTCTAAAGAGCAACTCCGGATTTACGCCGAAATCGGTGTCCATTCCGGACAATTCCAAAGCTAATAAGGCGGTCGGAAAATCCACCCCTATCACTTCTTCCAACAACAAGTTGAAAGCATCGATAGCATCTTGTGCCTCGTTATCGTAGTAGAACACATCCTCGTCACCGCGTGAGAGAGCACAGAGTGCCTTATGCAAATCCTCGCTTACATATGTATGCGCCAATTTACGGATATCGGCTGCACTGTACTTGCTCAACTTGTCTATATCAAAATAAAGTTTGAGTTTGGGATGTTTGTCGAATTTTTCCTTAATGAGATCCAGATTTGTTATGAGTTTGGAAGCGAGGGTGGAAATGGCTCCGTTGGAAAGAACGGTGTCGCGTTTGTAGCCTTCTTCCTGATACTTGGTGATTTCCGTGCCGGTCAGTTCAATCAGTCCGGTCTCTGTATCAAGGGTACCGATACGCATCGGGCTGGGATAAGAACTTACAGAACCTGTTGAAATATCGTACAAGTCACCATGTGAGGTGGTGATATGAGCCGCGGTGTGAAGGTGAGCGTGTCCCGTGAACACTACGTGAACGTGAGAGGCTGCGAGTTGCTCTTGGATAGTAGCCAGCGGAATCATACCTTCGGCCATGTTGGCGATGTGGTTGTTATCAATGAACGACTGTCCGTTGACGTGCTCCATTACGGGGTGGTGAGCCATCACGAGGATGTTCTTGCGTCCGTCTTTGAGAGCCTTCTCTGTGCACTGACCGAGGAAAGTCATCATTCCCTCGGTAAAGCCGCCTGCCGACTTGTGTCCGCCTATATTGGATACGTTGGTATTCATACCGATAATCGCAATATCATCAGCAAAATAGGCCATATAAGCCAGCGAGTCCACACCCTTGTCAAGCCGCATAACGGCATCCTTGTAACCGAAATTGGCATAGAGTTTGGCAAAATCAATGGCAGAGATATTGGCTGTCTTAACGCCCTTGCCGCTGGAATAGTCTCTTGCACCCGGGTCAGATATGTCGTGGTTACCGGGAATGAGGAAAACCTGAATACCGGCTGCCTCTATTTCGGCGAATTTTTTAGCCACATACTCATGGTTCTTCTTTTCGCCGTTGTAGGTCAGGTCGCCCGGAACGAGCAGGAAATCGGGAGCGTTCTCAATCACACGTGCTACTGCAAGGTCAAAGAGTTCGTTAGAGTGTTCCACCATCTTCGGGTCAGAGTAGAACACTTCGGGATGCTTTTGGTCCCATAGGTCGGTGACCATCACGTGCATGTCGCTCATTACCATAAAGGTCTTGCTGTCGGCATACATCATCGTACTTGCCGCAAGCAACAGAAAGAGGAGTGCTTTTTTCATAGTAATTATTAGTTAATTGGTTAATTATGCATGTTTTCAGAAAGGGGCTATAGTCTTTAATACACTTGTCCCGTCACGTTCATTCTTCTGCCTCCATGGTAGATTACAAACCGTCCGTCCTCAATCCTCTTGACGGCTTGCGGCATGTCCGAATAGATATCGTCAACAGCGCTGATAGTTCCTTCGCGGACATTGATAGTACGGAGCGCGGTACAAGAAGCGTCAGAGGTGGTTATCTGTTCGCCATTGACGGTTACGTAGTTGTAGTAAAGGCTGCCCAATATAGCTTCTGGCATAAAGGTCTCATCGAAGTCGAGACCCATTTTGGCGAGTAACGGCTGGAGGATAGGCAACGCCTTCTGGACATCCATTCCGACCATCATTGTAGCCATATCGTAGAAGGCTGCCAAGGCTGCATTGTAGGCACTGTCAGTATCAAAATAGATGCCTGCATCCTCATCCCCGCGTGAAAGGGAGGTGAAGGCATGGTGAATCTCCTTGCCCATATACAGCCAACCTATCAGTTTGAGTCCCTCTTTGTCCACATTGGAGAAAGCACCGCCGCTGAAAAGCAATTTGAGTTTTGCATCGGAATCAATCTTCTTCTTAAGGTCGTCAAACTTCGGGTATATTTTCTCCACCACCGAATTTACAGCCGCTTTGGCAAGCACTGTATCTCTATCGTAGCCTTCTTGCAGATAGGTGGTTATCAGTTCGCTCGTAACAACAAGGTCACCTGTTTCTATATCAAGAGCGATGTGACGCATCGGGCTGGGATATGCGCAGAGCGAACCGGTGGAAATATCGTACAGGTCACCGTTGGCGGTCGGTACATGCGAAATAGTATGGAGATGTCCGTGCCCCGTCAGAACAGCGTGTACGTGTGCCTCGGTGAGTTGCTCCTGTACCTCGTTGAGCGGAATCATGCCATCAGCTGAATTGGCTATATGGCTGGCATCCACCATCTCTTGCTTGTCAAGATGTGCCATTATAGGATGATGTGCCATCACGAGTATATTGCTATGTCCGTCTGCAAGTGCCTTGGCTGTACACTGACGAAGAAAATCAAGCGCACCCTGCGTGATGCAGCCTGCCGACTTATGACCGCCTATGTTGGACTGATTGGAATTGAGTCCGATTAGTGCCATATCCTCCGAAGGATAAACCATATAAGACAATGAGTCGGTTTCGTTGTCAAGACGAAGCACGGCATCCTGATAGCCGAAAGCGGCATATAATTGGGCAAAACCTTCTGCGGAAAGATTGTCGGTACGTATGCCTTTGCCGCTCGTAAAATCTTTTGCTAACGAAGAAGATACATCGTGATTGCCGGGAATGACAAACACCTGCGTGCCGGCATCTTCTATGCGTGCCAACTGTTTTGCCACATACTCGTGACTATTGAGTTCACCGTTGTAAGTCAAGTCTCCGGGAATAAGAAGTATATCGGGACATACTTCGAGAATACGGGTCACTGCCTCGTCAAACAACTCGGCTGAATGCTCCACCATCTTGGGGTCCGAATAGAATATTGATGGGTTATTCTGATTCCAAAGCGAGTTATCTAACACATGTATATCGCTGATAACCATAATAGAACGCTGTTCTGCAAAAAGCGAACAAGCTAACATAAGAAAAAGGGAAAGGAGTGATTTGTACTTCATATCCGTTTATTTTTATTGTAAATCGGCGGCAAAGATACAATAAATATGCAATAAATACCGCATTGTGTCATTTTTTAGGCACTTTTTCGGCTCATTTTCGCTATATTTATATACCTTCCATATACCTAACATATACCTAAAGTATACCTAAAATTTACAAAACACTATTTTTCAGCATTTTACACAATACCTATTTTGGCACCTTTTAACAGCTGTTATTTGGTTTCATTGTACTGCGTAATATACAGTAAACTAACGCCTTATTGTAGTAAAGGAAAATTGCCCGTTGTCTTGCCGGTACAGCCGCAGTATCGTGCTGGCTTGGGCAGGCTCGTTATCGTCTTGCCGGTAGGAGCAGACATAATCGACAGCATCCCTTATCTGCCTGTCTATCTCGGCAAAGCACTGTGGCGCGGGGTGTCCGCTTATATTGGCAGAAGTGGAGACAAGGGGTTTTCGGAGAGCGGCACAGAGGTCGTGCGAGAAGGCTTCGTGCGTGAGCCGTATTGCCACCGAACCGTCTTGCGCTTGCAGGAATGATGGCAGGTTGACTACTTTCGGATAGATTATAGTAGTGGGTTTGGCAGGGCGGTTCGAGCCGGATTGGAGGTAGCAACAAAGGGTGTCTGCTATGTCATCGGGATACTCGTCAAAGGGCACATATTGTTGCAATGTTTCGATACTGCCCACAAGCAGTATGAGCGCTTTCGAATCGTCACGCTGCTTGATTTCATACACACGTTTCACGGCCTCCGCGTTGGTAGCATCACAACCGATTCCCCAAACGGTATCCGTAGGATAGAGGATCACCCCACCC
>CADAAF010000110.1 GCA_902785805.1 uncultured Bacteroidales bacterium | reverse complement strand
TAACAGAAGCCAAACTGCTGCCGGGCTGGAGTTTCTTCGTCCAAGTCGGCACCAGCGGCAATCTGACTTTCTCAGTTGCCAAACAGCGCACTGACAGCGATACGCCGCTTTATGCTCCGCAACGTAACGATGATGAGCATACAACCGTTCGAGCCGCTCTCGTATTGGCAAGCAACGGCAGTAAAGACAAGACTACCCTGATTATCGGCGACCGCTACGAAGCCGCTTCCTACGAAATAGGAGCGGACCTTGAGAAGATGTTCGGCAACGGCTATACGCTTGCCACCTATACGGTGATGGATGACGGCACCCGCCTTGTGTTCAACGCTATGAACATGGGGGACATCGCCAACTCAGTACCTGTAGGCTTCCGCGCTCCTGAGGCAGGCGAATACACATTTGCATTGGACGACACTTATCCAACGGACCGCTTTGAGCGCCTTGACCTGATTGACTACAAGGAGGGAACCCTGACCAACCTGCTGGAGAACGAGTACAAGTTCACAACCGGCCGCACGCAGGACGACACCCGCTTCGCTCTGAATGTCGTGATGCGCCGTGAACCGATGATACCTACCGCCACAGACGATGTCACCGGCACAGGCAGCAATGCGGAGAAACGCATCGTGGACGGCTGTCTGATAATCATACGCAACGGCAGGATTTATGATGCCACCGGCAAACTAAAAGTTACTAACGCTGAATAACAAAAGAATAAGGAAACGAATATGAAAAACCACTTGTCAAAACGTATTGCTTGTGCAACATTCATGGTGTTGTTCTTGTCTGTGACCATCTGTCTTGCCGAGTCGTGGCAAGGCAGTAGCCAAGCACCTTCGTATTCTTTTCGTTCCACGTCTTCCCTGATTGGTTCCGGCTCCCGTCTTCCTTCCGCCGCCAATGACGGCGTTAGGATGACGGGCAGCAGTCCATTCCATCCTTCTTCGAGAGGCAATAGTCCGATGGAGGATGATCCTTTCGGAGGTGAGACTATAGATGATACCGAAAACCCGTTGGAGCCCGGTACACCGATAGGTGACGGCATACTGCCATTGCTACTGATGGCGGCAGGCTATGCGCTGTGGATTAGACGGCGCACCACCGGCAACACAAAGATTGATAACTAATATAGTTCAGAAAGCCTCGGCATAGGTGCAGCCCTCGCGCCAACGGGAGCAGCCATAACGGGTGTTACCACGGATAATCACACCCTTGCGGCAGACAGGACAGAGCATACCCGCCTTGTTGGTCTTGACCTCCCTAACCACATCGCAGGTCATTTGTTTCAACTCTTTGAGGAACTCCACTGCTTCAAATTCGCCACGCTCAATCTCACGAAGTTTCTTCTCCCACATACCCGTCAGTTCTGCGGACTTGAGAAGGGGGGATATAATAGTGCGTATCAGTCGGATGCCTGTTTCGGTGGCATGTATGGACTTGCGTTCGCGGACGATATACTTGCGTTGGAATAGTTTTTCTATGATAGCGGCACGAGTGGACGGTCTGCCTATTCCGTTCTCTTTCAGTGCATCTCTGAGGTCATCATTGTCCACTGTCTTTCCTGCCGTTTCCATCGCCCTGAGCAGAGTGGCTTCCGTGTAGTACTTGGGCGGCGTGGTGGTCCGTTCCACGAGTTCGGGCGTGTGTTCCCCACTTTCACCCTTTACAAACAGCGGCAGCACTTTCTCCTTTTCACCATCCTTATCGTCAGACTGTTCGTCCGAAGCATCCTCATCGGCGGGTTTATCCTCCGCTTTGTCCTTTTTGAAGACATCACGCCAGCCCGGGAGAAGAATCTCTTTACCGGTAACCTTGAAAGGCACATCCTCCACAGCACCCAACACGGTAGTCTGACTGACTTCGCAGTCGGGATAGAAATTGGCTATAAAATGCAAGGCAACCAAGTCAAACACCTTCTTTTCGTCTGCGTCCATACGGTCGGGACGCTGTCCCGTAGGGATGATGGCATGATGGTCGGTAACCTTCTTGTTGTCAAATACTTTTTTTGTTTTTGGGAGGCTGCTCTTTGTGTTTTTGCCGTCTGCCTTAAGTGGTAGCAACGGTGCAACCTGCGGGAAAAAGTCTTTTATCCCCTGCAGAGTGGCAGGTATCTTCGGGTATAGGTCTTCACTGAGGTAAGTTGTGTCCACACGCGGATAGGTGGTAAGCCGTTTTTCGTAGAGCGATTGGATGAGTTGCAACGTGCGCTCCGCAGAGAAACCGAACTTCTTATTGCAAGCCACCTGCAGACTGGTCAAGTCGAACAAGCGGGGTGCACTCTCCTTGCCTTTCTTCTTCTCTACAGAGGTAATTACGAATGGCTTGCCCTGTATCTTATTGAGCCATTGCTGCCCCTCTTCAGGTGTCTTGATGGCATAATCGTCCTCCTCGACAGGCAGTTGTGCAGAGAAAAGTATGTCTCGATACTTGGTTTTCAGTTCCCAATAGGTACGCGGCCGGAATCGTTCTATCTCCGCCTGTCTTTTCACCACAAGTGCGAGCGTAGGTGTCTGCACCCGCCCTATAGATAATACCTGTCTGTCTCGTCCCTGCCCTTCGGCATACCGCAATGTATAGGCACGGGTGGCATTCATTCCTAACAGCCAGTCGCCTATCGCCCTCATCAGTCCTGCCTCATACAAGTGCTGGTATGCCGACTGGTCTTTCAGATGCTGAAAAGCCTCACGGATAGCCTCCTCTGTCAGAGACGAGACCCACAGCCGACGGACAGGCACTTTGCAGCCTGCTTTCTGATAGACCCAACGCTGAATCAGTTCGCCCTCCTGCCCGGCATCGCCGCAGTTGATAACTTCCGAGGCTTGGGCAATAAGACCTTTCAGAATATTAAACTGTTTCTGCACACCCTCGTCCTTGTCCACGTGGATAGCAAAGCGGTCAGGAATCATCGGAAGAGTGGACAGGTTCCATCCCTTCCACTCGGACTTGTATTCATCCGGAGCAAACAATCCGCAGAGATGCCCGAATGTCCAACTTACGCAATAGCCGTTACCCTCCATATACCCGTCGCGTGCATGAGTAGCCCCTACGACGGATGCTATGTAACGACCTACAGAAGGCTTTTCGGCTACACAGAGTATCATTCGATATTCTCTTTAGTGGAAGCAACAGGAGCGGGATTGACGAGAAGCGTACGCATTTCTGCCAAGAAATACCACACCAATGGCAAGATAAGACCGACCAACAGAGCCACTATCAGAATGGGCAGCAATTTGGGCGAGACGCGTTTGGGATGAATTGTCGGACGCTCAATAATCTTCACGGGCATAGCCTGCGATGCCAACAAGAGAGAGTTCTCTTCTCGGCTTTCAACCAAGAAATTATATTGTTTTTCTTTGGCATTGCGCTCACGCAACATTTCTTGATACCGTCTTTCCTGTTCGGGCGTTGCCTGTAGTCTTGCTGCATAGCCGTCACGCTGTCTGCGTGCGTTCTCGCGCGTAAGTAGAGCGGACTGACGCGACTGCTCAATAGCAGTAAGCAATTCGCGTCGCGTATGACTAACCTGTTCGGTCTTGCTGTCCAAAGACGGATTACCCGGCAACGCTGTCTGCAACAGTTTTTCACGGCTCAAAACCAACGTATTGAAGATACTAATCAATTCAGCCAATGCCCGATCAGATATGGCCGTATTAGACGGCAACACCGTATAGTTTTCGTCCATTTCACGCAACTGTTTTGCCAGTAAGTCCAAGATGGCGATGTCGGCATCCATTTGCGCCACGCGCTGTTCATACATATCGCTATTGGCGCGATAACTCTCAGCCGCCACATCCAAATTGGCTATATGATGAGCGCGTTTGTAGGCTTCCAGTGCCACCTCCGCGCTATCCAGTTCGTTTGCCACCACCGCTATACGTTCGTCCAAAAAAGTCTGTGTCTCGCGTGCCAGCACATTCTTGTCAGATGCGGATTCGCGATGGTATATATCCAGCATCCGCCCAATGACATCGCGCATCAGCACGTCGTCAGCTGTAGTGGAAGTCAAGTGGATAACACGCGATTCACGCGAACTGCGACTCACATCCACACGCGACTGAAACTCCTGCACCGCCCAGTCTGCCGTCAGACAATCTACACGGTACTTACCCTCTTCTATTTCCTTATTCGCCACCACGCGCAGGTCGCCTAAATGTGTTTTGAAAGGCTGACGCAGGTCGGTTATAGTTGCCTCCGATTTTTTCCCATGACTATCCTCCACACGGAGCGAATACTTGCCTTCATCCACTTTTAGTATGGCACGCAGATTCGTACATCCGTCAGGAACAACGAGAGTGAAAGGCAAGTCGGGATAGAGGTTCTTCCATTGACGGTTAATCCGGCGGTAGTACAATGTACGCAGGTGCATACTTTCCACCACCTGCTCCATCAACATCGAGGAGGTCAGCACCTCCACTTCGTCTATCGTGGACTTGTCTCCACCGAAGCCCATCATTCCTATCAGCTGATCTTGTGCGTTTTTCTCCGACTGCTGGCGCAACATAAGCGATGCACTGACCCGATATACAGAAGGCGAAAAACGATAGTACATCACGCCTATGACCACGCAAACGAAAATGCTAATCGCGAATATATACCAACGCTGTAACGCCCAGCGTATCATTTTTTTCCAATCATCCATATCTGTCTGGTGTTATTAATATTCAACTATCGGCGGAACGATTTGTAACGCGGACTGACATATACCACATCCCCTTTTTGGAGATAGTAACAGGGAGATGAGAATAACTCATCAGTAAGCAGATTGACCCTGTATTGTACGACTTTTCCATTGCTATGACGTTGCACAAGTACATTATCTCTCCTTGCATTGGGCAACATATCTCCCGCCAAACCTAACGCTGCCAACAGCGTGACAGGGGCTTCAATGACGAACGTACCCGGGTGCATAACTTCGCCGATTACAGTGACTTGCGAATTAAGAATACGCACTTTTACTATCGGATTACGCAAATGTTGCGATATTGTCTGTTCTAATTGGTTCTGCGCTTCCACAACCGTCTTTCCCGCCAACTTTGCCTTGCCTGTCACAGGTATCGTTACACAGCCGTCTGTATCAACTATATAATGCGCTTCACCCACATTAAACGGCTTGACAGCCTCATTGTCTTGTCCAAACACCTGAATGCTCATAACATCACCTTTCTCTATCACAAAAGACGGGGCTTCGGGCTGACGATATGCACCATTCTCAGCAGATACCGACTCGCTAAAGAGCGTTAAACGCTTTGGTGCACAACCAATTAACATACAAATTGCCAACAAAAAGGATAGAATAACTTGAATCTGTTTCATACTTGTTGCCTATTATATTTCGTTCACATATCTGAAAGCGGCAAATGTACAGCTTTTTTTAAATATACAAAAACTACTAATCGTCCACTCTGCGCTGGTAATGATAATCCGAAAACTTGGATTTGCTCTCATTATCAATAGACGAAGAGTGCTTTCGTGTAAAACGGGAAAACAGCGCAGACAAACTTCTGCCGTTGCGCCAATAATACAGCAGCAGCCATCCGAACAACATACCGCCCAAATGAGCGAAATGCGCTACATTATCGCCAGGGATGGACGAGAAACCTTCCGCCAATTCGATTAACGCATAAATAATCACCATCGTACGCGCACGAATCGGAATAGGAATGAAAAACAAGAACATCGGCACATCAGGAAACAACCAGCCGAAAGCAAACAGTATACCGAATACCGCTCCGCTCGCCCCGATGGTCACCATCTGTGAAGCAAGTGCAGCCACTTGCACCTCGCTATACTGCCCTAACAATGCATGCAACTGTACACTCCAAACCACTTCTTGTACCAAAGCCGCTCCCAAGCCGCAAACAAAATAGTAAATCAGATACTTCCTTTCTCCCCACTCACGCTCCAAAACAGGACCAAACATCAACAGCGCAAACATATTGAAAAACAAGTGTCTGAAACCGCCGTGCATAAACATATACGTGAGAGGCTGCCAAACGTGTATTCCGGGCGAAGACCAATAATGAAGCCCTAACAGCGCTGTAAGCTGAACGCCGTAACGCTGCAAACTTTCGTCTAACAACCACATTACTAAATTTATAATCAACAAATAACGAGTTGCGCGGGGAAGATTATTCAACATAGCTCCAAAAATGTATTTTTAAGTCAAGTTCATTAAGTAAATTTATACGGGCAAAAGGCGTGCCAAAAGTACTACAAATTGTTGAAACGTGCAAAATGGCAGCATTTCCACAGACAAAAGTGCATAATATAGCAAAAAAAATACATTTTTTTGCAAATCTGTTTGTATGAAAGGAAAATGGCAGTATCTTTGCGACCGAAAAAGTAGGAGGAGTCCTATATTTTGAACAAAACGTTTAACTATAAATTATCAATTTTATGAACAAAACTGAACTCGTTGCTGCCGTAGCAGCAAAAGCGGAAATGACGAAAGTAGATGCAGCCAAAGCCGTTGATGCTGCAATGGACGTAGTTATCGATGCTCTGAAAAAAGGCGATAACGTTCAAATGATTGGTTTCGGCACGTTCTCGGTAGCAAAGCGTGCTGCTCGCAAGGGTGTCAATCCCGCTAATGGTAAAGCTATTAACATCCCCGCAAAGAACGTGGTTAAGTTTAAAGCCGGAGCAAAAATGGCTCTCTAATAGACTTATTTGCTTATAAAAAAGAGGCTGCTGTTATCAAAACATGCAGTCTCTTTTTTTGGCATATATAACTTGCGTTCCTGTTCATTCGTCGTTCATTTCCTGTTCAATTCCTGTTCAAATGCTGTTCAAAAGGTCCCTTTATGGCAGTATTCATCGG
>CADAAF010000109.1 GCA_902785805.1 uncultured Bacteroidales bacterium | reverse complement strand
ACCGTGAAGTCAGGATGCTTCTCTACCAATACCAAACCCTTCTCGGTCACGTTGATAACGCCCATCTCGGTGATTATCATATTCACCTGTCCCGCAGCAGTCAATGGCAGCGTGCACTCGTGCAGAATCTTCGGCGCACCTTTCTGTGTATGCTCCATTGCGATGATCACGCGTTTCGCACCTACTACCAGGTCCATCGCGCCGCCCATACCCGGAGCAATCTTGCCGGGGATAATCCAGTTCGCCAAGTTGCCCTTCTCATCCACCTGCAGCGCACCTAATACGCTGACATCCACGTGACCGCCGCGAATGATGGCAAACGATGTCGCGCTGTCAAAGGTCGATGCACCCGGAACGAGCGTAATCGAACCGCCGCCCGCATTCACCAGGTTCTTGTCCTCTTCGCCTGCTTTCGGAGACGGACCCAAACCCATTGCGCCGTTCTCCGTCTGAAGCGTAACGGTGATACCTTCAGGCAGATAGTTCGGAATCATCGTCGGAAGACCGATACCCAAGTTCACTACATCGCCATCGTGCAACTCACGTGCCGCACGGCGCGCAATCACTTCTCTTACTTGTTCTTTTTCCATAACTATATAATTTATTGGATAATTAGTTCGCGTTCCTTAATGCATTATCATTTCAGGTAGTCATACCATTCGCCCCACGTCATCAATACATACGGGATATTGAGGTTGGGCATTGCTTCCATTTTCTTGATGGTTACCCAATAGGCTTCGCGGTGGTCAATTGAGTGTTCGCCCAATTCGTTCTCGTGGCCGGTAATAATGAGTTTGGGATTGAAACCACGGATGGACTCTTCCATATCGTGAATCCAACAATTGGGCATTAGCACGTCAATGTTATAGTGTTTGTACACGTTCACTATCCAACTCAAATCCGGTCCGTTCCATTGGTCGCCTGTCTGCGCTACCGTGCCTTCGCCGTGAAACTCGACCACATTGATATTGTTGTAGATATTGTCCTGGTGTCCGGGAAGCACATGGAGTGTCAGGTCTAATTCTTCAAATTCGATATCTGTTTCCACGCCGCCCACTTCAATCGGTTGAATCAGCGAGTCCACTCCTACCCATACGCCGTTAGGAACAATCACTCGTTTGCCTCTTGCAGCAAACGACTTGGCTATATTGAGATTAGCATGGTCTGCGTGGATATGCGAAATGAACAATGCATCACATTTGCCCGCTATGCCGTAGATAATAGAGTCGGTGATGAAAGGTTTGTCATTCGGTCCACCCGGAATAAGGTCAATAGCCACTGTGGCTTTCTTGGACTTGATGATAAAGCCGTCGTTATAGAGTTTGTATATGCGCAACCCTTTGGTCACAGGGCGGTCCAAGTCTTTGAGTACGCGCTGCATACGCTTATTGATAAAGGTGTAGAACGGCTCTGTGGCATCGTTGTCCGTATCGTGAAGCAGTTGGTCAAGGCTGACAAGTGCCAATTCACGTGGCAAGGGTATTTCCTTACCCGGCAGGTAAGTCTGAAGCATATCGTCAATGGCGTTGAATGCCGATGAGGCTTGTCCTAACTTATAGTCTGAAAGATAGCCCTGATAGATAAAGTGGTCGGCGTTAGGATTCTCGCCTGATGTCTGTGCTGCAATACTCAAACTCAAAAGCAGAAGTGCGGAAAGTATATATTTTCTCATAGTGTGGGTACAATTATTAGTTCACTTTAATGCCCGATGGCGTATAGAGCGTGCCTTTCCTTTCAATGTAAATGCGTCCATCCCGATACACCTTGTTAGCAGATGACGAGATATTTTCAGACTCGCTGTCTGCGTACTCGTATGTCTCGCCCCAAGTCATTATGACATTCGGTATGGCGAGGTCTGCAAGTCTTTTCAGCCGTTTTTGTGTAGCCCAATATGAGTCACGTTTATCAACCGAACTTTCCATTTCGTTTTCGTGCGATGTGATGACCACACGTGGTTGGAAGCCTTTCAGCATAGCTTCCAAGTGGGTGTTCTGACTTTTGGTCAGCAGTATATCCACGTTGTATTGGTCGTGCAGCCGGTCTATCCAAGTCCAATCGTTGTCATTATCTTGTGCGCCTGTATGGGCAATTATGCCGCATCCGAGAAGGTCTATAACATAGATGTTGTTGCTCGTGTTGCCATAATGTCCAGGCAGCACATTTACAGTCATTTTGTCCAATTTCACAACCTGTGTGGTGTCGCCTCCTACGTTTAGTACCTCGTCGCCTAATTTGGTCCAAAGTCCTTGCGGTGCCAGTACTTGTTTGCCTAAGTCCACAAACATTTTGGCAACTGCACGGTTGGCGTGACTATTGTCCGAGTTGGTCACAAGGAGGGCATCGCATCGGTTTACTATCTCTACTAATGCCGAGTCGGTAAGAAATGGTTTAGCTGTAGTCCCGCCCGGAACAAGGTCGATAGCAATAGTTGTTTTCTTCGTTTTGAGGATAAAGCCGCTGTTATACAGTTTGTATATCCGTACTCCTGACAACATCGCTTGATCCATCTTGTCAGAAACGCGGTTCAGTCGGTTGTTGATGAACGTGTAGAATGCTGTACGTCTCTGGTAATCCGCATCGTGGAGGAACTGGTCAAGTGTAACCAAAGCCATTTGGCGGTGTTTATCCACTTCTTTTGCAGGCGGATAAGCGTCTAACATACGGTCGATAAGAGGGTAGGCTACTTTGGCTTGATTATTCAGGTAGGTAGCAGGTGAACCCCAATATACATAGTCATCAACCGATGCGGCGGGTTGGGTGCGTTGTGCCTGTAAGGGAAGAGCGGTGGCGGCTACCATTATACCGACCCATCCGAGGCAAAGCAGTTTATGCGGAATAGTGAATGAGTGTTTCATATAAACAGTAGAATGAAAATCATTTCATGCCTCTTTTGTCCATTTCTTGCACAATGAATGATGCTACGTCATCGGCGTATGTGTTCATTCCGAATCCGGCGTCAAATCCGAGTTCTTGTGCCAGTTCGTGTGTGATACGTGCTCCGCCGCAGCAGCAGATCATCTTGTCGCGCAGTCCTTCCGCTTCCATCAGTTCGATGAAGTTGGTCAGGTTCTGGATGTGTACGTCTTTCTGCGTTACGGTCTGGGAGATAATGAGAGCGTCAGCGTGCAGTTCCACTCCCTTGGCTATGAAGTCTTCATTGGGCACTTGTGAGCCGAGGTTGTATGCCTCAATCATATCGTAGCGTTCCAATCCGTAGTGACCCGCATAGCCTTTCATGTTCATAATCGCATCGATGCCGACCGTATGTGCGTCCGTACCTGTTGATGCACCTACAATCACAATCTTGCGACCGAAGTGCTGACGGATATACTCGTCCGTATCGGGCATTGACATCACGTTCGACTCCACTTTGGGTACATAGATGGACGAGTAGTTCACCGTATGTGTGCACGAGCCGTAGCAGTTGAAGAACGTGAATCCGGGGGTCAGTTCCTTGTAATATACTACCGACGGATTGTTCAGTCCCATCTCTTTTAGCAGTTGTTTAGCGGCTTCAACGGCTTCGGCGCCGCATGGCACAGGCAAGGTGAAAGAGAGTTGCACTTTGCCGTCATTCATCGTATCGCCGTAAGGCTTGATCTTGGTCAGGTTGAGGGTCTTGTCAAAGTCCTTCGCCTCCATACTGTATAGTCCTTCGCTCATTATCTTTTCCCTTTCATTAGTTCAATAAACGGATTGAAATAGTTGTCTTTCTTCATTCTCACGCCGGCCAGACCTTTGCCGCCTGTCTTCGGACGTTTCACATCACCGAAGATTCCTTTCTCAAGAGCGGTGAACAGTCCCTCGCTTACCATTTCTTCCAGCAGGCGGATGCTGTTGTCCAGCACTAACGCTGCGCGTGTACGGCAGATGCCTCCTTCGCGGAACTCCATCTCCTCACCGATATCTTTCATATTGTTGAAGATATACTTGGCGTTCTCTATACTCAGGTAGCGGTCGCTCATAAAGGGTGTGTGAATAGCCTCTGTCGGCATTCCTAACAGTTGGATGCCTTGATGAGTCCATATTCCTACCATATTGAACAATGCGTCCTGTATATGTCCACGGAAGATGTTACCGGTCATAAACTTGGTAGGAGGCATATATTTGAGTGTGGCTTTGGGGAATATCTCCCGGGTCATTTGTGCCTGTGCCAACTCTAACAGGAAGCCGTTTTCCAGCATCGGGTCCATCTCAAAGGCGTGTCCCAATCCCATCTGTTCTTCTTTCAGACCCGCCATCAGTGCCAATTGTTCGTTGATAAGATCGCTTGCCAGTACGGTATGTGCAGCCTCTACAGCATCGGCTGTGGTGAGGTAGTTGTCCTCGCCCGTATTGATGATTACGCCGGCAAAGCCGTTGATGATGCGCGACATATACTGGTCAATAAGGGTGCGTTGCATATTGATGTCGCGGAAGAGAATACCATAAAGTGCATCATTGAGCATTACGTCCAGACCTTCAAAGGCACCCATAATGGCTATCTCCGGCATACACAGACCCGAACAATAGTTACACAGGCGTATGTAACGTCCTTGCTCTTCGCCCACTTCGTCCAATGCCTTGCGCATAATACGGAAGTTCTCTTGTGTGGCAAATGTGCCTCCGAAGCCTTCGGTTGTTGCGCCGTAGGGTACATAGTCAAGCAGCGACTGACCTGTGGTGCGTATGACTGCTATCACATCAGCACCTTGCCGTGCACCGGCTTGGGCTTGCACCACATCCTCATAGATATTGCCGGTAGCAACGATGATATAGAGATACGGTTTAGGTCCTTCGCCTATGGTTTCAAGGTAATGCTCTCTGCGTTGGCGGCGTGTGCGGATGCGCTCTATACTGCTGTCTATGGTCGGTTGCAGCACCTCCATCAGACGCTTGCGGTCGGTCGTAACCACCTTCGTCAGGTCTATATCGCCTGTTGCCACTTTCTCGGCAATTTCCTGCGGACACAGACCTGTGGCTATCATTGCATTTCCGAGGAAGAACAGTACGCCTTCGCCCAATACGTCCTTCTCCATCAGGGCATCTACTACCACGTTAGGAAGAGGCACTCCGTTTGCATCTACGCCGTCTATGCCCATCAGGCGGCACAATGTCCGTTCCACGGCCACCGTCGTGTACTGCTCCACGAAGGTCTGCACCTCGGTTGCTATCTTACCCGCCAATGAGCGGGCGTAGTCAACCTTCTTAAAATCCAATCCAAGTTTACTCTCCATATTCTCCTATGTATATCGTTTTTTTTATTTATAACACTTTATGATTAGGTTATGTCCTGTTCACGCATTTCTCAACGCCGCAAAGATACTGCTTATTCTTGAGTCTTACAAGCCATATTTTCTATTTTTAACCATTAGTGTCCGATAAAAATGCATATAATAACTCTGAGGTTGTGTAACCGGCTAATAATCAGTTTTGAGATAAAAGCCACAGGACTGTCATGTCGTGCAAAGATACGGTTATGATTGCAATTTTCTTGGTTTAGGAGTTTAGTTGTTTAGGCGTTTATAGGTTGTTTAGATAGTTGATAGTTGATAGTTGATAGTTGATGGTTTATGGTTTATGATTTATGATTTCAAATTGCAAATTAAGTATGCCCCTCTATATAAGTTTAGGAGTTTAGGTGTTTAGGAGTTTATGGGTGGTTGAGTTGGTTTTTTATAGTTGAGAGTTGAGAGTTGAAAATTGAAAGAAGTTGGAGAGTTGAAAGTTTATAGGTTCAAATTTATGATTTATGATTTATCTTTCTCCTTTTGTTCACAAATTAAACAAATGGAACAAATGATGCTTACGCATCTTTCTTTTGGGTCAAACTTTTTTTTGCTCATATCACACAATGGTTATACTTTTGCGCGGTGATTGCTCCATAAACACGGTCATTCACAACAACCAAACAGATACAAACAACAATTAACTTAAATACAAACAACCAAATCTTACCATTATGAAAAGAAACCACTTTTTGGCACTTGTAATGCTAATCAGTCTGACGATGCTTGTTGCCTGCAACGAGAAAAAAGGCGACAACGTAACCAACTATTCGGTCAACGGCCAGGCAATTGAGAAAATCGACCTCTCAAGCCTTGACAACACCACGCAGGCCTGCTGGGTAATAACCTATACAGACGGGCAACACAGCGAGACATCCTACGCATGGGGCACAGAAAGAATGATTGTAAGTATCCTCAAAGATGCATACGCCAAAGCTACAGAAAAAGAAAAAGAGGAGATGTCCAACCTGAAAGTCACCTACAAAAAGAATGACGTGAAAGACGAACAATCCTGCTGGGCACTCAATCCCGACGATGACAACAACGGCGGCGACAATGGCGGTAACAACGGTGGAAACAACGGCGGTGAAAACGGTGGTGGCAACAACGGCGGAAAAGATGACGAAGAGATTGACCCCAATACCCTCGACAACACAACACAAAAATGCTGGGAAGTGACCGTTAATTACGGCTCCACCACGCTTACCGAGTATCTGTGGATGACAGAGCGCGAACTGGTAGTAACCATGCAAGCAACCCTGAAGAACACCCTCTTTACATTCACATACAAACAGGCAGACGCCAACGACGCCAGCTCATGCGCCAAATTAGGCGGCAACGACGAAGGCGGCAATGATGACGAGGATGATGAGGATACACCGCATTTCTGCTGGCACGTTACATACTATCTGTACGGAGTGGCTATGCAAGAATATATGTGGGAAACAGAAGAAGACATCAAGACGTATGCAAAGATAATGGAAACGGCAGGCGGCACCAATGTGAAATATGAGAAATCGGATGCCAAAACAGAGGAAGAGTGTGACGCTCTTGATAATTGATAGTTGATAGTTGATAATTGATAGTTGAAATGGATTAAGTTTCTTGCTTTCTGAGACAGGCGTA
>CADAAF010000108.1 GCA_902785805.1 uncultured Bacteroidales bacterium | reverse complement strand
GTACGGAATGGGCGAACAAGCCATTGTGGAGATTGCACAGCGCGGCATTCAGCACGACATACCGCAGACGGCTTACCTGACTGCCGATGGTTGCGAAACAGATGAACAAACGATTGTGCTGCACAGTTATGAAGAGGAGTTACGGGACAAACGCAAGCACGCGGAGGATTTCCGCCTTATCGAAACTGAATCGAACAAGCAACACGCCAAACGAATCATACAACGTACAGGCAAAGAGACAGTAGTGGTCAATCCACCCTACCCTGCATTGACTCAAGAGGCGTTGGACCATGTTTATGACCTGCCCTATCAGTATCTGCCCCATCCCAAATACAAGGACAAACGCATACCTGCATACGAGATGATACGCTTCTCGGTATGTATCCACAGAGGGTGTTTCGGCGGTTGCGCTTTTTGTACCATCTCTGCACACCAGGGCAAGCAGATTGTGTCACGCAGCAAAGCAAGTGTCTTGCGGCAGATAGAGCAGTTGAGACAACTGCCTGATTGGAAAGGCTATTTGAGCGACTTGGGCGGTCCGTCTGCCAATATGTACGGCATAGAAGGAAAAGACCCGTCGTTGTGCGCTCGTTGCGTACGGCCATCATGCTTGCAACCTTCAATATGCAAAAACCTGAACCGCGATTTCAGCGCACTTTTAGACCTTTATCATACGGTGGATGCATTGCCCTACATCAAGAAATCGTTTGTCGGTTCAGGAATACGCTATGACCTGATGGACGATGCATACGGGCGAGAATTGATAACCAAGCACGTCAGCGGACGACTGAAAGTGGCTCCCGAACATACGGCTGACAGCGTATTGAAGCTGATGCGCAAACCATCGTGGGAGACATACTTGGGATTTCGCGACTTTTTCCTGCGCGTGAATGAAGAACAGGGACTTCGCCAGCAACTCATACCTTACTTCATCTCTTCCCACCCTGGCTGCACGGACAAGGATATGCGTACGCTGGCAGACGAAACAAGACGAATGGGCTACCACCCCGAACAGGTACAGGACTTCACGCCTACCCCTATGACGCTTTCCACCACAATGTTCTACACGGGACTTGACCCCTACACGATGCAACTTGTCTATGTAGCACGGACGGACAAAGACAAACGACGGCAAAACAGTTACTTCTTCTGGTGGAAGAAAAAGTGAAGGGAGGAAACTTAAATCCTTAAATCTTTTCAATCATTAAATCTCTATCATGAAACATAAATACAGAATCAATCCTGAGACATTGGCATTGGAACGCATCGAGCACGGCATCTTGTTTTGGCTGAAGCGTTCAGGACAGTACATCTTGGTAGGGTTGCTGTTAGGGATAGTCTTTTTCTTTGTGTTTTTTATGATTTTTCCGTCCCCACGTGAGAAGCAACTGATAGCTCAAAAAGAATCATTGGAGGCACAGATGCAGATTATGGATCAAAAGGTTAATCAGATGCAAGTGGTGATGACCGATATGTCGCAACGGGACGATAACCTGTACCGCGTGCTGTTCGGTGCCGAACCTATTCCTCTCGCCGTCCGTCAGGGAGCAACCAACAAAATTTCGTATTACGAGAACCTTGCAAAAATGACTAACAGCCAGTTGGTTGCAGACCTGCAACTGAAAGTGGATGTCTTGGAGCGCGAGTTGTATGTGCAAGCCAACTCTTTCAACGAAATAGCAGAGATGGCAAAATCGCAGGAAGCAATGATGGATAACATTCCTGCTATCCAGCCCGTGCTGAACAAAGACTTGAAGCACGTAGCAAGCGGTTGGGGATTTCGTATTCACCCTATTTATCACACGCGCAAGTTCCACTACGGTATGGACTTTTCAGCCAAGACAGGCACGGACGTGTTCGCTACGGGTAACGCCAAAGTGTCATACGTAGGTTGGCGGCAAGGATTCGGCAATACGGTGATATTAGACCACGGGTACGGCTATCAGACGCTGTATGCGCACTTGTTCAAGTCGCTGGTTCATGTGGGACAGAAAGTCAAGCGCGGCGACATTATTGCCTTGGTGGGCAATACAGGTGCATCGGTAGGTCCGCACTTGCACTACGAGGTGCACCAAAACGGTCATCCTGTGGATCCGCGCAACTACTACTTCAACGACCTTAATCCGGAAGAATACGACAAGATGGTTCAAATGTCGAACAACTTCGGACAGACGTTCGACTAATCTTCTCAAGACTTTAGAGGCTTATACGTACCGTCAGTTTGACGCCATTACGTCCCCAACCACCATAGCGGCGGCGGGCATGAACCATTTCACCATTGGCGTTCTGTATCATAACGGGCAACTCGTAGTCGTTGTACGTCAAACGACGCACATAGTCTATTCGTATGAATTTGAAGATATTTTCAAATCCGGCAGTCAGTTCCATATACGGCAACTTGCCTATGGGCGAAGATGTGGCACCGGCAGTAACTATCGTCGGGTCGTTCTTATCAAACGTCCAAACAGCTTGATTATTAGGAAGGGCATAGAGTCCTTCGCTGCCGCTGTAATACGGGTTGTTTTGCTTGGTAAGAGCACCATAAATAATTGAGAAACTTACCACGCCGCGCAGTTTCAACTTGTTGATACCCGGAATGCGGTTGAGTATCCATCCCTTGAAGAAGTAGGTGGCATACAAACTGACATAGGCATCGAACATAAACTCCATCGGCTGCATCAGGTTGAAAGCGTTCTTACCCAACAGAATAGAAGTGTTGGTCTGCGGATAGAATAGTTTAGTGAACGGCACTTTCTGCCATACGTATCCCGCTTGCAGACGTGCATCCAAATGACCGAATGAAGAGAACCAGAAACGTTTTTCCGCCATCATTTCGGTGCGGTTATAGAAAAATCCCTGACCTCCTTTACCGTTTGTGTCCGCCAACAATCTGTCGTCCAAGTAACCTATCTGGTGCGTGAGCGAGAACACCGGCGCATCATGGTCTAACGTAAAAGGTGTCTCTACTCCCATTCGGTTGAGCATCGCGTGCGTTCCCGGCATATACCTCAACTCCGCCGAACACTCATAGTTATGGTAGGCATTCTGGTGGTAGTTGTTCTGTAAAGGTAAAGTTGTGTAGTTCTGCTCGTCCTGCCAAACCAAGCGGTCGTAGTGCATCGCTCCGGCTGCCTCGTTATACTCATACCGCAATGACGTATTCACTGCCAAATGATTAGGGAACTCCTTACTATACTGCAATTTGGTATGGAAAGCATACTGCATATTCTTGTCCACTACCGTACCCGTCGGTATGGACATCAGTATATTGTCTCTGTCAATAATACCCGTTTGCAGTCCCGGTTGCTCTGCATCGTACTGGCACGTCAGCGAAAGGTAATGCTGCGGCCCCTCATACAAATGATACCGTTTCTTATTAAACGAATACATCACCATCGCATTGTATTTGGGTCGCAAGTCCGTTGTTCCGAAAGCCACGTACCCCGAGAAGAAACATTTAGGGTGCAGATTGGCAGTGGTTTGACCGCCTATACGCATACGTACACCTTCCAATTTGTTCCAAGAAACAGTATTGTATATCGGTCCGAAATCCCACTTTGAGTCGCCGAAACGGGAAGAAGGAACAGTCTGCACATACTCGGACATTATGGCATCAATAGTCATAATCAACCCGTTGAACTTGGGTGTCGCCTTCAATTCGTTTACCATATCAAACACAGACCCTTCATATCGCGACAGCGGCTCCGGACGATGTTCGTCCCAATAGCGGAAATCGGCACTGATAGATGTAGAATCGTGCTTGACTGTATCTACAGGCACACGACTGCTAAATACCTCCGGGTCAATCGCACTGTCAAAATCAAAACCCGTATAAATCTTTGTCTGACGAGCAAGGAGTGTCCGATTCCTATTCGTCAAGTAGAACTTGCACGATGTGTTGGTCCGGCTCGGTGCCCACAAACCATTTGCTAATTGTGCGTATTCGTGCTCCACAGAATAGTGACTCACGAAGTTCATATTGATATGTTGCGGAATATTGATGGAGTATTTTTTTATCTTGTATGTGCTGTCTTTCATTATGTACAGGTGCCCCGTGAACGAATAACTCTCCGAATTTACCGGTACGAATGCAAGGTCTATCACGCTGTCGCCATTCAGTTGAATGGTATCCATTATATAGTATTGATAATAACTTACCGCCAACCCGTTCGATACAGGAGATACGAAGCGGTTGAACAGCAGATTCATATTGTCATCGTAAATATCCACATCACTGAACACTGCCGTCATTGCGCTTTCCAACGATTGGGTGGACAGCAGTGACTCCAAGCCAAATATACGTTTTCTCTCTATCACTTTCTTCTCGCGACGAGGCTTGCGAACGTAGTATTCGTGGCCTGAATTTTCACGAATAGACACATTCAACGATGGATAGACACCGGTTGTGTCAATATATTTCTCTATAAAAGCGATGTGTTTCCAAAGTCCCTTTTGGAAGTCCGGTGTGAAATTATCAATAGCGAACGACATCCTATGATAAGTTTCTGCGGTATAATGGTCGGTGCTTTTCACTTGGAACGAATCCTTATGCGCAATCACGTTACGAATCAACTCCACAGCCGGATTGCCTTTGCGCCGATACTTCTTCTTGCCGTTCTTGGGTGTTACTACTACATCCTGCAAGCCGTACACATCGGGCTTCATCTTAATTTTTATGTTCTTCTTGTCTTGACCGCGACGAGCAGTATAGGTTTCCATCTTGTAGCCTATCATCTGAAAATAGAGTGTCGTGTAGCCAGACGGATTGCTGACGCTGAAATTTCCGTCCGTATCGGACATCGCTCCATACTGCGTGGCTTTTGCCTCGCCCTTGTTGGATTTAGTCTCGACAAAATATATCTGCACAAACGGCAGTGTTTCGCCCGTTTCAGCATCCACTACCACACCGCTAACGCTCGTCTTCTTGGACTGTGTCTGAGTCTGTGCGACAAGCGAATGCCACGGCAAGAGTAGCACCGTTATGAGACAGGCGATGAGAAATATGTATTTGTTCAGTCTATTCACGTATTAGTTTTCTAAATGTCGAACACTTAATTATTGCAGGCAAGACTTCTGCATACTCTGTATATTATTCCGCTCTGCTGTCGGGTAATTGTCGGTTTGCTGTCGGGTGACTTCCGGTAAAGACAGCACATTTACTTCACGATGAACCAGCATCCGCCCATAATAAGCATCACACCTATCCACTGCGACCACACCACTGTTTCGTTAAAAAAAAGCATTCCTACCAACATACCCAACACGAACCCGACACTCGTTAACGGATAAATAATAGAGAATGGATATATCTTGAGCATATACATCCATAGCAGGTTAGTAGCCACCAATAGCACTACACCCGTTATCAGCCCCCAATTGAGCAGAATCTGATGCAGGAAACAAGTCCATGTCCATGTAAAATCATGCACATGCTGCATCCCCAACTTAAGGAGTAACTGCCCCAGTACCATCAATGCGGCTTGGAAAAAGGCTGTTGATACAAGTTTTATCATCTTATTTTAGGATGCGATTGTAGTTCTTTTTTATATCTTCATATCGTTGTATAACCTCCTCTATCACGTTTTCCCACGACCTCGCTATCGTTTCCGATGCTTTTACGCCCACTTGCAGCAACAATGCAGGATGCTCCATCAGCCATACGATACGGTCAGCGTACTCTTTCGTGTTGTTGGCAGTCAGGAAACCGTTCTCCCCCGACCTGATAACCTCTGCGGCTGTACTATCTTGCAGCATCAGCGAAGGTGTGTGCATAGCAGCCGCTTCACGTACCACCAACGGTGCATTGTCATACAGCGACGGGAAGAGGAACAAATCGGCCGCCGCATCTATTTTCTTCAGACGCTCACGGTCGTTGATATTGCCCAACATCGTCACGCAATGGGACAGCCCTAATGCCTTTATTTTCTGCTTTATATCGTGTACAGCATAACCTGTCCCCACCATAAACAACTGGAAAGGTTTATCCTTAATCAGTGCGAGCGAATCCAAGATAAAACCTATGTTCTTCTCCCATATATGCTGACCTACAAACAGCAGCATCGTCTCGTTCTCTGTTACCCCCAATTCCTCTCGCATCTCTTTACGGAGCACCTCTACCATCGGCGAAGGAGTAGAAAAATCGTTGCCGTTCTCCACCACCTCCACGTGCCCCTTGAAGCCGTATTCGCGCAGTGTCGGCTCTACTGCAGCCTGAGGAATCCATACCTCATACGCCTTCTCAAAGAACCCGATTATCTGCTTTATCATCCAGTCCACTACCCGCTTGTTGGGCACATTATGCTCAAAGTCTTGACGGTACTTGCTGTGAAAAGTCGCTACCAACGGTATATTCTGTTTTTTGGCGGCACTATAGGCAAGGTTACCTGAAGTGAATGGACAATGTGCATGAACCAGTTCAAAACGCATCTTCCTCCAGTTGTGCCAGAATGCTGCATCGACGTATGGCAAACCGTAGCGATACGGATGACGGAAAGGAATAGGTACGGACATATAACGGTTAATAGGATACGGAGCAGCTTCAATCACTTCGTCTGCACCCGGAGCATACGGAGTAATCACGCGGACATCATGCCCTTTCATGTGCAACCAATACGCGTAATTCTGTGCCGTCAGCCCTACACCATCTAAAATGGGTGGAAAATTATCGTTAAATATACCTATCAAGGCTCTTTTCTTTTGGTCAGTTAGTTACCTGTTGGCACGTTTGCGTTCCAACTCATCCAAAATAATCTTGCGGATACGCATAGCGTGCGGCGTAACCTCCACGTATTCGTCCACTTTGATATACTCCAAAGCCTCCTCCAAAGAGAACTTGACGGCAGGTGGCAGAACAGCTTTGTCGTCTGCAGACTTGGAGCGCATATTGGTCAGGTTCTTGGC
>CADAAF010000107.1 GCA_902785805.1 uncultured Bacteroidales bacterium | reverse complement strand
GCAGGTTGGGACAAGGACATCGTAGCCGTAACAGGAGATGCGACCTATACCGCCGTTTATGACAGCGAACGGAACCAATACACCATTACCTTCCAAGACGAGGACGGTACGGAATTGCAGAGCGGCTTATGGTACTATGGCGAGACACCTGTATATAATGGTGCTGAACCGAGCCAATACTCCGATGATGAATACACCTACTACTTTGCAGGTTGGGACAAGGACATCGTAGCCGTAACCGAAGATGCGACCTATACTGCCACTTATACAGCGACCGAAGCCCTGCCAAAGGACATCGTATTGCAGGAGAGGGAGAGCGATGAGTATTACACGCAGTTCGCGGAGGATTATGATGGCGTAACCGTTAATACAGTCACTCTCAATCGCCAGTTCTCACAGGGCAAATGGAGTACGTTGTGCTTGCCGTTCAATGTCAACAAAGCTATGTTCGGTACATTGAATTTCGGTTCACGTATCTATGAGTTCAGATACGCAGCAGGTGATGGCGATGCGGGTGTCAGTCTGTTCTTCTCTATCGCCAAGAGCATAGAAGCGGGCAAGGGATATATAGTGAATGCGGATGCCAAATTGGCGGCTCATACCTCGTTTGTATTCCCGGGTGTGAAGATAGATTTGTCAGCTGACAAGGGTGAAGAACTGAACTCGGTGGCAGCCTACGATAACTTGGAAGGTTCGAGTGCACAAGGCAATATCGAGTTGGTTGGCACTCTGCGCAAAGGTACGCTGAAAGGCTCGTCCGGCGACAACCGCTATATGGGTCTCAAGGATAACAAGATTTACTATCCGAACACCTCATCGGGCAGCACCATCTATGCATATCGCGGCATCTTCCGCAGCCAAACGGGCACACTGAATGCCGAGCGTATCCGCATCATCGTGGACGGCGAAGATATGGGCGAATTGAGAATAGACAAAGGCGAAATGCTGGTGAACAATTCTGCCGAACCGCATAAGTTCATAGAGAACGGTATCCTTTACATCGAGCGCGATGGCGTTATCTACAACGCACAGGGACAGAGGGTAGAGTAAATACCCGCTGTATAAAACGAAAGTCGGAGCAATCGGCGTAGAACCGGTTGCTCCGATTAGTTTTTGTACGCGCACCTCTTACGGGCACTAAACACTCTCTTTCGCGGAATTGAGGGTCACGAAGAACGTCGTCCCTTTCTCGGATGTCTCGAAGCGGATACTGCCGTCGCAGCCTTCCACTATATTGCGTGCGATGGCGAGCCCCAGACCTGTCCCGTACGACTTGGTGGTGAAATTAGGCGTAAAGATTCGGCTGCGAACATCTTCGGGTATGCCGCCGCCGTTGTCTGAGAACGATATTATCACTTTGTCGCCTTCTTGTTTGAGCACCACTATCACGTCGCCGTCCGTACGTTCTTCCAAGGCTTGTAGTGCGTTACGAAGGATATTGGTGAACACCTGTTGTATCTGGTCCTTGTCGGCATATACGTGTATGCCGTCGTTTGGACCCACGTACCGAATAGGTATATGCTGCTCGTTGTTGTTCATCAGCGTCAGTACGTGCACCAGTTTGTCTGCCACGTCCACTTCGCTCACTGTCACTTCCGGCATCTTGGCGAATGAAGAGAACGAGGCGGCTATATGATTCAGGTTATCAATCTGCTCGATGAGCATATGGGTTGATTTGTCGAAGTACTGCTCAAACCGTTCTGTCCCGCGTGTACGTTGCAGTTGTTGCAGTGTAAGTTTCATTGGTGTGAGTGAGTTGTTTATCTCGTGTGCCACTTGCCGTGCCATTGTTCGCCATGCTCCTTCGCGTTCCGACCGTGCCAAGCGGCGTGAGGCGGTTGCCAGCTCTGCCACCATCTCGTTGTAGTGGTTCACGAGGTCGCCCACCTCATCGTGATAAGCGTACTCTATACGCAAGTCCTTGCGGCCTAACTCGTACTGCTGCATATTCTTGCTCAGGTGGTTAATGGGTTTGATGAGCAGTGACGATGCGTAGCCGGAGAAGATAAAAGCGAGGAAGAGTGCTATCAAGTAGGCAGGCAGCAGACGCGCTAAGAAGCCGTCCACTTCCATCGCCATCTCGTCTTCCGAAAGGAAGGAGGGTACGCCGATATAGCCTATCGGCAACTCGCTGCCGTTCACAAACTCCGTATAGGATGCCAAGTAGCGCAGGTTGCTCAGTTGCTCGTACCGTGTGCAGGTATGGTGCTCGGCGTAGAACACTTCGGGGGCTATATATGGAGACAGCCACCCTTGCTCGAACAGTTGCGGCGTGCTGCTGCCTACCAACTGCCCTTCCATACTATATACGTGTATATCTACCCCGTATGTGTATGCTATGTCCCGCAGGTCGGTGTTCAGCGCATCGGTCTTGGTCAGGTCAAGGCTGTAGTCCCAGTAGTACAGGCTTTGCAGGGCGGCGCGTATATAACGGCTCTTGTTCTGCAGTGTCTCTTGCTGTTGGCGCGAATAGTGGCGGCGGACGTACTTGACCGACATTGAGAAGATATAGATGAGTGTAACGAACGACAGGAAGATGAACAGGTATTGGAACTTGGTCTGCATCCGCATGTTCTTGAACCCGCGTTTATGGACTAACCAGCCGATGCCGAATACGATAATCCCGAAGAAGAACAGCAGGCTGACTATGTAGAAGATACGCACCCGCAGACGGGCTTGGCTCCACCTGTTTTGTTCCACTTCTTTCTGTTCCATCAGCGGGCGGTAGGAGAAACTTTGCGATAGTGTTTGTCCTTCTACTTCGTTCCATTCTTCTGGCACAGCGGCCAATATCCCCCATGTCCCCAGACGTTTCCAGC
Source organism: uncultured Bacteroidales bacterium (assembly GCA_902785805.1). GTDB lineage: Bacteria > Bacteroidota > Bacteroidia > Bacteroidales > Paludibacteraceae > Colicola. Next base: position 9,118 of record CADAAF010000107.1, on the reverse strand, counting down.
GGCTCCGGCCTTTGGCGTTGCGGAAGGCGGTCTTCGTCCAATCGCTTGTAATAGGGTGTTCCACGCTGTCCACGTTCAGGCGGTTGTCCGACCAATAAACCATCTGACCGGCGTTGAAGATATAGAAATAGACTCCTTCCGTGCGGGTGGTGATAGGCTGGATGGAGTCTAACAGCGGCGTATGTTGCAGGCATGCTTCCAGCTCCTCCATCTGCCTGTCAGCCTGACGCAATGCCTCCTCGGTAGAGAGAAGTGTATTGCGGCAGGATACGAGCAGCAGGCTGCTCAATATCCACAGCAGGATAGGTAGATGTTTCCCCATGTAGTATGGTCTTTCTTTATAACGTTCCGAATTGATAGCCTTTTACTTGCAATCGGTGTATCAGCACAGGCAGCACGGCGAGTGTGTTCTTCGACGCTTTGATGCTGTCATGGAGCAGTAGTATGCTCCCGTCTCTCACGTATTGCAACGTGATACGCTCTATCTCGTCGGGCGTGTAACGGCGGTTATAGTCGTGTGTTACTATGTCCCACAGCACAACCGTGTAGCCTTCGCCTTGCAGCCATTTGTACACCTCACGGCGCATCTTCCCGTACGGAGGACGGAACAGTTTCTTACCCTCTGAGCCGTATGACGGAACCACTTCGCGCATAATGGCATCTGCTTTGGCGATGTTCGCCTTGTATTCGTCGGCGCTTACCGACCAGCCTGACAGATGGTTATAGGTATGGTTCCCTGCATGGTGACCGCGACTGACCACCTCTTGAGCCAGATGAGGGTACTTGAGCAGGTTCTCGCCTACCCAGAAGAACGTAGCCTTCACTCCGAACGAGTCCAATATATCTAATACCTGCGGCGTCACTTCCGGCACTGGTCCGTCGTCAAAAGTCAGATAAACAGTCGGCATCTCGCCGCCCTTCTTACCTAACCATAATGCCTGACCGTACCATCCGTGGAGCCAATCGGGAAACTGATATAGGATTCGTAGCGGGAACATCCTGTCTCTCTTACTCCCAGGCTAATGCGCTTGCGCCTAAAACGGCGGCGTCCGACTCTTTCAGGTCGGAGAACAGCACTTTCACCTTGTTACGCCACAGCGGAAGAACGTTCTCGTTCATCGCTTTGACAACGGGGTCCATTATCCAGTGTCCCGCTTTCGTCAGACCGCCGAACAGAATAATCGCCTCGGGGGCGGAGAACTGCACAAAGTTGGCGAACGACTGACCTAAGATGGTTCCTGTGTAGTCAAAGATTTGCTTGGCTACTTCGTCGCCTTTTTCGGCGGCATCGAACACGTCTTTTGATGTGATGCTGTTCAGGTCTAATTGCCGCAATAGGGTAGGCTTGTCCGTGGTTGATATTATCTCTTTGGCGGTGCGTGATACACCGGTGGCGGAGGCGTATGTCTCTAAACAGCCTTTCTTGCCGCAGTTGCACTGACGTGCTTCGGGGCTGCGGTTGACGCACGTATGACCCAGCTCGCCCGCAAAACCGTCGTGACCATATACCACCTTCCCGTCTATTACGATGCCGCTTCCCACGCCTGTGCCGAGGGTTATCATGATGAAGTTCTTCATTCCCTTGGCGGCGCCGTAGGTCATCTCGCCCATGGCGGCGGCGTTAGCGTCGTTGGTGATGGCGCAAGGCAGACCGAACTGCTTCTGCATCATCTCTGCAAAGGGCACGTTCTGCCACGGCAGGTTCATTGCTCCCTCTATGCGACCCGTGTAGTAGTTGCCGTTCGGCACGCCCGCTCCGATACCCCGGAACATATCTAACGAGCCGATGGGCGTGATTATCTTCATCGCCTCGTCGTACAATGTTTGTACATAGACGTTGACGTCTTTGTAGTCTTGTGTCTTGATGCTGGTGCGTCCTAACACTTGTCCGCGTGCATCCACTATTCCGAGTACGCTGTTCGTACCCCCCATATCCAACCCCAGTACATAAGGTTTGTCCATATCGTTTAGTTTTTAGTTGGTTTGTCGTTCCTTTAAGCCTCTCTCCCTGCATCGTCATGCATGTCTTCCCATTCTTTTACACCTCTTCCCCTATGACGTAAAGCACACTCTCCGCATACCAATATCTTCGGGTGCAAAGGTACGGCGATAATTCTATATGTCAAAATCAAAATGAAAGAGATTTTTTCTCCCTCTTTTTTCCCTGTATTTTCCCGGTTTCCCCCCTGTTTTTTCCCTATCATCTCCCCGTCTATATCCCATAGGTCGCCCATAGGTCGCCCATAGGTCACCCATAGGTCGCCCATAGGTCACCCATAAGTCACCCATAGGTCGCCCATAGGTCAAAGCAACTTTCACAGTACTCTTACAGTACTCTGGTAGAATTGGGTATTTCCCCCGCAAAATGAAGAAAAATGACAGATAGTTGGCTGTTTGTTTGTGTATCTCAAATATGGTTTGTACTTTTGTGCTGTTTGAAGTCTTTTTAAGCAAGCGCAAAGCGTTGCGCGATTAAACAATGTACTAACAATTTGGCTATTATTCGCGTTCGAGAAAAAGGTCCGGAAAACTAATTTCTTAACAGAATTAGAAATGCCATGTCCACGGAAGTAAAGGAACTTCCCACACCAATTATAAAGCACTGATGTATTTCAGTGTGAGTGTATCTATAATTGGTGGCGGGTTTTCTTTCCGGACCTCCCGTGAACGCGAGTAGATATACTCACTTTTCTTTTCTGCTTTGTGGATGGATAGCCGCAAACTATCAATCCATGGCTAAAAACACTAATTTGGGAGCAGCAAAGAATGCGAAGAACGACGAGTTCTACACTCAGTACGCAGACATTCAGAAAGAAGTAAACGCCTATATCGAATACAACCCCGATGTCTTTCGGGGCAAGACAATCTTGTTGCCTTGTGATGACCCGGAATGGAGCAATTTCACTAAGTTCTTTGCCCAGAACTTTGAGTTCTTCGGACTGAAGAAACTCATTTCCACATCGTATGCCATAGAAAGCAAGAAGTATAAGACTGATTGGCAGCCGACGCTCTTTGAGACGGAGAACCCTTTGTATAATGTAGAGAAAAGCCGTATCAAGGGCAAAATCTTCACGCTCACCCACGATACAAACGCCAACGGACGTATTGATATTGACGATTTGCAATGGAATTACTTGGAAGGAGACGGCGATTTCCGTAGTGCGGAAGTGACCGCTCTTCGCGATGAAGCAGACATCATTATCACCAACCCGCCTTTCTCCCTTTTCCGCGACTTCCTCGCATGGATAATGGAACGAAGAAAGCAATTCCTAATAATAGGAAGCATGAATGCTATTACTTACAAGGAAGTATTTCCTCTTATAAAGGATAACAAAATCTGGTTAGGGGTTAGTTTTGGTTCTAAGACATACATAAAAATCAATGGTGAAACACAAACAATGGGAAATACTTGTTGGTATACTAACCTTGAACATAGTCGGCGTCATCAACCATTGAAACTTATGAATATGGCGGACAATTTGAAGTATAACAATAAGTTGAAAGGATTAACCGAATATCAGCACTATGACAACTATGACGCAATTGAAGTTCCATATACAGAGGTCATACCCAATGACTTTGAAGGAATAATGGGAGTGCCTATCTCATTCTTGGATAAGTATTGTCCTGAACAATTTGAAATCATAGGGAATGAATATGATTTGAATCTTTCTAAAGGAAGAGGATATGTAAATGGAAAAAGATGTTATGGTAGAATATTTATCCGCAAAAAATAACTGTCTCGGTGGTGACTTACCGCATAAGGAAAGTGTACCGAAAAAAATCCTCAAATGCAACGCTGAAATATCTCCAAATGACATAACGAAAAATCCTCAAATGGCATAACAAAAAATCCTCAAATGCCATACTAAAAAAATATAAAGTATTGTGTAATTGAAAAATAAGTATTACCTTTGCGGTGTCAGCAGCAGACAGATTGCGGGGGGTATAATAAACGACCGAACAAGCAGTAACGCCGTATGTTCACGTGGAAGCGACATAAAGATATATTCAAGGGTGAGGGCATTTATCACCTCACTTTTGTCGTCCATGACCGTGAGCCTGTATTGGGCGCATTGGCAGGGGATGCATCTGCTGCCCGGGTCGAGTTATCGCCTGTCGGGTTGGATATATCCGGCAATATACAGCAATTACCTTCGTTCTTTCCTGCCGTAAGGGTATGCGCAAAACAATTGATGCCTGACCACGTACATGTAGTGCTGTGGGTGCAAAAAGAGCATCCGTATTCTATCAAAGAAGTGGCTCGCAGCATGCGTCAGGCATGGCACAAGATTATCTTTTCCCATACTGCTCCTGAAGGTGGCTCAGGCTCTTCAGACAGTATTGATATCCCCGTCTCTATAAACCCGCAGATTCAATCTGCGGGAGATAATAATAACAAGAAATTGCACTTGCCGTACCGCTTTGAGCCGCCATATATCCGTACATTGGTTGGCAAGGGGCAACTGAACCGCATGATAGCCTATATACACGATAACCCTCGTCGTGCAATGCTCAAACGGATGCACTCTGACTTGTTTCGCTTGCGCAGAGATTTGCAGGTTGAAGGGCTGACCTTCACAGCTTTGGGCAATCCGTTCTTGCTTGATTACCCGCAGAGACAGGCTATTGTATGCTCGCGTAGTGCATCAGCAGAACAATTAGCCGCTCAACATTCGACTATCATGAAAGCGGCAGAGGAAGGAGCGGTCAGTTACAGTGGTGCTGTCAGTGAGGGAGAAAAGCAGATTGTGCGTGCAGTGCGAGAGGCAGGTCGGCTTTTGGTGATAGTGCTGAACGATGGTTTCCCGCCTGTCGGCTCTGAGCACGAGCGGTTTTATAAGCCCGGAGGTGTCTATTTTGAGGCATGCGCAGAGGGAAGGCTTTTGCTTTTAGAACCTACTCCTGACACATTGGCAAACGAACAACTGCAAGCCATTACAGGGCAGGCTTTGTGCGAGAAAGCGGAGACTAAACACTATGCCTATGTTCCACTGCCACACACATCGCTCAGATGGCGAATGATGATGAACAACACTATCGTCAAGGTTTTGGCTGACAGAAGCAAGAAATAGAAACAAACAATAAATACTATGAAAGCAACTCGTAAGACATACACCGTAGAGGAAATCTGCAAAGGGTTTACTTACAACGAGGCAGAAGGAAAAGGCTTGTTTGGTTTGAGCGGTCGTTTGACCATTCAACCCGAATACCAGCGTAATTACCTGTACGCAGAGCAGAACGGAGCACGCGAAATAGCCGTTATAGAATCCGTACTCAAAGGCTACCCTATAGGCTTGCTGTATTTCAATCGGGTGGATGACAACCATTTGGAAGTGTTGGACGGACAGCAACGAATCACCTCTTTAGGACGTTTCCTTACACGCAAGTTCGCTATTCGTATCAATGGAATGGAGCAGTATTTCGACTATATGGCGGAAGACCTGAAAGAGAAGATACTCAAAACTGAACTGCTGGTATATGAGTGCGAGGGCACGGAAAGCCAAATCAAGGAATGGTTCAAGACTATCAATATCGTGGGATTGCCTTTGGAGGAGCAGGAGATATTGAATGCTGTCTATTGCGGTCAGTTCGTTACAAAGGCAAAGGAGGTATTCTCCAACTCACAGAATGCTAATATCAACAAGTGGGCGGCTTTCTTGCGTGGCAACGTCAAACGCCAGGCGTATCTGCACACGGCACTTGAGTGGGTCAGCAAGGGCAATATAAGTTCTTATATGTCGCTCCACCGCAACGACGATAATATACGCGAGTTAGAGACCTATTTCAACAGTGTTATTGATTGGGTGAGCGGCGTATTTGTTAATGTAGAGAAAGAGATGTGCGGACTTCCGTGGGGAGAACTCTATGAGAAATACCACAAGAACCCTTACGACCCCGCACAGGTAGCCGCCAAGCAGCGTGAACTATATGAAGACTACTACGTAAAGAACAAGAAAGGCATCTACGAGTATATTCTCGGCGGTTGTCAGGATACCGGACTATTGGAGGTACGCTGCTTTGACGAACCGACCAAGAAAGCGGTCTATGCCCGTCAGACGGAGGATGCCAAACAAAAAGAACTCTCTAACTGTCCGCTTTGCGCTCTCGGCAATGACGCTAACCGTAGCCGTATATGGAAACTGGCAGAGATGGACGCTGACCATGTGACGGCATGGAGCAAGGGTGGCGCAACCGACATCTCCAACTGCCAGATGCTTTGCCAAACCCACAACCGCGCCAAAGGAAACAAATAGACCGCGCAAAGGAAACAATTAGACTGCGGAAACAGAAAGATCACAGAAACAGATAGACTGCGAAACAAATAGACCGCCTGTTCAGCGGTCTATTGTTTGTATCTGGTGATCCATGCAGGATTCAAACCTGCAACCCCCACATCCGTAGTGTGGTACTCTATTCAGTTGAGCTAATGGACCATTTCGCTTTCGTATATGGGTACTTCTACCTCAAAAGCGGCTGCAAAGGTACAGCCTTTTTGCATACTGACAAAATCTTTTTGCAAAAAAAATAGCATAAAATATGCAAGTCGCTTTCTAATAGCGACTTGCATTGTGCAGGATTATACTTTTAATAGGCTATTGCGAAGACTACGCGACGCTCCGACGGTTTGCCCGTAACCATACACTTGCCGGTTTCCTCTTTGAACCCGGGAAGCGGATTGAGAGGAATACAACGGATAGTTGCTTTGGTTTCTTCTTTGATACGCTCCTCTGTTTCCGGTGTGCCGTCCCAGTGGCAAAGCAGGAATCCGCCTTTCTGTATCTCCGTCTTGAATTCTTCGTACGAGTCGCAAGTGCGGATATGGGCTGTGCGGAAGTCAAGGGCTTTCTGGTAGCAGTTACGCTGTATATCAGCCAAGAGTTGCTCTATATGCTCCACGATACCCTCTAACGGTAAGGTCTCTTTGGTCAGTGTGTCGCGGCGTGCCACCTCTATGGTGCCGTTCTCCAAGTCGCGTGCCCCCATGGCTATACGGACAGGTACACCCTTCAACTCGTAGTTGGCGAACTTGAAGCCCGGTGAGGATTGGTCGGATGTATCTACTTTCACGCGTATATTGCGGCTGCGCAATTCGGCTGCCAACGGGTCTAATTTCTCCATCAGTGCGGCAAGGTCTTCCGCTTTCTTGAAGATAGGTACGATAACTACCTCCGTAGGAGCCAATGCAGGAGGCAATACAAGTCCGTTGTCGTCCGAGTGGGTCATAATGAGTGCACCCATCAAGCGGGTGGAAACACCCCATGAGGTTGCCCATACATACTCGTATTTGTTCTCTTTCGACAGGAACTGCACGTCAAACGACTTGGCGAAGTTCTGTCCGAGGAAGTGCGACGTACCGGCTTGCAGCGCTTTTCCGTCCTGCATCATCGCTTCGATGCAGTAGGTGTTCAGCGCACCAGCAAAACGCTCGTTGGCGGACTTGACACCCTTGATGACGGGTATCGCCATTATGTTTTCTGCAAAGTCTGCATACACGTCCAACATCCTGCGTGCATAGTCCTCTGCCTCTTCTTTGGTAGCATGCGCGGTATGTCCTTCTTGCCACAGGAACTCGGCAGTACGGAGGAACAGGCGTGTGCGCATCTCCCAGCGCATTACGTTGCACCACTGGTTGCACAATATAGGCAGGTCGCGGTATGACGATATCCAGTTTTTGTAGGTGGACCAGATGATAGTCTCCGAAGTGGGACGGACTATCAGTTCCTCTTCGAGGCGGGCATTAGGGTCAACCACTACGCCTTTCCCGTTAGGGTCGTTCATCAGGCGGTGGTGGGTTACTACGGCGCACTCCTTGGCAAAGCCCTCTACGTGTTCAGCCTCGCGGCTTAAAAACGACTTCGGGATAAGGAGAGGGAAATATGCGTTCTGTACACCCTGCTCTTTGAAGCGGCGGTCTAATTCACGTTGTATAGTCTCCCATATAGCGTACCCGTAGGGCTTGATTACCATACATCCTCTTACTGCCGACTGCTCTGCAAGGTCGGCTTTGACCACTAATTCGTTATACCATTTAGAGTAGTCTTCCTGGCGTGAAGTGAGTTTCTGAAAGTTTGCCATTTGTTTTTAGTATTCGCAAAAGGAAGCGGCTCTTGCGCCGCTTCTTTTATTATGTTGTTATACGTTTAGTAAATCATTACGCGGCTTCCGCGACGACGGTCGCGACGGGTAGGATAGCCCGACTGGCACATTACGCAGCCGTACTTGACACCCGAGGTCAGTACAAAGGTCAGTTTGACACCTGCAAACAAGTTGCGCACGGGTGACGTGGCAGCATTGGACGAGAGGTAGTCCACCATCTTCAGTCCGGCTGTCATATCGGCATTGCTCGCGTACTGCTGCGGGTAACTCAGCATAGGCTTGTCCGATTTCATACGGTCGTCCAATATGTTCATATCGGCAAACACGGCTATACGGAAGAAGTTTTCAGAGTCGGAACGACTTGCACTTCCCAATGGTATCTCTCCTCCTAATTCAAACGAACCTGCCACGTTCACTTTCATAGTGGTCTTGTCGCTCGTTGAAAGCGCATAGTCGGAGAAGAAGCCGTGGTTGGGCATATTCTCAAACGGGTCGAAGAACTCCTTGTAGTAACCTACAGCCGAGAATTTGGCTTCCGCCTTAAAGTTGTTTATCACATTCAGATTGACTTTCGCACCGGCAAGGAAATAGAAACGGTTGATGTGCGCACCTACCATCAGTGGTAATTGCTTCTAAACCCATTCCTCTATAAACAAGGCCTTGTTTCATCCTCTACCTCCACTCCCGACTCAGTAGGAACTCTGCTTAACAAATCACCTACACTGATTCGGTTTAATGGATATACGGACTTTCGATCCAACCTTGTGCCACCATTAAGATCGATAATGCTAATATTAGCGCCCTTATACAACCATTGAACCTGACGCTTCCTTGGATAATATTCATCTGAAGTATCAAACTCTACCTCGCCAGTAATAATCGCCACTCCGTCTACAGCATCGCTGGTAGCGCGTGCAACAACAACGTCACCTATTTCCATCTCATCCTGGAAGTTTAAAAGGATACGTCTTTCCTTATCATTCAGTCCTTCCGTTTCATCTGTGATAACCTCTGGTGA
>CADAAF010000106.1 GCA_902785805.1 uncultured Bacteroidales bacterium | reverse complement strand
TTGGTACAGGCTGTGTTACCGGTAAAATATGCTTTGGCCGTGGTGGTCGTTCCTCCGACAGTGGCTGCCGGCACTTTGTTGAGGGAGAATGACTGCGGGCTCCGTGGAGAATTAATGGTGACCGACTTGCCGTCGCACTCAATCACGAGCTTGCCGTTCGGCTCGGCGAAAGCCACCATGCCGTCCAATGTATAGGTGTTATCATCGGCATTGACGGCTGAGATGGCTGTCTCAAACGATGTGATGGAACAGTCCAATTCACATACGGCATCGGGAATAATCTTGATCAAACGACGACCGGAGGGAATGTTGGAATACAAGTAGTAATAGAACGCCGTAGGTAAAGAGGCGGGGAATTTATTCTTGAGGTAGTCTTTGTCTTTCTCCTCATCCCGGATGTTTCCTGCGTACGAATCAACGGAACTCCATGTGCTTCCATCGGCAGAGTAGAACCAGCCGTGCCCGCTCACATCGTCGTATAAATAGGCCGTTTTAGCAGCGTTAAGTTTGACGCGCAAAGAGAACGGGTCAGTCGCTGCGTCGGGACAGACGTGGATAACTTCCTCCGTTACACCGCTGCTTATGATGGTATTGACATTCGGAATGGTGGAAACGGCAGGGGTGTAGGTCTTCCATGTGGAAGTACCTGTACATGCGTCCGACACATTATTTTTGGTAGCAAACTCCGTAATGATATTACAGTTGATGGCGGACGGGACACTCAAATCGCATGTCTGGTTCCAACGATCATTCCAGTTTCCTGAAGTACCGCTTGAAGACTTACGTATAATCAGAATCTTGTTGTAATTACCATTAGCATCAAACGTAGCACGGTATATCTTACTACCTGATGTAATAGGGGACAGTGTTAACCATTTGTCGCCGCTTCCGTCCCATAGGTACAGAAACAACTTGGCACCGTCCTTGGACCAGTCGCCGACGGCGTCCGTCTGATCCACTTTGACATAGATATTCTCGTTCTTGACGAAGTTACGGGCATTCAAGCTACATGTCAAGCCCAACAGTAAAACGAATACTATATATTTTTTCATATCACGTCCTCCTTATTGTAATTCACTTTGTTTTTGCACCACTTTCACTTCAACGCGTCGGTCAAGAGTCAATTCGTGGTTTACATTTTCTTCATTAGGCACTAACGAGCCATGACCAATCACGATGACGCGTTCCTTGTCAATACCTTGATTAACGAGGAATTTCGCTACTGCTTTGGCGCGGTTATATGCCAACCGTTCATTGTGTAGCCGCTGCCCTTCCTCCGAAGCGTGACCGTCAATCGAAATCTTTGCGTCCGGTACTTTGTTAAGCACGCCTACGATAGACGCAAGGTAGTCCTGTGACGCCTCGGAAAGCTTGTAACTGTCGTAATCGAAGTATATCTTGTTGAATTTCTCCACTTCCTCCGCCGCTTTGGCAATATGGGCGCGGGTGAGAGTATCGATACGCTCGGTAATGACGGTATCTTGGCGATTGAGTATCGAGACGATGGTATCATGACGGGTGAAGTAGTCGAAATAGTCGATTATGTTATGTTGGTCCTTACCGATATGATGCCAGTGTACACCGACTTTGATCCCCACCTCGTATGGATGGGACGATTTGGTCGTATTCAAAGAGTAGGCGCCGGTGTAGTCCTCCATAAAGGTGAAGTTCTCATCCTTCCAACCTAATGCGTGTTTGTCAGACTTGTTGGCATCGTTTGCTCCGCATTGGAAATAAAGTCCGGCGAATAAATCTATTTGTTTGGTCAAAGGCACCAATGCACCTACGTCAGCAAAGACTGTTGCTTGCGGGCTGACGATTAATTTGCCCTTGGCAGACTCTTCCTGCGCATAGTCTTTAGTGCCGAACTCGTGTATGTCTTTCAGCGTCAAATCCCATGCAGGATAATAGCCGCTGTGGTTCACTTGTCCTTTTTTTACGCTATACGAATTAGCTACGGAGAAAGAGGGTGCCAATCCTACGGCAGCGAACACTCCGGCTTTGCCGCTCTTGTGCAACCACTGGAACTGGAGCGAGATAGGAATAGCTAAATTATGCATCCACTGGCGTTCGTCCCATTCAACGACCTCAGAGGTATGTGTATAACGCTGCTCCAAATCAGTATCTGTCTGCCCTTCCCAAGTGTACGTACCGCCTATGTGCGCCGTAGAAGAACTATAGGTGTACCATAGTCCTGCTCCGACACCCCAGTTCGGGTGGAAGAAATAGGCATATTGTATTTGCAGCAAAGGACTGACGAACCCGTTGACGCTACTCTCGTCATCCGTAAATCCGTAACCGAGACTACCGTAGCTCAAACCCACGTACGCCTCAATATAATGTCCGCGACGGTCAGTCGAGTCCACATGAATAATCTCCTCACGCTGTTTCGCCGTGCTGTCCGGCACGTAAGCTACTTGCGTAAGGGTGTCAATGAAATAATGAATTGTGGTTATCTCTACGCGTGACAGGCTATCAGGAGTCTTTTTCAGCTCCTCGGTGTCTTCCATTTCATAACGCTGTTCTTTTACCTCCGTGCGATTGGGTTCATCAGAAGTACGCATAATCCGTAGCGTATCGTTCTGACCAAACAATAAAGACGGCACGAATAACAGCGGTACTATCAGCCAACTGTTTTTCATTGTATTAGATAATAAAGCAAAAACGGCTGCAAAGTTAATCTTTTTTTTGCAAGTGTGCAAATAAAAAAGTGCAGTTTTTGTTGTAACTGCACTTTTTTTATAGTATTTGGTATTTAAACCGTTATTTTACGCGTTTGCCGACCGCGTTATATTCTTTGTCGTCGCGGATGATGATGAGTTGTCCTTGACGTAAGACTTTCGTTGCGTTGCCGGAGCGGATGACATTGTTGATACCAGTGGTCGGGTCAACCGGCTCTACGTATTTCTTAACAGAGACGAGGGTAGCGTTCTTAATCTCCGCATTGCCTTGAAACTCAGCGTATGAGCCTTTGAGGGTGACTGTATCTTTCTCGTCGATATCCATGTCCCAGAACTTATCGGCTACGCCTTCCGGAGTGAGGATGCCGTAGATATAGATAGTGCCGGTTGCGTCGGTCAGGTCGAACTCGCCGCGCTGGTATGGAACGCCGTCTTTGTCTTCTTTAATATTGGAAACAGTGCCGGTCAACGTGTAGATATTAAATCCGTCTTTCGCTGCCAAAAAGTCAGCAACTGAGATTGCGCCTTTGTCTTCCGGAACGGCAGCAGCTGTTACGTGTACGTTCAGGGTAGCTTCTTTGTCTCCAGACTTGGCAGTGATAACGGCATCGCCTGCTGCTACACCGGTTACTACGCCGCCGATGGTTACGGTTGCTATATTCTCGTCGCTCGTGTAGTAATCCACTTTGAAGCCATGGCCGGTCGGATAAGCTGTAGCGGTAACGGTCTCTTGTTCGCCTACTTCCAGGTTCAGGTCACCGGTGATGTCGAACTCGACATACTCAACGGTCCAAGCGAGTACGTTTACCGTGCACTCGGCTTTCAGACTCTCGTTGCTCTTCACTTTCGCGGTGATGACGGCGGTACCTACGCTAACGGGGTGAACCTTACCGCTTGCGTTGACAGTGGCAACAGCGGGGTTGGTGCTCTCCCATATAACGGCTTGGTCTGCGTTGGACGGAGTAACAGTGGCCTTGAGCGTGATATCCTTGTCGCCGACGTGTGTATCGTATGAGCTCTGATCCAACGTGATACCTGTAGCATCGGGCAGTACGGGAGCCTCAAACGGACGAACATAGACGTAGAGTGGGGTAACGTTTGCACCGGTTGCGTATTGACGAATCATACCGGATTGGCTGTTGTAACTGATGCACTTAGCCGGGTAGGTGGTATTTCTGATGATAATACCGGTGCCGTCGGTGTCAAATTTCCATGTATTGTTTTTGGTGGCACTTGTGCCTAATTTCTTATCGTCGGCTGCTGCTAATTTGCTTGTGGTGCCTAAGAGGGTCAAGGTGTAATTATCAGCTGTGCCTCCGACAACGAGTACCATAGCTGTCTCGCAAGCGGCGGTAGTGGAGGTCAGGGTGACTCCTTCGGTGATTATATTCAGGTTACCGCTGGAGTTAGGATTGCCGCCTGCTGCAGGTGTTGCTACGCTGCTTATAGTCAACGTGCTCGCTAAGATAATGGTGTCGCCTGCTTGCATCTTGCTTGCCTCTGTCACTTTGGTGAAGAACTTGGCGCCAACGACGTTGATGGTTATCTTGCCGCTCTTGCCACCAAGTGTGCATGTGATTTCTGCGGTACCTTCAGCAACAGCGGTCACTTTACCATCAGCATCGACAGTAGCTACCGCGGTGTTGTTGCTCTCGTAAGCGGCTGTATATTGGCTTGCAGCTGAGGCAGGTGTAACAACCGGTTCCAACTGATAGGTTGCGCCTACAGCTAACTCTTTGGTTGCAGGGTCAAAAGCAACGCCCTCAACCGATACAGGCACTACTTTAACCAAGCAGCTGTCCTTAATGTTCGGATACTCTGTTGCGCTGGAACCAGGATTAACAATTACCCAAACACCTTCCGGGCACAATGCCTTGACGGTCAGCACGCCTGCGCCATCCACATTACCTTTCTTGCAGGTGATGATATTGGTATTACGGCTGGTGTACCAGCATTTTTGGCTTGCGCCTTCCGGTCCTACTGTACCTTGCAGTGTCACCACTTCGCCTATATAGGTGGTAATCTCATGTTTATCCAGTGTTATACTTGCCGGTTTCGGCTCATACTGCATGAGTGTAATGCTTGCGCTTACGCTTGGCACTTTAACGGATGTAGCTGTGATAGTCACATTGCCCGTTATGTTTTTAGCAGTATATACGCCATCTTCGACGGTACCTTGGTAGCTATTGTCCACCGTCCATGTGAGTGATTTGTCCGCTGCATTGTCCGGCGTCAGTACCAAGTACGGTTTGAGGTTAATGGATGTACCTTTAACCAATGAATCCGGAGCTCCGACGAACTCAATCTTCGTGAGTTTAATCGTGCTTGCTGTCAGCGTGATGCTGATGGGGACTTCTTTCTCCAAGTCGTCGAATGCAGCGTCTTGAGTCAATGCATAGAGTTTGGCGTCAATAGCCTTAACGTCTGAGGCTGTTCCTAAATACTTAACGGTTACACTGCCGCTGGTACGATCTGTGCTCTGTTTGGGGCTAACGCTGAACAGGTCTTTGTCTGCGCCGGTGATATCCCACAATATATCCTCTGTCAGGTTCTCGGCGGTGTAGTTGACCGTCACTTCTTTCGTTTCGTTCAGTTCTACGGTGCCGAAATCAATGGCACCTATCTCTAACTTGCTTTTTATTTCTGCAGCAGCACCTGCTTTCTTATAGATAGCGAAAGAAGTACCGGTAGCCTCGGTTTTGTATGGTTTGAAGCGGTCGCTGTTAAACCGAACCGGGTATGCAGGATCTGCATCATTCGGACGGATGACGGATGCTACACCGTTGCTGATGCTGATCTCCCAACTCTTCACCGTTTTGCCGACTTCATACGTAGTGGAGAAGGCACCCTTTCCGTTGTTCGAGCTATAGTCCAGAAGCAAAGCTTTTTCGTTGTCATCCGGATAAATGAACTGCCAGTTGCCGCTGTATTTAGCAGCTCTGAACATCTGAACGCCAGTTTCCGGTATTTCGGCTTTGTGGTTAGTAGCGTCGATGGTTACGCCTTCTGTGACAGCGGGTAAGTAGGTGCCATTCAGCGGACCGCAAACAGCTCCTGCGCTCTCGCTAACAAAAACAATCGTGTCGCCGTCTTTCAGTCCGCTGGTGTTCTCAATGCGCTCAAACGGTATCGTCTTCGCCACTATCGCCTCGTCGGTAATGACAACCTTGAGTTGTACATCTTCATACGCTTCAGTGTCATAATCTGTTAAACGCAATTTCGCAGTAAATGTACCTTTTTCGATAGCATAGAAATAGACTTTGGCTTTCTTAACTCCGTAGAAATCAGGAGTTCCATTAGGGCGGAGCCATGAATCACTGGCCCAGAAGATACCTTCTGCGTCATCAACAACCTCCACGCCGATGCCATACTCAGAAATCCCTGATGGTGAAAGTGTTAATTCTACAGAGTCCGTAACTTCGGATAGTCCTTTGATAGAGTAGGTTCCAAAATCAATGTTTGTGGGAGCTCCAATTGACCCCGCAAAAGTAAAAGCACTAAATAGGATAAGTGCCAAAAAAGAAGCAATTCTTTTCATGATAATAGATTTAAATTAACGTTATAACTATCTTTTTCGTATAAGTAGTTTTTAGTCTTCGTTTGTAAATTGGCTGCAAAGGTAGTGCTTTTTTTGGGTATGTGCAAGAAAAAAATGCAGTTTGTGGGAAAAACTGCACTTTTTATTAGTCGAAAGTCAAAAGTCGAAAGTCAAAAGTAAAGAGCCAAGAGTCAGGAGTCAAGACTAAATAGTTGGAAGTTCTTTGCCCAAGGGCACGATCTGAAGGTATGGGATCGCTGCGCTATTGGAGGTTGGAGAGTTTTAGCGCTGCTCTTCCGGCTTTCGTCATGAGTCCTCTGTGTTGTAGTTCCCGGCATCGTTGTTTATTCAAATTGGTCCAATGACTATTTTTGCGTCTTGGTGAGAGTCGTTGAGCCAATCGTCCATCGGGCAACCGTTTGAGAGTGCTGTCGATCCATCCAAAGCAAAGCGCCTCTTCAACGATATCGGTATATGGCAAGCAAGGCAGTGCAGGTTTGTTCGCCTTATAAATGGCGACCCAGCACTCTTTAGCCGTGTTATGATTGTTTTGTAACCACTCTCGTAGTTGTCCACGTTCGCTATATTCTAACAATAGAGTTATCTCCATAATTTTTTGTTCCCTTGAGGCATCGCGGCAAATCCCCACCAGTGTTCGGTCATGTGTTTGGAGGTTCTTTGCCCAGGGGCACGATCTGAAGGTATGGGAAGTTGGTGGATT
>CADAAF010000105.1 GCA_902785805.1 uncultured Bacteroidales bacterium | reverse complement strand
TCCCAACAACGGGCAGTCTCTTGGTTACACACTCCTTACTGCTTCGGGAGTCACACCCTATACCACTGCCACCGGCGGACAAGCCAACGAAGATGTGCCCTTCATAGGTGCTGACGGTGAACTGCCCGTCGTGCTCTTCAACCGCTATGAACTGCGCAACATAAAAGAGCAGGATGGCATCATCTCATTCCGCTTTATTGATACCACACAACCCGATATAGAAACAGCTATCGGACAAACCAAGACGGAACAACAAGCCGGCAAACGACTGCAAGACGGACGTATCTATATCTATCGCAGCGGACAAACCTACGACTTGATGGGCAACTTTATACGCTAACCGACTACACCATACCTATGAGTGCCTACCGACGACTTCAGTTCCGATACATACTCGCTGACATCCTTTCTGCCGAACTCGTTTGGCTGCTCTTCCTGCTGTTCCGATGGATAGTGTACGAGGGGAAAGTGATGTCTGTGGACGATGTACTCATACCTGCCTTTGATTTCCACCGACCGCTCTTTCTCTACCCCTTGGGGTGCTTGATTGTCTATTACCTGTCAGGTTACTACTTGCTCATTTTCCACCGCACGTTCACCAAAGAGTTCCTTACCACTTTCCTTAGTGCATTAGTCATTTCATTGGGAGCGTTCTTTATCATCATCATTGACGACCATGTAAGCCAGTACCAACGCTTCCTCGTCTCGCTCGGTGTACTGTTCATCTTGCAGTTTGGTATCAGTTACCTGTGCAGGTTGGCGGTAGGTTGGTTCAGCCGCAAAAACAGCGTGCGCAAAGACATCATACGCATAGACACATCACCCGACAACGAAGAAGAACTGTACCGGCAGATACGACAAGCCTACCCCACCGGCAAACCTATCTATATACGCCCGAGAGTATATGACTTGCTGACGGGAGCCGCGCAAATACATAACTTGGACGACGAAGCTTGGATATGTATTACCGATATGAATATGAGCGACTGCGAAATATGTCTCAAACGCACATTCGACATATTGGCATCCTCTCTTTCTCTTATTGCATTAAGCCCCTTGTTTGCTGTATTGGCTGTAGCAGTGCGGTGTTCGTCCAAAGGTCCGGTTTTCTATACTCAGGAACGCATCGGACTATACGGACATCCCTTCCGCATATATAAGTTCCGCACGATGGTTGTATCTGCCGAACAGGACGGCACGCCGCAACTGAGCAGGAAAGACGATAAGCGCATTACCAAAATAGGACACCTGATGCGCAAATACCGCCTTGACGAGTTGCCGCAGCTATGGAACGTACTCAAAGGGGATATGTCCTTTGTAGGTCCGCGTCCCGAACGACCCTACTTTATTCACCTTATTGAGCAGCAGGCACCCTACTACTGCCTGCTCTATAAGATACGTCCGGGACTGACCAGTTGGGGACCCATACGCGTAGGATATACCGACACAATAGAGAAAATGATTCGCCGTCTCAACTACGACATCGCTTATATGGAGAATATGTCCTTACTATTGGACCTGAAGATTATGCTCCTGACCATCTCCGTCATCTTCAACGGCAAAGGACAATAACCTCTTTATCGCCCGAGAGCGACAAGCACTTCAACGCCCGAGAGCAACAAGTACCTGCGCCAATCGCTCCTCTTTATTTGTGCCACGCACAACATAAAAAGGTACGCCCGTCTTCATGACCCGGTGTAAGTATTGGCGGAAAAGTTCGTCCCTGCAGTCGGGGTTCTCACGCGTCTTGTCTGCCTGCCACGGCAAATCCGGTGCACAAAGAAAATAGTAATCTATCGGATACTGCCGTCTTGCCCGCTCTACCCACCACGGCGAACGACCGTAGCAACGCTGCATCCACACTTGCGTGATGATTAACTCCGTATCAAACACGGCATCAGGATATGCCCGCAACTCCTCTATCTGACGGTGCGCAATAGCCACTACATCCCGATAGACGTATGGTCGCGTCAAACGCTCCACATACGTGCGGGCATACTCTGCTATATACGGCATCTGCAGACGCTCCGCTACTAACTGCGAAAGAGTGGACTTCCCGCAAGACTCAGGACCGATAAAAGCAATGCGCATTACCTTGTCAGCATCAGCTTAACTGATACACCGGCGTTGTCGGTATTGATAGGATACGAGTTGGAGATAAGCGGCGTATTGCCCTCGTGGTCATAGAAGAGTTTGAGACTGACACGCTGCGAAAGAACATAGTCCGCACTGATCTTGATAGCCAACACGCGGTTACCCGAAGATGCCTGCGTCAAGTTCTCCTCCACCTTGCGCAGAAGCGTCATAATGTTCTTGTAACTTATGTCCACATTCAGCTTCAGGTCGTTGCTCACTTTCGACTGCTTGCCCTCACGGTTCTTCTTCGTGAAATGGAAGTCCTTAATCGTGTAGCCTGCACCTATCACAAACTCGTTCGTATGTCCCTCGGTCAGTTGAACGGAATTAACGTTCAGCGTTATGTTACGCTGCTTGCGATACTCTGCCTTGATGGACAGAGAGTTCTTCATCGTCATATTCACGCCAATCAGCGGTGAGAACGCCTCCTGCAGACTTACTGAAGATATATCATACGAGGCGGACGGAGCCGGCATCTGCGTGGTCACATCACGTGTGAAGCCCAATGTGCGGTCGTTATTGTCTGCACTGACCCACGTGGAGAACGACGAGTAAGAACCGATAGCATACTTACAGGTATATGCGTGCGTCAGTGTTACCGAACGGAAATTATCGCGCATCCACGGCAACCTGCCCAAACCGTCGAATGTCAGACTCCAGTTAGGCATCGTGCGCAGGATGGATATGAACGGATTGAACGATATACGCGATATATCCGTACCCGTATAAGCGGCAAGGAAAGTCGGAACCAGCACATCAGCAGATGCAGGATTGATACGACCGCCGCGATACGTTTTGCCTACCAGCGAATCGGGTATGAACGTCGAGCCGGTAGGATAACGAACACCCTGATAACGGCTCTCCAAACGCTGTGCCATAACTGCCCTGTTCTCAAGGAACTGGTCGAACGTCTTGGAGGCGAACATAGTGGACGCATTACCTACCTTGTCAAAGGCGGTGGCAATAGCTATCTGCGTGATGTTGAACGACCCTGTAGCGTTCTGCTGCAATGTGAAATCTCTCGACTCATCCGCTCTGCCGTAAAGTTTCGATACCGATTGTGCCTCATACCGCTTACCGTTCACCTGCACCTTGAAGCCCGGGAACGGCTCAAGTGTTACCTTATAGTCAAAGTCCTGCGTGAAGGCTGCAGCAGACGGTTGTACCACTTCTGAAGAGAGAGCCAACCAGCCGTTGTCCTTGGCTTGCTCCACAAAGTCATCCTTGAAGAAACCGAACGCAAAGTCAAATCCCGGAGCATACATATTATCCACACGCCGCTGACCCATAAATCCGGGCATCGGATTAAACCCGGGCACGGTCATCGAATTGGTCTGACGGTAGGTTACTTGTATGCGGCGAACCATCGTTCCGAAGAAAGCGGCAAAGTCCATAGCCTGTTCTGCGGGTGTACGGTAAGACGGGTCTTTGGTCACAATAGTAATTGAAGCAGCAGCCACATCTTTCTGCACCGTAAGGGTGGCACTGTTGTTGTCAATTGCCTTGATTTGCGCCTTAACGGTTTGACCTAACGAGTCTTTCACTTCAACGTTGAGCAACTTCGAGCCGAGACGGTGGTTGATAGTAGAAGGCTTACCCTTCTGCAGAGCTAACGTCTGGGTGAATTTCTTCTCGCGGAAGTTATTCTTCTTTACCGGTCGTGCAGACATACGTTGCGTCATCTGCTTCCAGTATGTACTCTTGCCGTACAAGGTCTCCAAATTGAGTTGTCCGTCGGCTTGTATAGCACGTGTGGATGCCACCGTATTACCCAGATTCTGATTGGTAGTCGAACCTGCGGTGCGATTCCATGTATAGGTGCCGTTGTACGAAGCGTTGGCAGTCAAGCAGTCCAAGTAAGGAATACGGTTGAACGGCACATTCCACGATGCAGTGAACACTTGCTGATAAGTATAAGGCGTGCCCCACGTTCCCATACTGCGAAGAAGCGTATCTTTCCAACCCTCGTAGTAGTCGTGCGTGAAACTGTAATCCTTGATTATCTCCGGCGTATAATAGCCCTCGTCCACCGTAGCGTTC
Organism: uncultured Bacteroidales bacterium; assembly: GCA_902785805.1. Classification (GTDB taxonomy): domain Bacteria; phylum Bacteroidota; class Bacteroidia; order Bacteroidales; family Paludibacteraceae; genus Colicola. The sequence continues at coordinate 2,795 of CADAAF010000105.1, read as the reverse complement.
ATAGCCGTATGGAACGTGAACTTGAGGTTCTTGGTCAGGTCGAACTTGAAATCAAAATTCCTGTCCCACATAAAGTCTTTGGAGAAAGTAGGCGGCAACGCTACACTTTCTGTTGCAAACGCATTGAAATCACGCATCTTAAGCGACGTGAAATTGCGCTGCATATTCGTATTGAACGACCAGAACTGCGGCAGATAGTAGATATTCAACTCCGACAGCAGTTTGACGTCTTTAACCTTCTCCACTTTCTTAAACGGCTCCCACGGTTGCGGGTTGAACGAATAAGCATAGTTGAACGACCCTTTCTGCGAAGAGTTTTGGTTGTTCTCCAATTCGGGAGAACTCTCTCTCTGCTTGTTGTATGCTGCCGAAATAGAGAAGTTGGCAGGGTCGTAGAACATATTCTTTTTCTTGGAGTGGATATCCACCTTGATGTTGCTCGCGCTGAAAGATATGTTCTCGCGTTTGGTATTGGTCATCCTGCGAACCGAGTCTTTCTCGGCTTTGGTCGAGTAGGTCTCCAGATTGTCTTTGAGCCTTACATCCGAGTCTATCGGGTCATACTTGGGCGACTGCATCTCATTGGAGTAACTTACATACAGAGGTATTTGCAAGTGCGCTTCCTGCGGCACGAGTCGTCCCGCTTCCAATGCAGCACTGACGGCAACGTTGTAGCGGTCTTCCATATTGCGCGTCTGCACATTGCTCTCTATGCTGCCGAACCCTGCCGTCTCCAAGCGTCCTGTTACGTTCAGTTGGGCTATGTCGCTCACCTTGAGTGCCGCATTGGCTATTGCTGCCACGCCGCCTTCCTCATTGAACTCCGACATACGCAACTCATTCACCCATACCTCACCGTTAACGCCGCCAGAAAGATTGTTCTTGCGGTTGCGCACACCAATCATCACAGTCTCTATCTCGCCTAATGTCGGATTACCCATTACGGTCACCTTATTGTCGGGACGACCGTTGTCGGTGTCGTAGATTACGTACGGTATGTTGTTTGCCACTGAGTGGTCGCCTGCCCGTTTGGCTTTGTTGCGCGCGGTCTTGGCTTCCGTGAAGATGGAAAGCGGGAAGTTAAACTCGTTCTGTTGCGGCCATACTATAGCACGGTCGCGTACATTATCGTTGTTGTAAGCACCTGGCTGAGTAAGACTAAGAGGTATCTCGTACTCGTAGTAGTTGTACTTCAAGTCCGAACCGAGACGGATAAAGCAACTCAAATCGCCGTCTTGTATCTTCTCGTCATCGGGATCCGACTCAATGGCTTCTGCATGAACGAACATCTGCAACCGCTTATAGTTACGCAAGTCGAATGTTACGTTCTTATATACACCCAATGCATCGTTGTGCTGCAGATGATTGACATTAAGCACTAATGCCTGCTCGTTCTGTGCTATGAGTTGAGCCTGACCCGGGTCGGTCTGACGTGATATACCCGGAGGCAGTACATAATTGATAGGCGCACGAGCACCGTTCTCCTCTATGTTGACTGCCTGTACGTCCAACAAAGCGTTCGAGCCGGACAAAGTGGTATTATGCTGGCCGGTGGCGGCGTTATAGTAAAGTCCTTTAGAGTAGTTACGCCACTCGCCGCGTACCAACTCCAACGTAGCAAAACGCAAGTGCGTCGCCTGCTTGCAACCTGTCAGGTACATACGCATAAAGCGGATTGACTTATAGTTACGTATATTGCCCACAGTACGTACATCGTTGCCCTTGATAGGAATCTTGAACTGATACCATGTTACCTTGACCGTCTGTCCGTTCTTGAGCGTTACGTTGGTTTCCAACCGCTCGGATATATGCTGCATACCCACTTGCAACTGCGACGGGTCAAGCGATACGTGGTACTCGAAATACTTCTCTGTCTCGTTGAGCGTGTTGTCGCGGTTAATATCTTCTATATCGGGCGACAAAGTCCAAGCCGTACCAAAGTTATCATTCGAACTGCTCTCGGGAGAGTTGCCCTCCGTACCGTTCACATGCTTGTAACGCTGCAGAATAGGTGTTTCAGCCTGGTCATAGTCCGTACCCCTGTAGTAGTGATAATTATCGCCTGCGGGGTCGCGCAAAGGAGAGAAAGCATCCTGCTGCCAAGCCGTCAGAATTTCGGGGTCGAGTTTGCCGCGCAACGATGCCACATAGTCGGCATACGGACGCTTGCCGTTATACTCAAAAGCGAACTCTTGTGCCGTGTTCAGTCCGTTCAGACCCACGTCCTGACGCTGGCGCGCGCCACTCTCCGTGCTGAACGAATAGACCACGCTCTTCTCTGAAGGGACACGCCCCCACAGGGTCTCTGTGTAGTTGCCTGTGTTGCCCACTGGCATGCCGCTCTCGTAGAATTTCTTGCCGTCTTTCAGCACGTCCTCGCTCACGTCACCCAGGTTGATGTAGAAGTCACCGCCTTGGTGGCTGTCCCTGTTGTAGATGAATGGGTCGAGCAACCAGAACTCAATATATTGCACGTTGTTCGTCTCGAAGTCGCTTGCGTCAATCTTGCGCATCATTCCGCCCCACCGCTTCTTAGGGCTGTTCAGGTGGCCGTCGGCATCCAGGTCGGGGTCCAGGTTGTAGGGACCGCGCTCTTGAGGATAGTAGGCCATGTTAAGGATTGGGAGGGTGTTGCTCTCGCCCTGGTTGGTGTCGCGGTTAGGATAGACTTCCCTCACAAACACTTCCCTCACGTAGTGGTTCGAAAGCTGGTCAAGGTCGCCTTTGATGTGGCCTGGAGCAAGGGATGAATTGCGGCGGGTGAACAGCGGCTCGATGTTGTACCATGCCAGCAG
>CADAAF010000104.1 GCA_902785805.1 uncultured Bacteroidales bacterium | reverse complement strand
AATAGCTAAAGCGGACACCCAAGCGTATTGTTCCCTTCGCTGACTATACGGACACTATAGGGATACTATAGGGATAGTATAGGGATACGGGCTATAGGAATACCCGTCCTTTGCTAAAAAATCATCCTTTCCCTTGCATATATCCTCTTCGCCTTGTACCTTTGCCGCCGCAAAGGATTATTAAAAAAGGAGCAATAATATGGAAACTGCAATACTTCAAGACACGTTTTATGTTTCTGTGCCGAGAGTTGATATCAAGCGTTTCAAAGGCATAGTGAAGGCGATGGGCTGGTCTTTCACGCCCGAACCGAAAGCAAAAGAATATGACATTACAAAGACAGCCGGCTTCAAGGAGGCGATGGATGATGTCAAGAACGGCCGTGTAACCCGTTACGAATCACTTCAGGATTTCTATAAAGAAATGGGATTGCCGGTATGACATACAGCTGACCCTGCTCTTCCTCCAGACAGGCACTCACTCCGATCTGTTCTGACTTCATTACAATAGTAATGGCGAAAATTATTCTCACAACTCTTACACGTCTTCGCAGTGGTAGTTGATGGAGTCTGCCGCCGCAAACGATGATTAACGAAAAGAAACGGTTACTATGAAAAAAATCTTCATTCTCGCACTCGCAGCATTAGGAATGCTCGCCTGCACAGGACAAAACGAACCTTCCAAACCGGACACACCTTCTACTCCAACTATCGAAGGAGAATTATCTGGTGTTTTCTCTGTTAGTCCAAACCACAAAGTACGTTTCTCAAAAGGTAACCTACAGTATCAGGCGAGTACGGATAGTTGGCGTTTTGCGGAGCATCAGTATGATTATATAGGTGAAGCGAACATGAACATCTCCGATGCTTACAGCGGCTGGATAGACCTGTTCGGTTGGGGAACGGGCAATGCTCCTACAAAGACAAGCACGAGCGTTAGCGATTACTCTTCTTTTATTGATTGGGGAATGAATCCTGTCAGCAACGCCGGCAATGAGGCAGGTCTGTGGAGAACATTGTCGAAGGACGAGTGGTTGTATCTGTTCCACGATCGTGCCGACTACGACAAACTCTTCGGTTGGGGCAAGGTGGCAGGTGTGAGCGGTGTGATTCTGTTGCCGGATAATTGGGTTAAGCCTTCGGGTGTATCTTTCTGGTCTTATTCGGAGGGAAATGCCAATGACCACATCTCTGACAACACCTATACTGTATCGCAGTGGCAGTTGATGGAGTCTGCCGGCGCGGTGTTCCTGCCTGCTGCGGGCTACCGCGATGAAACGAAGGTTATCTTTAGTGGGTTGATTGGCTACTACTGGTCTTCTACGCAGTACGACTCGGACTACGCGTACATACTGTACTTCGAAACGACCTACCTCGGCCCGCAGGACTACTACTATCGCGGCGGCGGTCGAAGTGTGCGCCTCGTTCATGTTCTCACAAATTGACGGGTCTCCGCCGAACTCACTTGACTGCACACCGTACCGCACATAGTACAAAAAAGCACGAAATCACTCCTCAAATCAAGCGAAATTGCTTAATAGAGAGAGCAAAATAAAGAAAAATGCATTATTCGTGCTTTTTTTTGCGAAAATATTTGGTGCGCAGCTAAAAATGTAGTACTTTTGCCTGCTTTTTGAGCGTTTGTGCACTGACTTAAAGCGCTGATAAACTAATCAGGCAGGCGCAAATACAATTGAAATGACAATCAATAATCAACCAAAAACAATTAATAAACCAAGTTACAATGCCAACAATTCAACAATTAGTTAGAAAGGGAAGAGCAGAACTTATCGACCAGAGCAAGAGCCCTGCATTGGACAACTGTCCGCAACGTCGCGGCGTATGTGTCCGTGTTTACACCACCACTCCTAAAAAGCCTAATTCGGCTATGCGTAAGGTGGCTCGTGTTCGTTTGACGAACCAGAAAGAGGTGAATGCCTATATCCCCGGAGAAGGTCACAACTTGCAGGAGCACAGTATCGTGATGGTTCGCGGAGGTCGTGTAAAAGACCTTCCGGGTGTTCGTTACCACATTGTACGCGGTACGTTGGATACGGCAGGTGTTGCCAACCGTCTGCAACGTCGCAGCAAATACGGTGCGAAACGTCCGAAAGCTAAAAAGTAAGTTCTTTCCACAAAACTAATCGTTCCTGATAAAGGGACGTGCAAAGAGGGTTGATCGGTTGAGTAAGGCGGGAGAGTCCCCCTGAAGACGATAGACAACCAAAAAACGCAAGCATAGACTTGCAAGTAAACAAAAAACACACACGCTACAACAATGAGAAAAGCAAAACCAAAAAAACGTGTCATCCTGCCGGATCCGAAATTCGGTGAGGTAATGGTCGCCAAATTTGTGAACCACCTGATGCTTGACGGAAAAAAGAGCATAGCATACGGCGTGTTCTACAACGCATTGGACATAGTAGGTCAGCGTAATAAGGAAGAGGGCAAGACCGCTCTCGACATCTGGAAACAGGCGTTGGACAATATCACCCCGATGGTCGAGGTTAAGTCCAAACGTATCGGCGGTGCCACTTTCCAGGTTCCTACCGAGATTCGTGCCGACCGCAAAGAGTCCATCTCGATGAAGAACATGATTAACTTTGCTCGCAAACGCGGCGGTCACTCCATGTCCGAGAAACTGGCAGGCGAAATAATGGATGCATACAACAACCAGGGCGGCGCATTCAAACGCAAAGAAGATATGCACCGTATGGCTGAAGCTAACCGTGCATTTGCACACTTCCGTTTCTAAACTCCTAAAAGAGTACGACACCAACGCCTATATATAAGGTATAGCATAGATGGCTAAACAGGACTTGACATATAACAGGAACATCGGCATTATGGCTCACATCGATGCGGGTAAGACAACTACGTCTGAACGCATCCTCTACTATACGGGTCTGACCCATAAGATAGGTGAGGTACACGACGGAGCTGCCACGATGGACTGGATGGAGCAGGAGCAGGAAAGAGGTATCACCATTACCTCGGCGGCAACTACCACGTATTGGAACTATGCCGGCAAGAAATACAAAATCAATCTGATTGACACTCCGGGGCACGTGGATTTCACGGTGGAGGTCGAACGCAGTCTGCGCATATTGGATGGTGCCGTAATGGCATTGTGTGCCGTAGGAGGCGTACAACCCCAAAGCGAGACCGTTTGGCATCAGGCTGACAAGTATAATGTTCCGCGCTTGTGTTATGTGAACAAGATGGATCGGAGCGGTGCAAACTTCTTCGATGTAGTCAGCCAGATCAAAGACAAACTGGGAGCGACCCCCTGCCCGATACAGATTCCTGTCGGCGCAGAAGAGAACTTCAAAGGCGTGGTCGATCTGGTGCGGATGAAAGCCATCCTGTGGCACGACGAGACACAAGGTGCCGAGTACGAAGTGGACGATATACCGTCCAATCTGCTGGTTGAAGCCCAAGAATGGCGCGACAAGATGCTGGAGACAGTAGCCGAGTTCGATGATGCCCTGATGGAGAAATACTTCTCAGACCCCGAGACCATCACGGAAGACGAGATTCGCAACGCTATCCGCAAGGGAACGTTGTCAATGGCAATCTTCCCTGTCATCTGCGGTTCGAGCTTCAAGAACAAAGGTGTTCAGACTATGCTTGATGCAGTCTGCGCCTACTTGCCCAGTCCGATGGATGCCGGTCATATAGACGGCAAAGACCCCCGCAATGACAAGCCTGTTTCCCGCAAACCGGACGAGAGCGAACCGCTCTGCGCATTGGCGTTCAAGATAGCTACAGACCCCTATGTGGGACGTCTGTGCTATTTCCGCGTTTATTCAGGTAAGTTGGATGCAGGTTCGTATGTCTATAACACACGTTCGGGCAAGAAAGAGCGTATCAGCCGTATATTCCAAATGCATTCCAACCACCAGAACCCCGTCGAAGTTATTTGTGCGGGCGATATAGGTGCAGGAGTAGGCTTCAAGGATATACGTACAGGTGATACGTTGTGCGACGAGAACCATCTCATCACACTCGAGTCCATTGAGTTCCCCGCACCCGTTATAGGTGTCAGCGTGGAGCCGAAGAGCCAGGCAGACCTTGACAAACTCGGAGTGGGACTTGCCAAACTGGCAGAGGAAGACCCGACGTTCACCGTCAAGACAGATGAGCAGACGGGTCAGACCGTTATTAGCGGTATGGGCGAATTGCACCTTGAGATTATTATCGACCGCCTTCGCCGAGAGTTTCATGTCGAGTGCAACCAAGGTCGGCCGCAAGTGGCTTACAGAGAAGCTATCACTGCTCCTGTCGAGTTGCGTGAGACCTATAAGAAGCAGACCGGCGGTCGCGGTAAGTTCGCCGATATGATTGTACGCGTAGAACCTGCCGACCCCGATTTCGACGGCTCGTTGCAGTTCATCGATACAGTCAAAGGCGGCAATATACCCAAGGAGTACATTCCCGCTATCGAGAAAGGTTTCCAAAGCGCTATGAAGAACGGCGTGCTGGCAGGTTATCCTGTGGACAAACTCAAGGTGACGGTGATTGACGGTAGTTTCCACCCTGTTGATTCCGACCAGTTGTCCTTCGAGATTTGTGCGCAAATAGCCTTCAAGAACGCTTGCCAGAAAGCCAAACCTGTTCTGATGGAGCCTATTATGCAAATTGAGATTGTTACTCCTGAAGCTAATATGGGTGACGTGATAGGCGACTTGAACAAACGTCGCGGACAGGTGGAAGGAATGGATACATCCCGCACAGGTGCACGCATAGTCAAAGCCAAAGTGCCTTTGAGCGAGATGTTCGGATACGTGACTACCTTGCGTACCATTACTTCCGGACGTGCCACCAGCAGTATGGAGTTCAGCCACTATGAAGCCATGACACCCGCGCTCGCCAAAGCCGTACTCAAAGAAATAGGCGGAAGAGAAGACTTGATATAAACCATAAGGCGCACGTTGAGGACTCAAGCAAATGACTCTTTGAGCCAAGCGTGCGAACCAAAATACAAACATTAATAACAACAATTATGAGTCAGAAAATCAGAATTAAACTGAAATCATTCGACCACAATCTGGTGGACAAATCCGCTGAGAAGATTGTGAAGACAGTGAAAGCAACCGGTGCAGTAGTAAGCGGACCTATTCCACTTCCTACCCACAAACGCATTTTCACCGTTAACCGCTCGACGTTCGTCAACAAGAAAAGCCGCGAACAGTTTGAATTGAGCAACTACAAACGTCTTATCGACATTTACAATTCCAACCAGAAGACTATCGAAGCTCTGATGAAACTGGAGTTGGCAAGCGGTGTCGAAGTCGAAATCAAAGTATAGTAAACCAAAAACCACATCCCTCGGATAGCGTCTTTTGATAAGAAACCCGAGGGCGAGTGTGGTAAGTCAATAACAACAAATCCACTAAAAAAATGCAAGGATTATTAGGAAAGAAAATCGGAATGACATCCGTATTCGGTGCTGATGGTAAGAATATCCCATGCACCGTTATCGAAGCCGGTCCGTGCGTTGTTACCCAACTGAAGACTGTGGAGAAAGACGGTTACAATGCCGTGCAGGTAGGTTTCATGCAGAAAAGCGAGAAGCATACCAACAAGGCGGAAATGGGCCATTTCAAAGCAGCAGGTGTACAACCCATGCGTCATCTTGCAGAGTTCGATGGTTTTGAACAGGATCTGAAACTGGGTGACACACTCACCGTTTCGATGTTCGAAGAGAACTCGTATGTAGATGTAGTCGGCATCAGCAAAGGTAAAGGTTATCAGGGCGTCGTTAAGCGTCACGGATTTGGCGGCGTAGGTCAATCTACTCACGGTCAGGACGACCGTCTCCGCGCCCCCGGTTCGGTAGGTGCTTGTGCCTATCCTTCACGTATCTTCCCCGGCACACGTATGGCGGGACACATGGGACAAGACCGCGTTACCGTTCAGAATCTGCTTATCCTCAAGGTTATTCCTGAGTATAACCTGATTATGGTTCGCGGAAGCATTCCCGGAGCTAAAAACAGTATTGTAACGATTAACAAGTAAAACGTATGGAACTTAGTGTAATGAACCAAGCCGGTAAAGAGACCGGCAAGAAGGTAGTTTTGAATGATGCTATCTTCGGCATTGAGCCTAACGACCATGCTATTTATTTGGACGTTAAGCAATATCTTGCCAACCTTCGTCAAGGTACGGCAAAAGCCAAACAGAGAAGTGAGAACGCTCACTCAACACGCAAGTTAGGTCGTCAGAAAGGTGGCGGCGGTGCACGTCCCGGTGATTTCAAGTCGCCTGTGCGTGTAGGTGGTGGTACCATCTTTGGTCCCGTACCCCGTGACTATAGCTTCAAACTCAATAAGAAAGTGAAACAACTCGCCCGCCGCAGTGCTCTCAGTATGCGCGCTCAGAACGGACAAATAGTTGTACTGGACTCTTTGAGTTTTGACGAGCCGAAAACAAAAGCTATGCTCGAAGTGATGAAGAACCTGAACGTGGCAGGCAAGAAAGCGTTGTTCGTAATGCCCGAAAGCAACGTAAACGTTATGAAGTCTGCACGCAACATTGAGCGCACCAATGTAACTACCGTTAACGAACTTAATACGTATGCGGTAATGAATGCCAATGTGGTCATCCTCACCGAAGAGGCTGTCAAAGGATTAGAAGGAATTTTTAACGCTTAAGTAAGGAGAATCAGTTATGGCAATTATTATTAAACCTATCGTCACCGAGAAGATGACAGCTGCCGGAGAAAAACTTAACCGTTACGGATTCCGAGTAGAACGTACTGCCAACAAGTTGCAAATCAAGAAGGCAGTAGAAGAAATGTACAATGTCCAGGTTTTGGATGTCAATACGATGGTCGTAGCACCGAAACGTATGCAGCGTTGGACGCGTAGCGGTCTGCTTCGCGGTCAATCCAATGCCTACAAGAAAGCCGTTGTGACATTGAAAGAAGGTGAAACAATCGATTTTTATAGCAATATCTAAAAATGGCTGTACGTAAATTAAAACCCACTACACC
>CADAAF010000103.1 GCA_902785805.1 uncultured Bacteroidales bacterium | reverse complement strand
TTCCGCTCGCAGAAGGCACTTGCGGTACCAACCTCACTTGGAACCTTGACTGCGAAGGACTCCTCACTATCAACGGCAACGGAGCAATGAACGATTTCGAGAATGGACAAGCACCTTGGTACACATATCGTGAAAGTATAACCACGCTCACATTACCCGAAGGACTGACCACCGTCGGACGATTCGCTTTCTACCGGTGCAACGCACTCACCGAACTCCATATACCTGACGGTGTAACACTCATAGGCGACTCCGCTTTCTGCGAGTGTGCCGCACTCAAAGTGATTGACATTCCCGAAAGCGTAACCGCTATCGGTTACCGCGCTTTCAAAGGATGCACTTCACTTACGTCTGTCACTATCCCCGAAACAGTCGCAGATATGGGATGCGGTGGTACATTCCAGATGTGTACTTCGCTTGCCGATGTACAATGGGACGCACACAACTGTGCCATACATACGTACATCTACAACAACGAAGAAGCATACTCGCCGCCTTTCTATCAACTCGCTAATATAAAGTCTGTCACGTTCGGAGAGAATGTTGAGTACATCCCTGCTACACTATGCTACGACCTCACAGGACTGACTTCGGTAACCATTCCCGCAAGTGTGACAAAGATAGGACAATCGGCTTTCTCGGGTTGCACAGGACTGAAATCAATCACTTCTCTGGCTATTGTACCGCCTGCTCTGGAGGATTATGTATTTATGCATGTGAACAAGTCCATCCCCTTGTACGTTCCCGCTTGCAGTGTCTCTGCTTACAAAAAGGCTAACCAGTGGAAAGACTTCTTCATAAAAGCCATTCCCGGAACGGGAGCAACCATCGTCTGGAAGAACGAAGACGGAACAGTACTGGAAATAGACGAGGACGTGCCGTGCGACGCTATGCCTGAATACAACGGCACCGAACCGACCAAACCCGCTGATGCGCAATACACTTACACCTTCGCAGGTTGGGACAAAGAGATAGTAACTGTGACAGGTAATGCCACTTACACCGCAGTCTTTGAACCAGTATTACAATGCGGCACTATCGAAACCACCGACGGCATCACCGTATGGGAAGACCAACTGCCCTACACGTGGGAAGGCATCTCTTTCACTACAGCAGGAACGGAAACAAAGACACTGCAAGCCTCTGACGGCTGCGACTCAATCGTGACATTCACGCTCCGTGTACGCTATCGCAACATCACCCTCCAAGAGAACGAGTCTTCCGACTACTACACGCAGTTCGCACAAGACTACAACGGACGCACGGTTACTACCGCCACTCTCAACCGTCAGTTCACACAAGGCAAGTGGGCTACCCTCTGTCTGCCGTTCAATGTGAACAAGGCGATGATGATGTCCCTCGGCTTATACAACCGCGTCTTCGCATTCCGTTATGCGCAGCAGTTGGATGACGAGACCATACAGGTGTTCTTCGTTCCTGCCCAGTCCATCGAAGCGGGCAAAGGCTATATAGTCAACCCCAACGCCAAACTGGCTGCCAAGACCTCTTTCGTCTTCCCGAACGTAACTATCAACACCGACTCCGACAACGGCGACATAACCGCCCTGACAGGCTACAACGACGGCACGAATCGCGGCAACCTCTTCTTGGTAGGCACGCTCCGCACAGGCATCTTGCAGGGCACCACCACCGGCAACACCTACCTCGGCTTGAAGGACAACCAACTCTATTACCCGAACACCACCACCGGCACATCCATCCGTGCCTACCGTGGTTTCTTCCGCAGCGACATTCCCGTTAACGCCTCCCGTGTCCGCATCATCGCCGATGGCGAATCGGTAACCGAGTTAGAGGTAACAGGCGATGAACAGGGAAGAATGGATAACGGTCAGTTGCAGAACAATGCCACCCCCGCCCGCAAGTACATAGAGAACGGCATCCTTTACATCGACCGCAACGGCATCACCTACACCGCCCAAGGCCAGCGCATAGATTAAAACAAGGTCACCGTCTCGACTAAATAAGGAAAAGCAAGAGAAAAAATTGTTGGCAAATTGTCGCTAATTGTTGACCCCAAAAAGGGAGTAGAGAACCAAAAATTGTTGTCCAATTGTCGATAATTGTTGTCCAATCACCCCGCAATCACATACCGGCATCCTTGTCGGTATGTGTTTTTCTTTGTCACGTGCGCCGTGCGTCAGCGCGGCGTTCCTTGATCCCCTTGACGTCGTTTTTTCTCTCCTCCCATTACGGCGAGTGTTTTTATAAAGTTCAAATAGTATTTGAACACGGCCCCCCCCGCCAACACCACATACGAAAGGCACTCCGCAAAGAAGTGCCTTTCGATGTTGTGTACATATTGAAGAGAAAAAACACTACCGGCGTTGCAGCCAATACGCAAAAAACGGATCATAGACAGTGTATGTCCCCTTGTCTTCTGTTACCAGATCTTTTTCCAATAAGCCGCGAATGGCAGCATTGACAACACTCACGGTTTGTAACCGATACTTCTTGATAAAAGTCTTGCCGGTTATGTCAAATCAACAAGTTGTTCCGTCTCCGATACCCTGTCGCAGAAATACTCAGGACCTGCATATCCTTTTGTAACAAACGGATTATCCATAATATTCTTGTTTACACTGTTTTATTCGTTAATTACATAATTTTATCCCGAATAGGATTATCCTAAACAGGAGAATTTCTTGTTTTCGCTGCAAAAGTACTGCTTTACATTGGATTGTGCAAGGGTTTCTATTAAAAAGTGCAAATATATTTTGCTTTTCACTGCATCTGAACGACAATGATTATGACTACAACTGGTCAGTTGTCGATAATTGTTGTCCAATAAAAAGAGAGTAGAGAAAAAAAATTGTTGTTCAATTGTCGATAATTGTTGTCCAATAAAAAGAGAGTAGAGAAAAAAATTGTTGTTCAATTGTGGATAATTGTTGTCCAATAAAGCCCCCCTATCACATACCGGCAACCATTTACCTGTATTTGTCTTTATTTCCCTCGAAGTCCCGCTATTCCCCAACCCGCCCTTCCTATGTATCGTACCTTTGCACAAAATTCCAGTTCCACGGGAGCTGTCCGGAAAAAAAGTCCATGCTGTTTTGTCCATTGCGTTCAAATTATATTTGAACACGGCTCTCCAGAGCCGCCTGTAAAATTTGCAACTTGAAACTTGAAACTTGAAATTTGAAATTTGAAATAAAAAAACTTAAGAAAAAACTTGCATTTTGCCCGAAAATGTATTATCTTTGCACGTCATTTCAGTGGAAATGACTTCACGCCGTGAGGCGTATTACAAGTGGCAGTCAGATGTATTATCCGCCTTGTGCACAGGCGGATAAGGACGGGAAAGGACATCTATCGTACAGGATGTTTTCTTTTTTCTGTTTCTGTTCGAGTAGCAGAGCGCCATCACCAGTGTACGACGCTTGCCGCAACATTGCGCGGCAAATGAATAGGGCTCCCGAAAATTTTAATTTTTGGGAAGAGCGGAGCACATCCGAGTACCCCTACTAAAACGCAGTTTTGGTACATGTACGAGGATAGTGTCCGCGAGGCGGAAGCAGACCAACCGCACACAAACTGCAAGTGATCTTTGACGTATTGGCTGCGACCTAATGGACGGATTTGAAACCATAAACCAATAAACCATAAGCCAACTCAACCACCTATAAACTCATAAACACCTAAACTCCTAAACCAATAAGACACCTTTCATTCATAGCCGCTTACAAAGAAAATGCACAAAAAGTGAAAAAAACTTGCTTTTAAGGTGATAGATTTCGGCACTTTTTTGCCTCATATATGGAGGAGTATATTATTCCGCCGTGGCAGAACAAAAATTTGCAACTTGAAACTTAAACACCTAAACACACATAAACCAAATAAACAACTAATAAACACCTAAACATCTAAACACCTAAACACCTAAACACACATAAACCAACTAAACAACTAATAAACTCCTAAACACCTAAACACCTAAACACACATAAACCAACTAAACAACCAATAAACTCCTAAACTCCTAAACACCTAAACACACATAAACCAACTAAACAACTAAACAACTAAACAACTAATAAACACCTAAACTCCTAAACTCCTAAACCCATGAACCCATAAACCAATACGCTCCTATTTTGACAAAAAGTGGGTATTTAGAGCAAATTAGAATAGAAGTATCTTTGCACAACATTTAAAGAACACGAGTTATGAAAAGAATACTGGCTGGAACAGGGCTGTTGCTTATACTATTATTCGTTACGAATCAGACGTTTGCAAGTTCTGACTCCATACGTGTGAGCCGTGAAGAATGGCAGTCGTTGCAACAACGGGTAGAAGCTTTGGAGCAGGCACAGGCAGTCGCTGACCAAAAGCAAGATATACCTAAAAATAATGAGGTACCCGGCTGGATACACAACCGTCTGCGCATAGGCGGCTACGGAGAGATAACTGCCAAACGGTGTTTCTACTCCAACAAGTACGTGCGCTACATCACTCCCGAAAAATACAAAAACGACAGTTACGGCGAGTTTGACCTCCCGCATTTCGTCATCAATCTTGGTTACGATTTTGGTCGCGGCTGGTCGTTCAACACGGAGATAGAGTTTGAACACGGCGGCGTGGAGGCAGCGAAAGAGATAGAGGAGCAGGAAGGCGGAAGCGAAGTGGAAACGGAAGTGGAGCGCGGCGGCGAAGTCGCCTTGGAGCAGTTCTGGATAGAGAAGCGTTTCAATGACTACGCCGTTATCCGTGCAGGTATGCAGGTTATACCCGTGGGCGGTCTGAACGCTCACCACGAGTCCAACGAGTATTTCGGTGTCTATCGTCCCGAAGGCGAATACACCATCCTGCCTTCCACATGGCACGAGGTGGCACTGACTTTTATGGGCAAGACCAAGTTCGGTCTGCACTATCAGGCGATGTTCCTTCCGGGCTTGGACTCCGACCGCTTCAGCCGCAAGAACTGGATAAAGACGGGTGCGGGCAGTCCGTATGAGTTCAAGTTGGCGAACGTCTATGCCGGTGCCGCACGATTGGAATATAGAGGTGTTCAAGGTTTGCGTCTCGGATTGTCGGGCTACTGCGGTTCAAGTTTCCGCAACTCACTAAGTGACAACGTGAACGGTGAGTTATACAAAGGCGTAACAGGATTAGTATCCATCGGTTCGGTGGATTTCCGTTACAGCGACTACAACGTAGTGGTTCGCGGTCAGTTCACCTACGGACATTTGGGCGATGCACAACTGATAACCAAGTACAACAGCACCAGTCAGGTGTCTAACAAGACGCGCGTGGCATCCGACGCTTTGGCTGGCGGTGTAGAGGTGGGTTACGACTTCTTCGCGTTGAACGAGCGTCTGCGTAACCAAAAGCAGAAATTCTACGTATTTGCCCGCTATGAGTACTACGACTCAATGTTCCGCTACAACGGCAACCCGACAACCGTGAACGCTTGGTGCGGACGACACCGTATGGCGGCAGGACTGAACTACTACCCCATTCCCCAAGTGGGTGTCAAAGCCGAATACGCCTACGCCATTCTCAAGAAAGGCTCGAACATCACGTACAACGACGAGCCGATGGTGGCTGTGGGAATAGTGTTCGCAGGAATGTTCAGACCGTGACAATTGACAATTAACAATTAACAAATAATAACTTTACCAAAATGAAGAAAGCACTGAACTTGACGCTAATCGCCTTAATGGGTGTAGCACTGGTGGGCTGCGAAAAAAAGAGCACACCAACCGAAGTGGATGAGGCCTCAAAGAAAGAGCAGGCTATTCTAAAAGTAATGACCCCTTACGTGCATCACGCCGTTATCCCTGTGTATGAAGGTATGGCAGATGCGGCTATCGATTTAGCCGTGGATATGGGAAAGATTTTAGCAGCAGCTACCGAGAATCCTTCTTCTGAAGACACTAAGTTGATAGAAGAGGCTTGCAATCACTGGACAACATCCCGTATGTATTGGGAACGCTCGGAAGCATGGCTGTACGGTCCCGCCGACTACGAGGGTATTGACCCGCATATTGACAGCTGGCCCTTCGACAAGACAGGTTTCGACGATGTGATAGCCGATAACGCCGCTATGGAAACCTACGCTCACGCACTTGAGACCAACGCCACATTGGACGAAGAAGAATATGGTCTGTTAGGCTTCCACGCTCTGGAATACGTACTCTTTGAGAACGGCAAGGCACATAAACTGAACGACTTCACGGTACAACAATGGACGTTTATGGCAGTGGTGGCAAACGACTTGCGCAACCAGGCCATTCTGCTGGAAGCATGCTGGAGAGGTATGTCGAATATCACGTCCGCCAAGCAGGAACTGCTCAAATCGGCAGGATTGAACACCGCAGCCGCCCGCTATTCTACCAACGGCTTCGGAGACTATATGACCAAACCGGGAGAAGGACGCACCTTTGTGACCTACGAAGGCGCAGCAGCACAACTCGTAGAAGGCTGCATCGACATAGCCAACGAGGTGGGAAACATCAAGATTGGTACTGCATGCTTCGCTTCAGCTGACAACGCCGCCGACCGTAACTATATCGAGTCGCCCTACTCGCTCCACTCCATCCGCGACTTCCGAGACAACATCGTCTCCATTGACTACGCTTGCTACGGTGCCAAGAACGGTGATGCCAACCTGATGGAATATATCGCCCAAGTGGATAAGAAAGTGACTGAAAACCTGCGCGAAGCTATTGACAACTCGTACAAAGCCATTGAGGCTATCCCCGAACCCTTCTACGAGAACGCCCAAGGCGAAGCCGCACAGAAAGCCGTAACCGTAGTGGGCACAGACCTCGTGAACGCGCTGAATGCCGTTCACAAAGCTCTGACAGGTACTGCATACGAGATAGAAGAAGAAGAATAATCCTAACGAACACAAACTATGAACAAGCAAACGATTATCATCAGTCTGACGGCTCTTGTGCTGGCGGGTATGACCTCTTGCAAGGCAAAAAATGAGGAGATCGTGGACACGCCGACACAATTGCCCGAATGGTACTACACCGGCGGCAAGACAGGTACTACGCCTTTGGCAACGATGAACTGCTTCCAGCAACCTACTCCCGCAACAGAGCGAAAAGGCTTGACGGGAGAATTCGACCGGGGCGA
>CADAAF010000102.1 GCA_902785805.1 uncultured Bacteroidales bacterium | reverse complement strand
TTGTGTTTATACTAATTCGTGGACTATTTATAAGCTTACTTGCCTGCGTTTACGCGAATAAATGCCTTTACTTGCTTCCTGATTAAAATCAACTCTTTCGGGAATGGAGTCAACCTTTTTTAGGTTTAGCCACAGGTTTGGTCAATGTTTTATCAATGTTTAGTCAAGGTTTGGTTAATGTTTGGTCAAGGTTTTGTCAGCTCTGATACATAGGGCAGAAAAAATGCTGTTCAAAAGGTCCCTTAATGGCAGTATTCATCGGGTACGAGGGCGCTTCAAAATTTAGGAAGTATGCTCGTTAATTTATAAAACACAGACTACTATATGATAGTAATTTGAGTTATATCGGATAGTAAGAATACTATTCTTATGTTAGTTCCTATATCATCCCTATATCATCCCTATATCATCCCTATATCATCCCTATATTATCCCTATATTATCCCTATACTATCCCTATACTATCCCTATATTATCCCTATCTTATCTCTATATCATCCCTATACTATCCCTATATTATCCTTATACTATCCCTATACTATCCCTATATTATCCTTATACTATCCCTATATTATCCCTATATTTTATCCTTATATTATCCTTATATTATCCTTATATTATCCTTATAGTATCCATATAGTATCCCTATACTATCCTTATAGTATCTCTATAGTATCCCTATAGTAATCTCATACTGATTGTAGCCGCAAACGAGCAGCAATAAAGGGGTGTTCATTGAGAATGTCGTCAAGTCGGATAAAAAATCAATCCCAAACCGTTTGATTGGGTTTGGGATTGGTTATAAAGGAGTAGGTTCGCCTTCTGTAGAAAGAGTAGGTTCTTCTTCTGTGGAAGGAATGTGTTCTTCTTCTGTGGAAGGGGTAGGTTCGCGTTCTGTTCTTGCAACGTGTTCTGCTCAAGCGAATCAGTAGAGTAGGGAGTACTGAATCAGCACAGGGAAAACTACAGCCGGTGCCGGTTACAGGGCTTTGAGCACTGCGAGAACGTAGTTGTAGAACTTCTGCACGGTCTTGATATTGACGCGCTCGTCAGGAGAGTGGGGGTGTTCAATAGTAGGACCGAACGAAATCATATCCATACCCGGATAGTTTCTTCCGATAATGCCACATTCCAGTCCCGCATGAATGGTAATCACTTTGGGCTCCTGATGGAACTCTTTCTCGTAGATGTCCTTCATCACATGCAGGATACGGCTCTTAACATTGGGTTTCCAACCCGGATACGACCCTGAGAACTCAACGGTTGCCCCTGCCAGATTGAAGGTGGAGTCAATAATCTGTTTGAGCTCTTCCTTGCGCGATTCAACAGACGAACGGGTCAGGCACAGCACTTTGACACAGTTGCCTTCCATCGTAATGGTGCTCAGGTTGTTACTGGTCTCCACTACATCGGGCATTTCGGGAATCATACGGAATACACCGTGCGGGCAAATAGTGATGGCATGTATGAGGAAGTCCTGTACATCTTCAGGCATTTCCTCTTTGGGGCATGCCACTTCAGCTGCAGTGAATTGGAGGTTGTCTTCTACGCCATTGTATTCGGTAATGAAGAGGTCTTCGTAGTCCTGTACCAGTTGCAATACCTCGTCCTTACCATCTTTTGGAATGGTGATAACCGCCTCTGCTTCACGCGGGATAGCGTTGCGCAGCGAACCTCCCTCAACACTTGCCAAGCGTGCCTCGTGGTTGGCAACGGCGTCTTTGAGGAAGCGGAACAGGAGTTTGTTGGCATTGGCCCGTTGCAGGTGTATATCGCAGCCCGAGTGTCCGCCTTTCAGTCCTTTGATGCACACTTTGAGAGCAATGTCCCCCTCTTCGGTGGCCACAGGTTCGAAGTCGAAGCGTGCCGTAGTGTCCACTCCTCCAGCGCAACCGATATAGAGTTCGCCTTCCGTTTCCGAGTCAAGGTTAAGGAGCGTACTGCCTTTCAGGACACCGCCTTGAAGGGCTTGTGCGCCGTACATACCCGTCTCTTCATCTACGGTAAAGAACGCCTCCAACGGGGGATGAACTACTGACTTGTCGGCTAAAATGGTCATAGCAGTGGCTACACCTATACCGTTGTCAGCACCCAAGGTCGTGCCATCGGCTGTTACCCATTCCTTATTATCTTCCACGTACGCGCAGATAGGGTCTTTCTCAAAGTCGAACACTTTGTCGCCGTTCTTCTGCGGTACCATATCCATGTGTCCTTGCAGAATAACTCCGGGATGGTTCTCATATCCGGGGCTTGCCGGCTTGCGTATAATCACGTTACCAATCTCGTCCACGATGGTCTCCAATCCCAGACTTCTTCCGTAGTTAGCGAGGAATTGACCGATGGCTTCTTTCTTGCCCGACGGGCGGGGAATCTGTGTGAGACTATAGAAGTTCTCCCACAATGCTTTTGGTTCTTGTGTTCTCATATAGTTAGTTTTTGGTTAGTTGGTTATGCATCTTTTGACATTTCTCCTGCTAAAGGCTCTTGCATCAGTTCTTTCACTTTGTCTGTATCGTCTCCGTATTTGCCGAAGAGAACCATCATCTTGGTTAGCAGTGCTTCGGTGGTGATGTCGTATCCTGAAAGTACGCCCGCCTTAAGCAGATTGATACTTGCATCGTAGCGTCCCATTTCCACGCTACCAGTGCTGCATTGTGTTTTATTGACAACCACCACTCCGCGCGAAGTGGCTGCCACCAATTCGTTGTAGAGCCATTCGGAAGACGGCGCATTGCCCGATCCATAGGTCTGCAAGACTACACCACGTAACGAAGGAGTGGACAGAATAGAGTGTACAACATCCTGACGGATACTGGGGAACAAGCGAAGGACAGCAACACGGTCGTCACATTCGGTCACGACTTGCAAGCGGGCATCCGCAGGTTCGTAGTGGATAAGTTGGGTTCGATAGAATATGTGCACGCCCGCTTTCGCCAAGGACGGATAATTGCTGCTCTCAAAGGCAGAGAAATGTTCGGCGTTCTTTTTGGTTGTCCTGTTGGCGCGCAACAATGCCGAACCGAAATAGATGCACACTTCGGGTACTCGGCATCTGCCCTGCTCGTCTTTTTCCGCCGCTATCTCAACGGCAGTCATCAAGTTCTCTTTAGCATCGGAGCGCAGCACGCCAATAGGCAGTTGGCTACCGGTAAAGATGACAGGTTTTGCCAAATGACGCAACATAAACGATAAGGCACTGGCTGTGTATGCCATGGTGTCTGTTCCGTGTAGCACCACGAAACCGTCGTAAGCGGAATAGTTAGCCTCGATGGTGCGTGCAATCTTCGCCCATAGTCCGATACTCACGTCCGAAGAGTCAATGAGCGGCTCAAAGGGCAACATATCAATTTGAATAGGAGAGGTGAACAACTCGGGAACAAACGCCCTGAAAGTGTCGGTGTCGGCAGGATGTAACGCCCCTGTCGCTTCGTTGCGAACCATTGTGATGGTACCGCCTGTAAGAATGACCAGTATTTTCATACAGCCTCAATTGAAAAACGCAGCAAAGATACGACTTTTTTATTAATTGCAACCCCTACATTACAATTATTTTTCAGATTGCTGTTTACTAAGCGTTTTTTTGCTTTTATATATGGTCAGAACCGCCAAGCGAAATAGTAGTTAAGTCCCCAGTTCAGGTTGTTTCTGTCGCCGTATCCAGAAATATATATAGGTGCCATCGTGGCAGGTGCTTCTCTGTGGGTGAAGAGCAGTTTGATCCGGAAAGTCCAGCCCATATAAAAACCACTCACAATCTGCACCTGGCATCCGGCAGCCAGTTCGCCCCATGCGTCACAAACCTGCTGAAACGACCCGCCAATGCGCAGACCGATGAGCAGAGCATGCGGGGAATGAATACTCTTCTTGAGGGGATTGAAGTCTAATCCTGCGCGCAGAAAACCTCCGTTCACTTGCTGTGTGATGCTGTCTTGAATGGCTTTTCCAAAGGCATATCCACCTTCTATAGCGGGATATAACTTATTGATAAGGCGTACGTTTACTGCTGCTTCATAACTCTGTAAGGCACCGCGTGAGCGAACTGCCTCATAGACGGGCATAAAGGCATCAATCTTCACCATACAGCCTTGATATACAGCCGTGTCGCTGTACGGCTGCAGCGGGTTGTCCACCTGCCGTGGTTTGTCTGCCGCAAAAGCAGACATCCAGCCCGCTATGAGACCCGCTATGAGAAGCCATCGCCGAATGCCCATCGTCCTGTCGTCTTTGGTTTTACCACATCTGTCTCACTTCGTCTTTGAGAGCCTCCATCGCTATCTGATGAGGGGGTGTTCCGTTCAGCCGATAGGCAGACATCAGCACTTTGGCGTAGTCAAGCGTAGTACTCTCGGCCGGCATCTGCAGTGCCATAGTATGAATAAAAGACGCTATTTCGTCGCGTGCTTTCATCACTTTTGCCCATACATCGTCGCCCACGTAAATCTGCTGACTCATATTGTGTTCCCATTCGCGTCTGACGTTGAGCAGCAGCCGTTGTTCCAGTTCTGCTTTGGTCATTTGTGTGAGGTTAAGGTCGGACAGCAGTTGTTCCGGTTCTGTGCGTTCTAACAGCAAAGCCAGCCGTTCGTAAGCACGAAGCCGAATGGGTGTAACCTCTTTCTCTGTGTTCTTTTTCATCTCCCACAGCCGCCTTTCCTCTTCGCTCCGAAGCAGGTAACGCATCACAATCCATACGCTCAACAGAACAACTAATGAGGGAATAGTAAATTTGAGAATGTCTATCATAACGGTGTTTCTTTTCGTTGTCTTTTTCCATAATTGAACGCCGCAAAGGTACACATATAATTTGAAAAAGTACGTTAAAATTGAAAAATTCCCCATAAAAGGCGGATAAATGCCGAAAAAGTACTACCTTTGCCCGCGATAACGATAAAGATATATTTCGCGATGATTCAGAGTATGACCGGGTACGGCAGAGTGGAGTACATATATGCCGACCACAAAACCATTGTAGAGATACGCAGTCTCAATTCCAAGCAATTAGACATGACTCTCAAAATCAGTCCGTTCTTCCGTTTGCGTGAGCAGGAGATCCGTACCCAGCTTGCTTCGTGTCTTCAGCGCGGCAAAGTGGACGTAACCATCACTACCGTGCCTTTGGATAATCCGGCTGTTGCCACCGCTTCATTTTCCGCCATCAACAAGGACGCTTTTCGTTATTATTACAGTCAGTTACGAGCGTTGCAGAGCGAACTCGATGCAGCAGAAGAGCCGCTCTTCGCAGCTATTTTGCATATGCCCGATGTAATGCAGGCTGCAGATACTTCGATGGACGATACTGAATGGAGTATGCTGCAAAGTTCAGTAAAGCAAGCAATTGACGCTTTCAATGCTTTCCGAATACAAGAGGGTAGGGCGTTACAAACGATGTTTGCTGACAAGTTAGACGGTATTGAACACCTATTGAACCAAGTTGAACCGTTAGAGAAAGTGCGTATAGACAAGATTC
Source organism: uncultured Bacteroidales bacterium (assembly GCA_902785805.1). Lineage (GTDB taxonomy): Bacteria > Bacteroidota > Bacteroidia > Bacteroidales > Paludibacteraceae > Colicola. Next base: position 1,890 of record CADAAF010000102.1, on the reverse strand, counting down.
GCCAGCGACTATGCAGTCAACTGGAACTATTGAGCGAACAAACGCAACAAGCGATTGACAGGAACCGATTGGAAGCCGAACTGATTTATTACCTTGAGAAATTGGACATTACCGAGGAGAAAGTGCGGCTTCGTAACCACCTGCGCTATTTCCGCGAGACGATGGAAACGGCTGAAAGCGAAGGGGTAGGTAAGAAACTCGGCTTTGTGGCACAGGAAATGGGACGCGAAATCAATACGCTCGGCTCAAAAGCCAACCATAGCGAGATGCAAATCATAGTGGTCAAAATGAAAGACCTGCTCGAACAAATAAAAGAACAAGTACTCAACGTCTTATGATTCTTATTTTTTCAGCCCCTTCCGGCAGCGGCAAGTCCACGCTTGTCCATTACCTTCTCTCCCAGCGCAATGACTTGGAGTTCTCTGTTTCGTGTACCACCCGTCCTCCCCGCGGGAAAGAACAAGACGGTGTGGACTACTACTTTATCTCGCATGAGGAGTTTGAGCAACGCATCCGTGACAACGCTTTTATAGAGTACGAGAGTGTCTATTCGGGCACTTATTACGGTACACTGAAATCGGAGATACAGCGCATTGAGCAGAACGGTCATCACGCCGTATTCGACATAGACGTGATGGGCGGTATGAACCTCAAACGTATTTTCGGTGAGCGCGCTTTGTCAGTCTTTGTTGCTCCGCCCAGCGTGGAGGAACTGGAACGCAGGCTCATACAACGGGCAACCGATGCTCCCGAAAAGATAAAAGAACGTATATTGAAAGCCGAAGAAGAACTTATGCAACGCGATAATTTTGACATTGTTATCGTCAATGATGACCTCCGGAAGGCACAACAGGAAATCTTAGAAAAAGTAAACCGCTTTTTATCAAAATGACAAGATACCGATTCCATACTATGAGCGTATCCATGGCAGTACGTTTACTCTTGTTGCCGGTGCTCATTCTGTTTACGCTATCCGCTTCTGCTACGCCACGACTATACCGTAAGTCCAATCCCAAAAAGAAGACAGACACTTCGTACCAGTTGCGTTACCGCATGGCAGGTGCAGTAGGTTTTCTCAACCGCGACGACAAAGTGCGCGACTTCAAGTTTGACCGACCTGTCATAACCGGCGGAACGGTGGCATTGGAGTTTCTTCCTACCGGCAGGTGGAAATGTATGCAGCAGTGGAACAACGCTTCCATTGGTGTGGCATTCTCTGTTTTTGACCTCGGTCAGCAACAATATCTCGGACAGGTCTTTGCTCCGCATACGTATTTGAGTGTACCGCTGTTGCGTCGTGAGCGCGTGACGTTCGGTTTGCGTCCGGGACTTGGATTGGCTTTCGTCAACCGGACCTACGCCAATACGGTGCCTCCCGAAGAGTTGTGGAAGAGTATAACCAAAACAACAGTTGACGGGAAAAAGATACCCATAGCCAACCAGTCAATAGGCAGTATAGCGAACGTCTTTTTGACGGGCGGGCTGTATATTGATGTAAAGTTGGTGGAGTGTTGGGATTTCACATTCTCGGGCGGTTGGCAGCACTTGAGCAACGGCAGTGTGATGACCCCCAACGGCGGCTACAATATGTTTAATGTAGAAGCAGGAATAGCCTACACTCCCAAGTACAAGACGAGCGGTTTCCACTACTATGAGCCCGACACGGATGTTCCCTCCAAACTGCACGACGGCGTTACCAAAAAGTGGGGTATAGACTTCACTTTCGGAGCGGGTACACGCAGTGTCTATTACAAAGACCGTGATTGGTTTGCGGCCGCTTCCTTCAGCATCGCAGCCTATTGGCAGCCATATAGTATCTTCCGTATAGGTCTCGGTGCGGATATGTATTACGACGGTGCTTACGCCGCTGTCCATAAGAAATTTAAGACC
>CADAAF010000101.1 GCA_902785805.1 uncultured Bacteroidales bacterium | reverse complement strand
GAATTAATCAAATGAGAAAGATTTTTATCATATTATTCACGATAATAAGTACCGTAGTTATGGCACAGACTCGTTTTTATAAGGGCAACTCGTCTTATAGTAGCGACATCCTCTACACCTGGGACGGCAAGTCGCTCTACAAAGGCAACTCATCGTACACCAGCGATATTCTCTATACCTTCGATGGCAAGCACGTGTATCGCGGACGCTCATCGTACAGCAGCGATATACTCTTAACGTGGGATGGCAAACATATCTTCAAGGGCAATTCGTCTTATCTTAGCGACATTCTCTTTACGTGGGATGGTAAGTCGCTCTACAAAGGCGACTCATCATATAGCAGTGATATAATTTTGAACATCAGTGGTAATCGCGTGTATCGCGGACGCTCATCGTATAGCAGCGATATTCAATATAACATGGACGGCCCCATTCCCCTTCCGATACTGATAATGATTTTGTAGAGCAATTGCCTCAATCATGCCTTGCCTAAAGCACCACATGAAATCAGCCTCTTACAAAGAAAATGCAAAAAAAGTAAAAAAACTTGCCTTTCAGGTGATAGATTTCGGCATTTTTTTGCCTTATATATGGAGGGGGATACTTAAATTTGCAATTTGAAACTATAAACTTTCAACTCTCCAACTTCACTCAACTATCAACTTTCAACTATAAACTATAAACTATTAACTCTCAACTATAAAAACCAACTCAACAACACATAAACTCCTAAACACCTAAACTTCTAAACCATAAGGATAAAACTTTACTTTTCTTAAGATGGGACAACTTTTTTATGCCCTTTTTCCTAATAAAGTCGCAAAAAAAGTTTACTTTTCTTAAGAAGGTATTGCATTTCGCTCAAAAATGTATTATCTTTGCATGTCGTTTCAGTGGAAATGGCTCACGCCGTGAGGCGTATTACAAGTGGCAGTCAGACGTGTTATCCGCCTTGTGCACAGGCGGATAAGGACGGGAAAGGACATCTATCGTACAGGATGTTTTCTTTTTTCTGTTTCTGTTCGTGTAGCAGAGTGCCGTCACCTATGTACGACGTTTGCCGCAACATGGCGCTGCGGAACGGCGGGATGGGATGCAGCTCCCCACACCCAAACTGCAAGTGATCTTTGACGTATTAGATTTACCCTCAATCGGTCATGAGAGGCGGAGATTGACCGAATGGAGATACTCGAAAGCCGATGGACAAATTCTTTTTGCTTATATACACCGAAAGCCGTACCTTTGCGTGTTTTTTGTGCAAAGTCTGCCAAAATGGCAGAACGAACGGATTGGCACAAAAAGTGTAAAAAATACAAAAAAACATACAAACTATGAGCAAACACAATAAACACAAGCACGAAGAAGAGCCGCAGCAGCCCATCGGACAGACTGCAGAGGCAGCCGTCGCAGAGAACGAGGAGGAAGCCGCACAAGAGGAAACCAACGACAGCGAGGCAGAGAACGAACAGGACAACTCCAAGCAGTTGAAGGAACTGCAGGAAAAAGTGGAGGCGTTGGAAGACACCAAGTTACGTCTGATGGCAGAGTTTGAGAATTTCCGCCGCCGCACGAACAAGGAGAAAGCTGACCTTCAGCAATCGGCAGGCGAGCACATCTTCCGCGACCTGCTGCCCGTGGTAGATGACCTGGAGCGCGCGATGGACGCGATGGAGAAAACCGAGGACATCAATGCCGTGCGGGAAGGCGTGAAACTGATTTATCAGAAGTTCGTGCGCTTCCTTGACGAGCAGGACGTGCACGCCATTGAGACAGAAGGCGCAACATTCGACACCGACGTGCACGAGGCTGTCACCACGATTGCGGCAGGCGAGGACAAGAAAGACAAAGTGATTGACTGCACAAAGAAAGGCTACAAAATGGGCGACAGGGTAATCCGTTTCGCCCAGGTGGTAGTGGGTGCATAAACGGAGGACACGATTATGGCAGAGAAAAGAGATTACTATGAAGTATTGGGTGTGGATAAGAATGCCACACCTGATGACATAAAGAAGGCTTATCGTAAGAAGGCCATCCAATACCATCCTGACAAGAATCCGGGTGACAAGGAAGCGGAGGAAAAGTTTAAGGAAGCTGCCGAAGCTTACGAAGTATTGAGCGACCCGCAGAAACGACAACGTTACGACCAATTCGGTTTTGCCGGAATGGGCGGACAAGGAGGATTCTCTACGGGCGGATTCAGTATGGAGGATATCTTCTCGCGTTTTGGCGACTTGTTTGCGGATGCCGGTTTCGATTTTAACGGAGGTCACTTCTCTTCTTTCTTCGGCGGTAACCGAGGCGGGCGGCGTGTTCAGCGCGGCAGCGATTTGCGCGTGAAAGTCAAACTGACCCTCGAGGAGATAGCCACAGGTGTGGATAAGAAGATTAAGGTTCGCAAACTTGTTCCCTGCTCGCATTGTAACGGTTCGGGTTCTGCGGACGGAAATGACGGTGAGACATGTCCTACTTGCAAAGGTTCGGGACGTGTGGTTCACACCCAGCGCGGCATCTTCGGTATGATGCAGGTACAAGACGCTTGTTCTACTTGTCATGGCGAAGGCAAAGTGATTCGCAACAAGTGCACATACTGCGGCGGCGAAGGTGTGGTCAGAGATGAGGAGATTATCACCATTCATATCCCTGCGGGCGTAACGGGTGGTATGCAGATTCCTGTTCAGGGAAAGGGCAATGCTGCTCCTCACGGTGGAGTACCGGGCGACTTGCTCGTACTCGTTGAAGAAGAGGAGCACAAGGACCTGCAGCGCGAAGGCAATGACCTCGTTTATAACCTGCTGCTTGATATGCCGACAGCCATCTTAGGCGGACAAGTGAAGATACCCACACTGCAAGGTGATGTAAAAATAACGATTACTCCGGGAACTCAACCCGGCAAGGTATTACGTATGCGGGGCAAGGGACTGCCTGTCATAGACGAATATGCCCGACAATACGGCACAGGAGACCTGCTCATTAACGTGGGCGTATATATCCCTGAGCACTTGGATAAGAACGAAAGAGAGTTGATTGCCCAGCTTCAAAAGAGTCCGAACATCGTTCCTGGCAGCGCAGACAAGAAAAATTTCTTCAAGAACATCTTCGGATAAAAAACAATGAGAAATAAGCAATTCACAAGACTGATTTTGCTTTGGGGACTATTGGATTTGTTATGCGCAATGTTTTGCGAAATCCATGCCGACGAAGCATACTACCGTCTTTATGGACAGTTCCTCAGTTGGGGCTACTTTGATCACCCGCCTATGGTCGGTTTAATGACAGCCTTGAGCGCTTCTATCATACACGGGACAAGCTTGATACTCAAAAATATGAGTGTTAGGCTTGTGACGGTTTTAATGCACATGGGAACAGTCTGTTTAATCTGGAAATCCATTCCTCAGTCACATATTTCCAATCAGCCGTCTCTAATAGCAAAATTCTTTTTGCTCGCAGCCTCTATCCCTATGTTTTGCGTATATGGGTTTATGACTACGCCCGATGCACCACTACTCTTCTTTGCCGCACTCTTCTATTACGCTTATCGCCGGTACTTGAGTGAGAGATCATGGTCAATGGCTATTCTCATTGGACTGAGTATGGCGGGAATGATGTACAGCAAATATATGGCGGTTTTGGTAATCGGTTTTGCCGTAATAGCCAATTTAAGGCTTCTACGGGACGGAAAAGCATGGGCGGCGGTAGGATTGGCAGCACTGCTGATGATTCCGCATCTGTACTGGCAATATACAAATAACTTTCCTTCCTTTACTTACCATCTTGTCTCTCGCTCTACTGCTTACCAACCGCTATATACACTGGATTTTCTTCCCAACCAATGGGCTGTCTTTAACCCGATTGTATGGGCGTTGATGGTTTGGATAGGCGCACGTCAATTACGCAGCGGAGATATATTTAAGCGGACTTTAGGCGTTACAATCATCGGTTTTCAGGTATTCTTCTTGCTGATGACCGCACGTGGTCACGTAGAACCCCATTGGACAATTGTGACGGCTATCCCTGCCATCTTGATCCTTACGGAAGATCCTCTGTTAGACAAACGCGGACTCCGTATCGCGTTAGGTGTCTGCGTGGGATTAGTGGTCGTGGCGAGAGGCGTGCTTATGCTCAATGTATTACCGGCGCAAACCGGCTTGGCACATAAACAGGCGTTCTGCGAACAATTGCACAACGAAGCAGAGGGAAGACCTATTGTCTTTGATGGTTCTTTCCAAGCCACATCTCTTTACCGCTTCTACTTCGACGATCAAGCGGTTCTTGTACGTAACGCCGGAGACAGATACACCCAGTATGATCTTCTCCATCTGGAGCAACAACTGATAGGAAAACCTGCACAAGTACGGAGAAAAGGGAAAGTGTATTTTACCGACTGCCTAAACGAGGAGGATCTCAATGAATAATGCGCTCTGGACTATATTCTGGAGGTTTGTGCGCTTCGGTGTCGTAGGTGTCAGCGGAATGGTGGTGGATTTTTCCGTCACATGGCTCTGCAAGGAGAAATTTCGCTGGAATAAGTACGTCAGCAACTCGCTGGGCTTCATTACCGCCGCTACCAATAACTATATTTGGAACAGGCTATGGACATTTGAGAGCCAAAACGACTCGGTTGCCCGCGAGTACCTCTCGTTCCTTATTATCTCTGTCATTGGTCTGGGACTCAACAACCTCATTATCTATCTTCTCCATGAGCGTATGAAACTCAATTTCTACCTCAGTAAACTGATTGCGATAGGAATTGTCACGATTTGGAACTTTACTCTCAATTATGTCATTACTTTCCGTGCGTAAATATACTCTTGTAATAGGCTTGCTCGTTTGCTCGATCTGCTCTTATGGCTTCACACCGACGGGTGTGGCACCGGCTTTTTTCGGTCCGAACGCTTTTCCTGTTCCCGAGATGACAGACGGACTGACCTCCCATCAACTTCGTGTAGAGATGGCAGCAGACGGCTATTGGGGCTACAATAACAGCCGTACAATAAATTTATTTGCACGTATGAGAGTGCCCCTGTTTACCAGATGGGCAAACCTCACAGTCTGGATGCCGGTTTATGAGTGGTACAGACAGACGGACGGCACCGGAAGCGGCGCTGGAGATGTCTATCTCACAACCGATATTCAGATTCTGCACAACGAATGGTTTCACTCCGGCAACACACGGTATATACCTCAGATGAGCGTGCGCTTGGGCATCAAGACCGCCAGCGGAGAACAGTTCAGTCGTGCCCGTCATTACGACAGCCCGGGATATTTCTTCGACCTTACGATGGGACAGACTATTCCTCTTGAGAAAATCAGTCTCCGCTTTGCGGGGACGGTGGGTTTCCTTTGTTGGCAGACAACCAATGCCCGCCAAAACGATGCAGTAATGTACGGCTTGCAGGGCAAGCTCGCCCATCCGTATTTCTCATTCCTCGCGGAATGGGTCGGTTCCGTAGGTTGTGAACGGTATGGCGATGCACCAATGGTTATCAAACTACGCGCTACAAGTATAATTAAAGGCTTCGAACCTTTCATACAGTACCAATACGGCATCAAGGATTATCCCTTCCATCAACTGCGAGTAGGCCTCGCCTATAGTTTCAATGTACTCAAAAAATGAAATTGGAAAGATGAAGGCTAAAAGAAAACATACTACCTATCGGTGGAGAGAATTTGTTGTTCTCTCAATTTTCGCATTTCACCTTTCTCTTTCCTTCGCTGCGGTCAATAACGGCGTAGATACAGTTCGTAGCAACTGGTTCAGGGAATGGTATCAGTGGGGCGAGTTGCGGCATTATTTAGATAATAACTGCGATGTGTCAGTATATGTGTCGGAGACCACTGGCGAGTGGGCCACTCCGGAGCCGCTATTGGTCTCCCTCAACGGAAATTCCTACCGATGGAATAAATACTACCTCAACCAATTTCGTGTGGATAGCCGCACAGAACCTGGGGATGCTCTCTTCCTGCCGGATATGTTTACCCATTCGATGGCAATAGATTACAACCGGGGGGCAATGTACTGGCAAGCGGATGGCCTTCCTGCCCGCCAAGTAACCATCTCCGGTCAAGGCGGCAACGTAGGCGGTTATAGTCGCTTGGCCAAGTGGTTACAGGAATTACAGGAAGGGAACTCTGCAATCAAGCGTCTTGAGGACGACCGCCCCCTTCATTCACGCCGGCATACGGTAGGAGCCGGCAAAGCGGATGTCGTGTATGGCATCACTGCGAACGGGACATCTTATTCCCAGCACATATACGCTGCTTACGGTGTGCGCCGCCAGTTACGTTATGACTACTCCGGCATAGCCGGAACATACGATGCGGACTATTGTCAGGTGCAGTTGGATGGTCAGTTGCCGATATGCCGAAATGCTGTTTTTGACGCTGTGCATTACATCCTCCGTGCGGGTTTCCGAGCCGATGGATACAGCGAGTTCGGCTATAATGAGAACGAAACCTCCCATCAGGTGAACCACTCTTTCTCCTTCTATGGCAACAAGGATTTTGACCGTCAGGGACTACTAACTACCGGATTGACTTATGGGCTTAGGCGGGATAAACACAGGCAGTTGGAGTTCCGCCGCAACGCACTGGACGTGGACGGCGAGGCATTAGAGCCTTGGTATCCCGATGGACATACGCATGAACTAAATTGGGCGGTGGACTACCGTTATACCATTCTACCGTGGCTTAATCTGCATTTGGATACCTATAACTCGATGCTTGCTTTCAATCCCTCGCAGACGGAATGGACCAACTCTACTTTCTGGCAAGGCTATAACATGACATCGCCCATTGCTCTCTCTGACTACCAATGGCACTCATCCTCCTTTGCTTCTGGTCTTCTGGAGAACACCCTCTCGCTGGAAGCCTCTTATCCCGTGCTCTCATGGATGCGGCTCAGCGGCGTTCTCTCCGCTACACTTGACGGAATGCTCCTTCGCGGCAAATCCAAAGTAACACCCTCATGGGAAGCGAAAGTGGATATACACATTGAACCTGTCAAGTGGTTCCGAACAGATATCATCGTGGCAAACTACCGCATCCCTTATACGTATGAGCAGATTCGCTTCATGAGCGATGATGACATGTCTGGCGAAGTCTGTTACGCAAATTCCGCCAGCCTCCTGACTACCACCGGCGGTAAGTACCATCGCTGGG
>CADAAF010000100.1 GCA_902785805.1 uncultured Bacteroidales bacterium | reverse complement strand
GCGCCTTGCGGTTCGGGAGCGGCTTGTGCCTGTATCTCACAAGCGGCATCCTCCATTGTCAGTGTGTAGGGGTTCGCATCACCGCTGAGCGTACCGGTAGAAGCCGTATATCCATAGTCGGAGCCGCTGAGGGTCAGGCTCAATGCATCTGCATTACCGCCATAGAGGACATCGTTGTACTTAATACCCGTGCCGTAAGCGGTGATACCGCTTACGTTATAAACGGTTGCCGCACCTGCGTTAGTTACGGTGACACCTGTGCCTGCGCTGATAGCACGCATCTGCTTGCCTTGATCCGCACTGACATCTTGGGTGTAGTAGCAATTGGTAAGATTAACGGTAGCGTCAGCGCCACCAATCACCGCAAAGGTCTTCGAGTTAGAAGCACTCATCGTCACCTGCGTCGGGGCGAAGAGGCAGTCGGTGAAATTAACACTACTGTTGTCTGTATTGGATTTCCATCCTAACATACCACCGAAGCGACTGCTGCTTTCACCCAAGAGTCTTCCAGTAAACGCGCAACCAGAGACAGTTGCATTGATAGCATAGCCCATCAAACCTCCGTGGGAGGCGTTTCCGCTCTTGGTGGAGTTAATCGTCATGTCACAGCTTACATTGGTCAGCGTGAGACTGGCTGTCCCGTTGCGTCCTACGACACCGCCGGCATTGGAGTTGGAAGTGTTGATGGTACCTGTGGTGTGCAGATTCTTAATCGTCGCGCCATAGGTAAAGGCGAACGGAGCGCAGTAAGCAGCACTGCTATTGAGCGTTGCCGTAATGGTATGACCGTCGCCATCGAACGTGCCATTGAAGGCATGATCCATATCGGTTCCTACCATCGTTGAGATAGCGATGTCATTGGTCAGTTGAAAATACACTTCGCTATAGGTAGTACCCTCACTAACGCGGGTAGCAAAGGTATTCCAGTCCGCTGCCGATGTAATTCGATACGGATTAGCCTGCGTACCTTCACCTGCGAAATCGGGAGCGGCAATGGCTTCAACCATAGCCGTGATGGTCACATTGCCTGCCGGCATGGTAAACGAGTAAACACCTGCATTTTCCGATACAGCCGCATTGCCTCCAATCTGAGAACAAGCAACTTGGATATCTTGAATTGATGTTTGATCCCAGCAAAAATCCTCTCCAAGCTCCTCATCCCAATAGCATTCCTGCGTATAATATTCATACTCAATACTTGCTATACCGTCAAATGCTCCGGTAACTCGGAATGTTATCGTATTGTCTGTTCCGCTTACGTACTCAACCTTATCATCTCCACCACTAATATCATTGTAGGTATAACTGCCGTCATCACCCGTTTGTGGATAAACGGTAAATTCACGAGGCAAGGTTACGACTTGGGGGTCTACATCTTCTATATCTCCATAGAATTCTTCTTTTACACGAACTGAGTAGTTGTTTGTCAGATAAGACACCGTTAAACTCGTGATTTCATAGCCTTCTGCCGGAGCAACGGTAACGGTTTGTCCTGCTTCCGACTCGTTTGCGCTAAGTATTACCTTGTCGGCAATAGAAGCATCATCCAAAGCGATAGAATAGTCTGACGGTTCCGGTTCGGGTTCGGGGGTCGAACCGCCACCATCGGCACCAGTGAAGCGTAACTCGCTTAACTGCATACCATTAACCCAAGGATCATCTACATCGGACACTAAGAAGCGGAAATACCGGTATGTACCCGGATTGTCCAGATCAAAGGAAACATCCGTCAAAGTGTTAGCACCCAAGGTATTATTGTTTAAGACCCCGGTAATAGTTGTCCAACTATCCCCTTCATTGAGTTTGGCATCGAGAGTCCAAGTAGTCGGGGTCTGTCCTAATTGGTTACTGGAGGTCAGAATATAACCGGTAATAGCAATCGGTTCATCCGATTCAAAGTCCACCCACCAGAATAAACCGGGTCCACCTGACGGATTGCTTCTCATTGATTTTTCAGCACTCCATTTGGTCCAGTCGGTTCCTTCGGTTCCGGCAGAAAACTTACCATCCACCAACTTAGCCGCTTCATGGTTCTCAAGTCCTCCTGAACTGGCTGTTACCGTAAAGCCGGAGTAGATAGTGGGATCAGCCCAACTCAATCCCACGCTCATGAGCGCGGCAAAGAGAAATGTTAATAGTTTTCTCATAATGTTTTTTGTTTTTTGTTAATAATGTTAATTAAAGTTAATTATTGTTTGTCATTATATAAACGACAAAGCGACCGATGCACAACACATCAGCCGCTAAGTCGGTTTATCTGCTTGTTCCTCTATAACCTGTGCGCCCATCGCCGCGCCATACATACATACATACATACATACATACATACATACATACATACATACATACATACATACGCTGCCGCGCCTACTGTCATCAGATTATGTGTGAAAAGAGTGTTCAAACCAAGTGTGGGTTTTGACTCATTTATCAAAAATCGCGGCAAAGATACGGGTGACTATTTGATTACGCAAGCGAAAAAGACTGGCAAAAAGGAACAAAAACTGACAAAAAGGAACATTTTTACCAGTTTTGCAGATTATAGGGAGTTGTTAGAGTTCTTTTATTCGGAAAGTTCGGCTTGTTTGAGGTCAAGGTAAATCATTGCGCGGACAAAGGCATCGAACCTTCCGTAGCGTTTATATGCGTGCGTTGTGCGGTCGATAGGTGCCTGCGGGTCAGCTTTTGCTCCTCGTCCTCCCGGTATTTGTGCATAGAAGCGTTTTAGCCAATAGTCCCGTCGTTGCGGGTCGTTGATTTCGTTGTGTGCCTGTTTGCAAGCTTGTCTCCATCTGTTGTGATGTGCAAGTTCCTCTCCTTTAGGCGGATTTCGTTTGAAATCTCTCGGGTGCCTGACAGCATAGGCTTCCTGCTGTCCTTCAAAAACCACTCGTCCGTTATCGTCCCGGAACATTTTCTTACGTGAGATGACGCCTCTTCTTGTGAGGGTGCCGCGAAGTTCGGCAAAAGGTACTTCGAGTTTGAGAATAGCCATATAGTTTTGGTTAAATCGTTAAATTGTTAAGCTGTTAAATTGTTAAGCTGTTAAATTGTTAAGCTGTTAAATTGTTAAGCTGTTAAATTGTTAAGCTGTTAAATTGTTAAGCTGTTAAATTGTTATTCTTTTGTTACGCTGAGGTTACAGTGTGGGTTCGGTGAGGGTTCGGTGAGGTTAGCTTACGAACATAATAAAAGCTGTATATAGTCTGTATAAGGTTTTAATAAAATCATAATAATAACATAATAATAACATAATAATAACATAATAATAACATAATAATATCATAATGTTGCTTGCTTGCACGGTGCTGCTTTTTCCCGCGTGATGAGGGGGCGCGTGTCATCAAACAACGGGGCAAAAGTACGAATATAAACTGAATTGTGCAAGGGTTGAGGCATTTTATTGCTCAAAAAACACAAGATAAATTCAAATCGAAGGACGATATAATGATATAATTATTAACCGATAATAATAGCCACACTACGATTTATTGCAGGAGTAGTATTGCAGTATATCAATCTTTGCCGTACTTTTGCGGTCCGTAAACAAAGATTGTGTGTAACAACGATAAAAGACTAACCGCATGACGCTTTGGGATATTATTCTTCTATCCGTCGGCTTGGCGATGGACAGTTTCTCCGTATCGGTGGTGGAAGGCATCCGCTTCCGCAGTGACCGGTTCCGTATGCCCCGTATCATAGTGTTCATGATAGTAGTGTTCGGTGTGTTTCAGGGTGGAATGCCTCTAATCGGCTATTACGCGGGACAAATAGCCGCCTCGTTTTTCAGCAAGTATGCAGGTTGGGTGGCATTGGTGCTGCTAAGCGGTATAGGAACGAAGATGATAATAGACAGCCGTCAGGAAGAGAGTCCAAACGCGGGTCTCGGTATAGGACAGATACTCCTATTGGCAGTGGCGACCAGCATAGACGCCGCCGTGTCGGGACTGCTGTTTGTGCCCGTGCCCGAGTTGCTGTGGAAGTCATTAGCTATAATAGCATTGACCAGTTCGCTGTTCTCCCTAACAGGATATGTGGCAGGCTATACAGTAGGCAAACTGCCCTTTAATGCCGAACTGGCAGGCGGCATCATCCTAATCCTGATAGGGGTGAAAATATGTTTCGTATCATAACCAAACGCAATAGTATGACCCACGTAGAGCAAACCTTTCTAACCCTGTTGCAGCATGCTGTAACGGGCCAGTCGTCAGAGACATTCACATACTCGTTCACGGATGCAGAATGGCAAGCGTTTACCGCCTTAGCGTACAGGCAAGGGACCGCCGCCTTAGTGTTCAACGAAGTGCTGAGCCGCAAAGACGTGATGCCGGAAGAGGTAAGGATGGAGATGCGCAGCACCTGCGCGATGCAAATGATGAAACAGCCGCGGTTGCAAGACCTTCTTCAGACCACATTCGGCACGTTGCAGCAGCACGGGATACATCCAGTGCTACTGAAAGGCTTCGGATTGGCAGAGCTGTATCCCCGTCCCGAACTGCGGTCCTGGGGGGATTTGGACGTGTATGTGGGTCCCGACCAATACCATCAGGCAGCCGGTGTACTGCGAGAAGCATTCCCAAACTCGCTCCACCACGACGAGGAATGGGAAGAACTGAAACACTATAACTTCGTGCTGCCAGACGGTCTCGTGGAGATGCACCGCGTCAGCGTGAAGATGGAACACCCCAAAGACAAGAAGATATATTACGCCCTCGAACGTGAAGCGACCTTGCCGGAAAGAGTGGAGCACGTGACACTGCGCGAACCCGACATACTTATCCCTATACCCGAAGGGAAGTTCAATATGCTCTATACCTTCCTCCACGCCTGGAACCACTTTGTGGACGAGGGCTTGGGCATGAAACAACTATGCGATGTCTATCTGTTGGCACGCAAGACCTACGAACAGCAAAACGCAGAAAGCAATCAATATGCCGCCTATATGAAACGCAACCTGACAGCCCTGCACCTGATGCAGCCGTGGCAACTGATTGGGTACGTGATGGTAGAGAAAATGAACCTGCCCGCCCGCATGTGGACAGGCTATTGGTTGGACACGGCAAGCCCCACCGGCTCCAGCCGCCGCCAAAGAGAGTGGCTACAGACACACGGGGAGCTGTTCTTCAGGCGCATAATGGACGAGGGCGTCCTGCGGAACGAAGCCGCCGAACGTATGAAGACACGTTATGCCGACCGAGACAAGAACCTCAAGATGTCCTTATTGCGGCGCAAACTCAAGACACTGCGTCTCCGCATAGCCAGCAGCGAATGGCTCAAAGTCTATTCCGACGACTACGCACGGCACATGCTGGCTACCGCTATATACAGAGGTATCAAACGGCTGTTCAAAAAAGAAGAGGTGGTACTGTATTAAGCCAACTCCCTCAGAGATATGGGTTGTACTCCTTCTCGTGCGCGATAGTGGTAGGGTAGGCGTGCCCCGGATAAACGACTGTATCTTCGGGCAGTTCCATAAGGCGATGAAGAGATTGCAGAAGCAGCCCCGTGTCGCCCCCTTCCAAGTCGGTTCTGCCTACCGATTCCTGAAACAAGGTGTCGCCCGTGAAGAGCATCTTGTCCTGCTCGAAGTAGAAACAAACGCTGTCCTCCTTGTGTCCGGGAGTGCGGATGACTTGCGGCGAAGGCAGGTTGTTGCGAGTAAAGACATTGTCTTCGGAGGTGTTGCTTCCGCTGTTGTCAAACGAGTACTCGCGCAATCCGTGCTCGTAGTTCGTGCCGAAAACGGGCAGGGAAGGGTAGTGCTGCCGGAAGAAATCCAGTCCGCAGATATGGTCGGGATGTGCATGCGTAATGAGAAGAGCCACCGGCTGCAGGCTGTTCTTGCGCAGATAGTCCGCCATCCGCTGCTCCTCGCCCTCGCCGTACATACCGGGATCGACCACGAAACATTGCCCTTGTCCGTTATCCGCCACGTAGGTACATTCGCGGTAGGGGTTGAAGTAGAAAGTCTTGATTGTCATTGGTTAGTTGATAGTTAGAGGGGGAGGTAAATGACGTATTTCTCTTTGAACCATTCTTGCGGGAAGAATCGGCAGACAGGGGTTACCTCAGCTGTCTTGCGGAAAGGATGAATCTCGCCGTCCACGTTCCCGCCCTTGAGCACAATCAGCCCATTGGGCATGGCATTCTTATGGTGGTGATGGATATTCTTCCTCACTAATTTGACCAAATCGGGCAGAGGCATAACGGCACGGCTGACTACGAAGTCAAACTGCTGTTTCTCGTCTTCCGCGCGCTCCTGAATGCAGGTGACGTTGGTAAGCCCTATTTGCCGAGCAATATCCTCCGCCACGCGAATCTTCTTGCCGATGGAGTCAATGAGCGTAAAGCGGCAATCAGGAAAAAGAATAGCAAGCGGTATGCCCGGAAAACCTCCGCCCGTGCCGACATCAAGAACAGACGTATCGGGAGCAAAGCGGAGCACCTTGGCAATGGCTAACGAATGGAGCAGATGATGCTCCTCAAGGAAAGCGATGTCCTTGCGTGAGATGAGATTGATTTTCTCGTTCCATTCGGGGTATAAGCGTTCAGCAGCAGCCATTTGAGACTGCTGCTGAACGGATAGGTCAAAATAGTTCAAAAGAGTGGTCATCTTTAATCAGCCATATTGGTGAAAACGTTCTGTACGTCTTCGTCCTCTTCAATCTTGTCAATGAGTTTCTGCACGCTCTCTCGCTGCTCGTCGGTGAGCGTCTTGGTGTCGTTAGGAATGCGTACAAACTCGCAGGACTGAATGTCAAATCCGTGATCCTCAAGGTATTTCTGCATTCCGCTGTACTGGTCGAAGTCGGAGTAGATAACGATGGTGTTCTCTTCTTCGTCCACACCTAACTCTTCGACCCCGAAGTCAATGAGTTCGAGTTCCAGTTCGTCCAAGTCCACGTCATCCTTTCGAGTGATAGTGAAGCAGGCTTTGCGGTCGAAAAGGAACTGGAGACATCCTTGCGTGCCGAGGTTACCACCGTGCTTGGTGAAGTAGGAGCGGATGTTAGCAACGGTACGCATGTGGTTGTCGGTAGCAGTCTCAATGAAGATGGCTATGCCGTGCGGTCCGTAGCCTTCGTAGTTAATCTCCTTATAGCCTTCGGCACTCTTATCAGTGGCTTTCTTGATGGCTCGGTCGATGTTCTCCTTCGGCATGTTCTCGCGTTTGCACTGCTGAATGAGCATACGCA
>CADAAF010000099.1 GCA_902785805.1 uncultured Bacteroidales bacterium | reverse complement strand
TGATGTGTCGTTGTCACTGATGGCGGGAGGCTCGTATCAGAATCTGTTTGTCCTTGCGGGTGTGCGGTTAGGTTACCCTGTAATGGCTTCCTATTCTGTTCGGAGTGATGTGGACAGGGTGATTCTTGACGCTCGCGGCATAGATGACTATACGCAGATGCCTCATCATCTTCTCGGCTCCGACCTTGTCAACGGCAATGGCTCGTTAGCCAAACGGCTCTGTCCTTTTGTGGCACTGGAAGTCGGCTACGATTTCTTTAAGCCTTCCGTGCAGCAACCGGCTGCAAAAGGGCGTAATCAGCAACCGCCCAAACGGACGTTCAAAGACTATGCCCATTGGCAGTTGTCGGCTTTCGCTAACGTGGGGGTGAGCGATTATAAACCTGTAGCATCGGAGCCGCTTGTTGCTTTTGACGGTGCGACAAGTGTCTCGCAGTTACAGTCCACCTCCAATGCAGCCGAGTTTGCTGCTGCTCGAACCATTCCGTTCATTGTAGGGCTGAAATGTGCCTTGATGTTCGAGTTGCCCGGCAAAAAGCCTGCCGTTCAGAAAGAGAGTAATCCGTATATAGTAACCTATGTGCGCGACGAGGTAACCGACCTGCCTGTCACAGGTGCCACCGTAACTACGCGTTCCGCAGTCAAGGGCAAGAAGAAGAAAAAAACTGTAGTCAGAACAACGGACGAGATAGCAGGGTGTGTGGCTAAAACGTATGCCCCGGGCAAGTACCTTGTATCTGCAAAGGCGGACGGTTATTTCCCCTCCAAGCAGATTGCTTTTAACCACGAAGACCGCGATGACACGATTCGGATTGCGCTTTATCCGCAGAAGCCGTTGCGCTCGCAAGTGATTGATGCCAAAACGCAGAGAGCCGTTACAGCGCATGTAACCGTCTTTACGGAAAAAGGAGATACCGTTATCAGCGGACGCGTGGATAGCATAGAGACGGTACTTTCTACCCTTGTGGACGACCGTCAGAGGTACTACGCCTGCGTAACGGCGGAAGGTTATCGAGACACGTGCGCCAACTTCACGCAAATAAGCGAAGTGCAGATAATCCGTTTGGAGCCCATTCAAGTCAAGCGTTTCGTGCTGCAAAATATGTTCTTCGCCACCGACAAGACCGATATTCTGCCTACTTCCGATGCCGCATTGCAGGAATTGTACAATCTGTTGAACGACAATCCGGATATACGTATCCGTATCATCGGTCATACGGACGATGTGGGCAAGGACGACTACAACCTGCGCTTGTCGAGAGGTCGTTCAGAAAGCGTCAAGAAGGAGATGGTGAAACGCGGTATTGCTTCCGAGCGCATCGAAACAGCCGGACGCGGTGAATTGGATCCCATTGTGCCCAATGACTCGGACGAGCATCGGCAGATGAACCGCCGTGTGGAGATAGAGATACTCAGCGGAGGGTCAGTCCAATTGCAAATCCGTGACGAGCAACTGACTAAATAGTCCGCTGCTAAACAATATGTATATCGCACTGCGGTGACGCGATGGTAATTCCTACGTTCCGCAGTGCGTTGTACATTACCTCTCTGGCGCGGTCGGTATAGTCAACCATCTCTGCCACGAGTACATATTGTTTGACGCCGATTGTTACTGAACCGTCATTCATATTGTTTACCACCACGTTGAATCCGTATTGGGGTTCCACTACTTCGCGTCCGTAGCGGTCTTTGGTGCGCAACTCTTGCATTGCATCCACCAGTGTCTCTCTTACTTGCTGAATGTTTGTGCCCTGTGTTAGGCCGACGGTCAGTTCGATTAGCTCGTATGAGTTGTTACGGGTCAGGTTGTTGAAGTTGTTGCCGAACAGTGAAGCGTTGAGGAAGGACACTTCTGTGCCGTCTATCGTCTCCACTTGCACGCACTGGTAGTTAATGGAGGTCACTTTGCCGCGCACTCCGTCACACTCAATCCAGTCGCCCACACGCAACTTGCCGCCAAGAAGCTGGAGGCCGTAGATGAAATTGTTGATTACATCTTTGAGTGCCAAACCTATACCGGCAGACAGACCGCCTGCCACCAAGCCGAGCGAGCCGGTAGGTATCTGCCACTTCACGAAGAACACTGTCAGATAAATCATCCAAATCACCACCGAGATAATGCTGTTGCCTAACGACAGGTTAATCTCGTTCGGGCGGATGCGTGTCCTGTTGTTTTTGAGCATGTACATCTTGTACCTGCCGTACTGCCAAAGGGTATGAATGGCGCGGTTCAGGTATCGGAAGACGAGGAAGAGACTGAACAGGAAGACAATGCTTTGTGCCGATATGCACATCATCGCTCTGCCGTCTTCACCCGTAAGACTGACAAACGGACGGTTGTAGTATTGTACGAACAGGTCGTCAAAGTCGAAGATATTGAGTGACAACCGTATGCCGATAGGAAGCGACAGAATTACTAATATCGGGATGGCCACTTCGCGTATCAAATCATAGAACCACGTTGCCCCGAACAGCAGTTTCTCGCGCTCTTCGCCCGACACGTAGGTGATACGCATACGCATCGCTCTTACCCGTTTGGTCAGCCGCTGGACTTTGTATCGGTTCAGTAATTGCGATATGCAGACAACGGTCAGCAGGATAGCCAATTGGAAATACCACAATATGAATATCAGCAGACCTACAAACGTGTAGCCCGCCCAAGCGAAGGCAAAGACCGTCACATAGACACCTAACGACACCCAGCCCAAGCGGCTGTCCTCCGACGGTGCTTTCCCGCGAAGAAAGATACAGCATACCAACTGCCTTATGCTGACGAGCAGCATCATCGGCGGCACAATCAGCACCAGCAGACTGTCAGGCACAAACGTGTTACGGGCAACTATAATGACAAAAGCCACTACGAACAGAGGCAGATACAGCAGTACGCTACGGCGTATCTGTTCCGGCTTGACACGAAGCAGAATAGACCCGGCAAAGGCTATGAGCAACCATAGGAAGGTGTTGATATTGCTTATACCCATCTGGATGTATTCATAGTCTATCCACATATTGCTGAAAAACAATATATAGCATATCGTACCGATAAGAATGGACAGCAGCGGCAACTGTTCGCGGTGCAGGTGGTGTATCTTGGCGAAGCGGAAGACTAACCATACCAGCAGGTAGGCGGCACCCCAGAAAAAGGTGAAGAACAGCAGCATGGCGATAAACACGCCTATGAGGAACAGATGGGCACCGATGCCGGATATCTCTTCAAAATTCGTTATTTGGTTTATATCTTCATCTTCCGTCTGTGACAATGCCGCTATGTCGTATTCCTCCCGTATGTCCGCTTTGACATCGTCCCAAAACGCCCCGAAGTGCTTAATTATATACAGGTACGGGGATTGTCCTTCGCGGAAGATATACGTCTTCAGTTCTTGGTATTGTGTTATGGCATAGTCGTAATTGGTTTTCAGTCGTGCTGCGGCTGTCTGATGGTACGTGCTGTCGCTTAGTATCTTGTCGCGGTTGGCTTCGTACATTCGAAGCAGTTCGGACGCGTAGTAGATACACGAATCGCGGTAGGCCTTGTCCTCAATATTAAGTGAATCCTCCGTCGGTATGTCGCTCAGTGATTCGGTAAGCCGCCTGTAACGTTCTATCTGATAGGTCAGTGAGCGGGTATCGCGGTCGTAGGCGTGTTGTCTTTCGTGAAAGGCTTTGTAGTCGGAGGTCACTTGTTTCAGCACGTATGCCATATTGAATGTCCTGTGTCTCTCTTGGGTATAGAGCAGGATGGATTGCGTGTTGAATGTGTTCATGGCGCGTTGCGTATCGTCCTGGCGGCGGGCATACACTCCGTCGTAATACTCCTGTGTGCGGGGTATCTGGACGTAGGAGGTTTGCAGTTCGTTCTTCAGGTCGCGCAGGGTGCGGCTTTGCGGTTGCTCGTTGGCGGCTGACCAACCCGAGGCGGCTATGGCGGCAATCGCAATAACAATCGTAATAAGTCTCTTAATCATATTCTCGGCTTCGTCCGTATGCGGAGCGAAAAGCGGGGCAAAGGTAAGGCAATTTTTTGACAGGTTGCGATATTTTGCAGAAAGATTTTGGCAGATGCGCAAAATGCCGTAAATTTGCGGCGGTATCTTAAATGGGACTAACTATGTACAGACGCATTTTACTGAAGTTGTCAGGCGAGAGTTTGATGGGCTCGCAAGGTTATGGTATCGACCGCGAACGCCTTGAGCAGTACGCCGTGCAGATCAAGGACTTGGCGGACACGGGAATAGAGGTGGGCATCGTTATTGGAGGCGGGAATATCTTCCGGGGCTTGAGCGGTGCGCAGAAAGGTTTCGACCGCGTCAAGGGCGACCAGATGGGTATGCTTGCCACGGTCATCAACTCCTTGGCTCTCTCTTCGGCTCTGGAGGCTATCGGTCAGAAGGTCAGGGTACTGACCAACGTCCGTATGGAGCCTGTGGGCGAGTATTACAGCAAGGACAAGGCCGTCCGTCTCCTCAAGGAAGGCAACGTGGTCATCTGTGCGGCGGGTACGGGCAATCCCTATTTCACTACCGACACGGCTTCTTCCCTCAAAGCCATTGAGATAGAGGCGGATATCCTCTTCAAAGGCACACGTGTGGACGGTGTCTATACCGCCGACCCCGAGAAAGACCCCACGGCTACCAAGTTCGACGAGATTACCTACGACGAGGTACTCAGCCGCCGCCTGCACGTCATGGACCTCACGGCAATAACGATGTGTATGGAGAACAAGATGCCTATCTATGTGTTCGATATGGACACTCCGGGCAATCTCCGGCGCGTGGTGAACGGCGAGAAGATAGGTACGCTGGTCAAGCCCTGACACATTATTATATAAGCATATACCCTTAAACACACCGATTATGATAGAACCCAAACAAATTCAGCAGCAGGCTACGGAGCAGATGGAGTCTGCAGTCGCTTATTTGGACGACACGCTGGCGCAGATTCGTGCCGGCAAGGCGAGTACACGTATCTTGGACTCCATCCGTGTGGATTACTACGGTCAGATGAGTCCGCTCTCGTCTGTGGCAACGGTTACCACTCCTGACGCCCGCACCATTCAGATTCAGCCGTGGGAGAAGAAGATGCTCTCCACCATCGAGCGTGCCATCATCAATGCCAGCATCGGCTTGGCGCCCAACAACAACGGCGAGGTTATCCGTCTCATTATCCCTCCGTTGACCGAAGAACGCCGCCGCGAACTCGCCAAGCAGTGCAAAGGCGAGGCGGAGAACGCCAAAGTGAGCATACGCAACGCACGACGCGACGCTATCGAAACGCTCAAGAAGCAGATTAAGGAAGGTCTGCCGGAGGATGCCGAGAAAGATGCCGAAAGCGAAGTGCAAAAACTCCACGACAAGTTCATCAAGCAGGTGGACGAAGTCTATGCCAGGAAAGAGAAGGAGATAATGACCGTCTGATGGTCAGTCGTTTCCGCTTGTTCATTGTCTTGTTTTGTTGCCTTGCCCATTCAGTTGTGGCAGGCGGTTCGGCGTGGTTGGACAGGGTTATGGACGGTGCCATCGACCTGCCCGTCATTGGCGTGCCGATGATTGCTTACTCGCCCGAAACCAACTGGGCGTTCGGTGGTGCCTTGCAGGGCTATTTCCGTTGCGAAGGGCAGAAAGAGACCTCCGTCATACAGCTCGACGGCTCTTACAGTCTCAACCGCCAGTGGTATCTTCATAGCAAGGGTACGGTCTATGTCGGCAGGACGAGGACGTGGATCATTCAGTACGATGGCGGCTATCGCGATTATCCCGACAAGACTTTCGAGCGGGGCAACCGCTTTGAGATTAAGCCTGCCTTGTCTTATTCGTCTTATCGCGGCTATGTCCGTGGCAGTGGTCTGTGTGCCATAGGCATGGGTTGGTCGGCGGGACCGCAGTTGCACTATTTCTACGAGCGTGCGGAGGGTGTACAGCCTACGGCTTCCTTGTTGGGGTTGGGTGGGGTAGTGCGTTACGACACGCGCGACACGCATTTCTATCCCCGTACCGGCGTGTTCTTCCAGCTGTCGGGTATCCACTACGAGTCTTTCACACAGGACTTGTCCCGCATGGGATTGATATCTACCGACTTGAGGCACTACATCCCCCTCTACAAAGACCTGCTTTTTGCATGGCAGTTCCGCAGCGAATGGTCCGTTGGTACGGCTGCCAATCGTCCTTTCCAGTTCCTGCCTACCTTGGGGGGTGAGGACTTGATACGTGGTGTGCGGATGGGTATGTTCCGTGACGATGCGATGTTGGCTTTGCAGGGTGAGTTGCGCTTTCCCGTGTTCAGTCTCTTGAGTGGGGCTGTCTTTGCGGGCGTTGGCGATGTGTACTGTTATGACGACTGGCGGTGGACCACTCCCAAAGTCGGCTATGGCATAGGGCTGAGGCTCAAGGTCAACAAGGCTAATATCAATGTCAGGGTGGATTTGGCGCGCAACAACCTCTATAAGAGTTGGACTGCACGCGAGAGTTATTCGTTCTATCTCACTGTAACAGAGGCTTTCTAAACGATATGAGAGGATTGGTTATCAAGACTACGGGCAATAGTTACACCGTGCAGCCTATGGATAGCGAAGCACCGGTAACGGCTTATGTGAAAGGCAATTTCCGCATAAGGGGCATACGTTCCACCAACCCGGTCGCGGTGGGCGATTACGTGCAGGTGGAGCAGCAGAGCGACGGCACCAACTGGATTACC
Source organism: uncultured Bacteroidales bacterium (assembly GCA_902785805.1). GTDB lineage: Bacteria > Bacteroidota > Bacteroidia > Bacteroidales > Paludibacteraceae > Colicola. Next base: position 841 of record CADAAF010000099.1, on the reverse strand, counting down.
GACATTGAGGACCGCCGCAACTACATCATACGCCGTTCAACCAACCTCAGCAAGCAGACGCATATACTCGCTGCCAATATCGACCAGGCGGTGCTCTTGGTCACGGTCGCGCACCCTGTCACGTCCACCACTTTCATCGACCGTTTCCTCGCTACGGCGGAGGCGTACCGCGTACCTGCCGTGCTGGTTTTCAACAAACTGGATATACTTACCGACTCCGAGAAGCAGACCCTTGCCTCTTGGCAGGAACTGTACGGGTCTTTGGGCTATCCCTGTTATGCTATTGCTGCCACCACTATGGATGCTGCCGGGCTCCTTCCGCTCTTTGCGGGCAAGGTCAGTCTCCTCTCCGGCAATTCGGGCGTCGGCAAGTCCACCCTGCTCAACACCATCGCGGGCAGGCAGATTACCCGAACGGCGGAACTCTCTGCTATTCACGATTCGGGTATGCACACCACCACGTTCTCCGAGATGTACCCGCTTGCTGTCGGTGGCAAGGGCGGATACATCATTGACACGCCCGGCATCAAAGGTTTCGGTTCGGTGGCGATGGAGAAGGAGGAGATTTCCCACTATTTCCGTGAGATTTTCCGTGTCGGGCAGCAGTGTCGTTACAGCAACTGCCTCCACACGGGCGAGAATGCTTGTGCCGTTGTGCCGGCTGTGGCTCGGGGGGAGATTGCCATGTCCCGTTACGAGAGTTACCTCTCCCTGCTCGGCGACTGTGAGGAGGCTAAGTACAGATGACTCCCTCGCTTCGCACATCGCAGCGCAACGGCAAGGATTATGCTTTCTGTCCCTTCCTCCATAAGTGGGTGCGCCTGACTCCCGAAGAGCAGGT
>CADAAF010000098.1 GCA_902785805.1 uncultured Bacteroidales bacterium | reverse complement strand
TGCTATCTTTTTCATACGCTTATAGTCTGCCGTCCACCAACGAGCGGTTCACAAAGTTCTTCACATCGTAGATAACGGCGTTTTGGTCCTTGTATTTCTTGAAATCAAACGTCTTGAACTGGTCGTGACTGACGCATGCTATCACGGCGGCGTATTGCTTCTTATCGTCAATAGTAGCAATCAGTTCTTTGCCGTATTCTTTCTTCACCACTTCCGGTGATGCCCACGGGTCGTAGATATCCACTTTGCAGCCGAAGTCTTCCAGCTCGCTGGCTATGTCCACCACTTTCGTGTTGCGGCAGTCGGGGCAGTTCTCTTTGAATGTAACGCCCAACATCAGTATATTGGCATCTTTTATCTTGTGGTCTTTCTGAATCATCAGTTTGAGCACTTTGTCTGCAATGAACTTGGCTATCGAGTTGTTCACGGCGCGGCCTGACAGAATCACTTGCGGGTCATAGCCTAATGCTTTGGCTTTGTGGGCGAGGTAGTACGGGTCAACGGATATGCAGTGGCCGCCTACTAATCCCGGACGGTATTTGAGGAAGTTCCATTTCGTGCCGGCGGCTTCTATTACGTCGTTCGTGTCGATGCCTACGCGGTCGCATATCAGTGCCAATTCGTTCATAAACGAGATATTGACATCGCGCTGACTGTTTTCTACGGCTTTCGCGGCTTCTGCCACTTTCATGTTGGGAGCGCGGTGGGTGCCGTTCTCTAAGATGGAGTTGTACAATGCATCCACTATGTCTGCCACTTCGGGGGTCGAACCCGAGGTAATCTTCTTGATTTTGGTCAGGGTATTTACCTTGTCGCCCGGATTGATACGTTCGGGGCTGTAACCGCAGAAGAAATCCGTATTGAATTTCAGACCGCTTTCTCTTTCCAATACGGGCACGCAGTCCTCTTCCGTGCAGCCCGGATAAACGGTGCTCTCGTAGATGACTATATCGCCTTTGCGGAGGGTCTTGCCGATTGTGGAGGAAGCTTTCAGCAGCGGAGTAAGGTCGGGATTATTGAAACGGTCAATAGGAGTCGGAACCGTCACGATATACGTATTCACTTGTTCTAACTCGTGCATGTCGCTCGTCAGCGTCAGACCTGTCTTCTTCGTTGTCTCGTACAGGTCGCGTGCTGTTTTCAGCCCTTTTAGGTCGGCTTCCATCGTATGGTCGCGACCTGCCAATAGCTCCGTTACGCGAGGTTCGTACACGTCAAAACCGATTACGCGGTACTTCTTTCCGTACTCGATAGCCAGCGGCAATCCTACATAGCCCAAGCCTACTACGGCAATGATTCGGTTACTCAAGTCTATTTTTTGCATAGTATATGTTTAATTTAGTATTTGTTTCCTTCGTGTATGCCATACATTCTCTCTCCCTCTTCCCTGTATTCTCTCAATGCCCTTCCTTCTGTTTTCTTTATGTCTTTGTTCGCAGTACCTGATGATAGGGATACCCAATTAGCGCGCAAAAGTAATCAATTTTATATATGTTCACAACATAATTGTTCAATAATACCCGAAAATGTGAAAAAATTCAACAATTTCTCCCTAAATGCGCACTGATATTTCCGAATTGGATAGGTTGATGTAATTTTGCACGCTCGTTATTATGTCCCGTCATATAGGTAGTAATGTCTCGTCACATAGGTAATCGCACTCCGTCACGTAGGCAGTAATACCCCTTCATGTAGGGAGTTGTACCGTAGCGATATCGATAACGACACGACAACGACACGTAAACGAGTCGAAAACGACACGTAAACGACAAGAATAAAAGTCGAATAAATACAATATGAAAAACTTCAAATTATGGAATACGTTAGGAGGCTGGATAGTCTTTGCTGTTGCAGCCGCCACGTATCTGCTTACAATGGAACCTACCGCTTCGTTTTGGGATTGCGGTGAGTTCATCTCCAGTGCCTACAAACTTGATGTCGGACACCCGCCAGGAGCACCTTTCTTTATGCTTATGGGGCGTTTCTTCTCCCTTTTCGCATCCGATGCTTCGCATGTGGCTATGTGTGTCAATGCTTTGTCGGCATTGGCTTCTGCGTTTACCATACTTTTCCTCTTTTGGACTATTACGGCATTGGCGCGCAAGTTGGTCGATACGGACACGCTCGCCAAGGCTATTGCCGTACTTGGGGCTGGGGCAGTAGGAGCGTTGGCATACACGTTCTCTGATACATTCTGGTTCTCGGCGGTAGAAGGCGAAGTTTATGCCTCGTCGTCTCTTTTCACTGCCGTCGTTTTCTGGCTCATACTCAAATGGGACGAGCATGCCGACGAAGAAGGTTCCGACAAGTGGCTCATTCTCATTATGTACCTTATGGGACTCAGCATCGGTGTGCACCTCTTGAACCTCCTTACCATTCCTGCTATCGTACTTGTATATTATTTCCGCCGTTACGATTTCTCTTGGAAAGGTGTCACTATTGCTTTCCTTGTATCTGTAGCAGTGTTGGCTACCATATTATATGGTATCATTCCGGGGGTACCTACCGTTGCCGGTTGGTTTGAATTGTTCTTTGTGAACACTCTCGGTTGTGCATTCAATACGGGCTTGTTTGTTTATCTCATCCTTACCCTTTGTTTGTTGGTTGCAGGTATATGGTTTACCTATGCGAAGATGAACAAACAGGACGAAAAGAACCCCTCTTCGCTCCTGCGTTGGTGCAATACGGCACTGATTATGTTGGCTGTTATTCTGGTCGGCTACTCGTCTTATGCTGCTATAGTTATACGTTCGGCTGCCGATACTCCGATGGACCAGAACTCGCCGGATAACGTATTCTCACTCAAATACTACCTCAACCGCGAGCAATACGGTGACAGACCTCTCTTATACGGACAGACATACAACGCTCCCGTCGAACTGAGGATTGAAGGTAATATGTGTATTCCTGTTGAGAAGACTGGACACGCCCAGTACGCACCCGCACCTAAGAAAGAGGGAGAGAAAGACCACTACGCCATTACTGGCTACAAAATGAACTATAAGTTTATGGACCAGTTCTGTATGCCTTTCCCGCGTATGTACTCTTCACAAGCTAATCACGTGCGGGCATACAAAGAGTGGGCGAACATTAAGGGACGGAAAGTAAAGTATGATTACTGCGGACAAAAGAAGTCAGAGTACTGTCCCACTTTCGGAGAGAATCTTCGCTTCTTCTTCCGCTATCAGGTCAATTACATGTACTGGCGTTACTTCATGTGGAACTTCTCAGGTCGTCAGAACGATTTGCAGGGATATGGCGAACTGCATAAAGGTAACTGGCTGACGGGTATTTCGTTTATTGATAACGCTATGCTTGGCGACCAGGACGAACTGCCTACCGAACTGAAGGAAAACAAAGGTCATAACGTCTATTATATGCTTCCGCTGCTGTTAGGTATAATAGGTATAATATGGCAACTGAAACAAAAGCAGAAAGGCGCAATGAACTTTACCATTACTTTCCTGCTGTTCTTCCTCACTGGTCTGGCTATCGTTGTCTATCTTAACCAAACGCCTTACCAGCCGCGTGAAAGGGACTATGCTTATGCAGGTTCGTTCTATGCCTTCTGTATATGGATTGGACTGGGTGTGATAGGTTTGTACCAGGCACTCGAAAGTTATGCCAAAAACGAGAAAACAAGAACTCTTGTGGCAACGCTGACCGTTCTTGTTACTCTTCTTGTTCCTGCACAGATGGCTTCGCAGAACTGGGACGACCATGACCGTAGCGACCGATACACTTGCCGTGACTTTGGTGCTAACTACCTGCGCTCTTGCGAGACGCAAGGTATTATCTTCTCCAATGGCGACAATGACACTTTCCCGCTTTGGTACAACCAGGAAGTGGAGGGTGAGGGTACTGATCTGAGGGTTTGCAATCTCTCTTACCTGCAAACAGACTGGTATATCGACCAGATGAAACGTCCTTACTACAAGAGCAAAGGACTGCCTATCACTTGGGAGTACAAGGATTATATGCCCGGTACGAACGAAGTGGTATGGGTGGAAGATAAAATAGGACAACCTATCTCTGTGGATCGCGCTTTCAGTTTCTTGCGTTCTGATGACCCGAAAACTAAACTGCGCGAACGGGACAATGAGAACTATATTCCTGCCAAGCAACTCTTCTTTGACGGTCCCGCTGGTGAACAGATTATGATTAAAGAGGCGAGACGATTCACGCGCTCGGAAATGATGGTCATGGAGATGCTTGAACAGAACAACTGGGAACGCCCCATCTACTTTGCAGTTACGGTTGGCGATGACTATTACCTCGGCTTGCGTCCCTATTTCGAACTGACAGGTTTGGCATATCGTGTTACACCTACCAGAAGCGAAGACGGTAGGGCAAGGGTGAACACGGAGGTGATGTATGACAATATGATGCATAAGTTCCGTTTCGGTAATATCGAAAAACCCGGTATCTACATTGACGAGAACCTGATGCGTATGTGTCATACCCACCGTATGATGTTCCTCGAACTCTCTGAAGCACTCTATCGGAAAGGAGAAAAAGACAAAGCCATTGAGGTTATTGACTATGCCGAGAAGATGCTGCCTGCCTACAATATCCCGTGCGACTACACTTCGGCTTCTATGGCTGCTATTCGCTATGCCATAGGCGACAAGGACGGACAGACGGATAATGTGGCAAAGGCGGACACGGTGATGGATGCCGTTGCCCAAACATGTGTAGAGTATCTGCGTTGGGCGGACTCGCTCTCTAAGCAGAATAAGAAGACCGTTCAATCTACGGTCAATCAGAATCTCGGTATCCTTGGTTATGTCTTACAGAACCTTAACCGCTACCGTAGAAACGACCTCTTTAATCTCTATTATCAGGAATACGAACGTTACGCTGAATAAAAGAACATGTTCCAAGTGGGGTAGTGTAGTACTGATTGTCGGTATATACGTACTTGCAGGTGTAGGTGGTTGGCTGATATTTAATTGGCTGACCACTTACCCGCTAACCTTTAGTCCCGTTATCGCTTTGCTTTTTGCGGATATATTGGCAACTGTTGTTGTCTGGGCTTTTGGCTTGCTCTATAAAAACGTGTCCGTATATGACCCCTACTGGAGTGTATTCCCGCCTGTCGCTTTTCTTCTGTGGGCGTTTTATACCGGCGTATGGACGCTTCCTGTTATCTTGTTGCTTGTGGCATCTTGGTACTGGGGATGGCGGCTTACGCGTAATTGGGTAATTACATTCAAGGGCATTGCTTACGAAGACTGGCGCTACACTAAGTATAGAAGTCTGCATCCGTTGCTGTTCCATCTGATTAACTTCTTCGGGCTTAATATGATGCCCACGTTAGTGGTATTTGCGGCAATGTTACCGGGTTTGAAATTGTTTGAATTACCTGTTTCCAATCAATTCTCAACGCTTGGCATAGTTGGATTGTGTGTCGGTTGTATGGTATGCCTTGTGTCGGCTACTATTCAACTTATTGCTGATAAACAAAGCCATGATTTTCGTGCTGCCCATCCGGGTAAAGTATGCAACATTGGACTATGGAAGCACGGCCGTCATCCCAACTATTTCGGAGAGATTCAGTTTTGGTGGGGTATTTGGATAATGTATGCGTCTATATACGGTTTCGATGTATATATAGGTGGTGCAATAGCGATGACGGCACTCTTTGTAGGAATATCTGTTCCTCTTATGGAGAAACGCCAACTTGCCAACAAACCTGATTACGCCGCATACCGTAAGCAAACAAGAATGTTTATATAGTCACTCCTTGAAATCGCTTGGGTTTCAGGGAGCGACTGTTCTTATTGAAATCTAATGGTTCAAAAGATAAAGAAAACAAATGTGTAGAGTAGAGTAATGTAACAATGGAGACATTTGATTTTTTGGGTTTTGGTGTGGATGCGTGGATTACTATCATCACCATATTGGCGATGTTCACCGTCCTTCTGTTCACTAAACTGCGTTCAGACGTGGTGTTTTTAGTGGCTGTCGGTATCCTGTATGTTACAGGTGTTCTGGATGCCAAAGAAGCATTGTCCGGTATCAGTTCTACTTCGGTAGCGGTAGTAGGCGTGTTGTTTGTGGTCATTGCCGGACTGATGCATACGGGAGTGCTTCAATGGATAGTGAAACACCTTCTCGGTACTCCGAATACATATACAAAGGCGGTTATGCGTCTGATGTTGCCGGTAGCAGCACTCAGTTCCTTTTTGAGCAATACTACTGTGGTAGCATTGTTTGTGAACATAGTCAAGATGTGGTCGAAGAAGTTAGGTATATCGCCTTCCAAACTGCTTATACCGCTTAGTTATGCTTCCGGTATGGGTGGTGTATGTACCTTGATTGGTACACCACCGAACTTGATTATAAGTGGTTTGTATGAGGAGAAAACAGGCGAAGCAATGAATATCCTTGCCACTACCATACCGGGACTGTTCTGCCTTGCTGTCGGAGTATTGTCTATTATTGCTATGCGTCGTCTGTTGCCCAACCGTAAGACACCCGAAGAAGCTTTCGCATCAACGGGAGACTATACAGTGGAGATGCTGGTGCCTTCTGACAACCAGCATATAGGGATGACTATAGGCGAACTGAAATTGAACACTGTACGTGGAGGCAGTTTGGTAGAGTTGCGACATTTCGATGGAGAGAAAGTGTTGTCACCCGTGCCGGACGATGAGCCTTTGATGGGTGGAGACCGTCTTGTCTATGCCGGACAGATAGGCGAACTGTTGGAATTGGAACAGACACACGGACTGGTAAATGCCGACCACCATGTGTTCCATTATGACGATGTGAACAAAGAGAAACACTACTTGCGCACTGCCTATATCACTTTCGGAAGTTCGCTCATAGGTACAACTATGGGAACGAACGGCTTTGAGAAAGAACATAAACTCATATTGGTGGCGGTAAGCCGTAGAGGGAGCCGTATAGAAGAGTCGCCACGAAGTGTAGTGTTAAAGGCGGGCGATACATTGCTCTTGGAGAGTGCAAGCGAACAGAAAACAGACTCTCAGAGGATGGCTTCCGATTTGCATTTCTTTGAGTCGGAAGAGATACCCAATATCGATTACAGAACTCTCATTTCCACCGTTATTATGCTGGCGATAGCGGAGAAACTTGGTTACGAGCCTTTCCCGTTCCTTATTGCACTGATGATTGCGGTTAGCAGTAGTTTTGCCACACCTATCGGTTCGCCTACCCACATGCTTGTCTATGGTCCCGGAGGATACAGGTTTAGCGATTTCCTGCGGATAGGCTTGCTGATGAACCTGATTATCCTTGCTGCCAATATCTTTATCGTCAATTGGGTGTATCCTCTTACGCCCCTCAACCCGTAATAACATATTAAATCGCTACACGTATGAAAATCCAAGCAGTTAAGTCCCGCAAAGACGGATTTTACTATATCTGCTCCATTTGCGGCTATGTCTTTGAGCCGGCGGAGCACGATGGTGTAGCCTTTGAGGATCTGCCCGAGGACTGGAAATGTCCGCGCTGCAAACAATCCAAAGACAAGTTCAACAAAGCATATTATTAACAACTAATTTTATATTCTTATGAAAGAGCAAGTATTGAATGCCATGCGTGCAGCAGGCAAGCCGGTATCGGCAGGTGAAGTAGCCAAGTCCTTGAACGCAGACCGCAAAGAGGTGGACAAAGCCTTTGCAGACCTCAAGAAAGAAGGTGCTATCGTTTCACCCGTTCGTTGCAAA
>CADAAF010000097.1 GCA_902785805.1 uncultured Bacteroidales bacterium | reverse complement strand
TGGTATTGGCTATCTCAACGATAAGAGCTGTGTTGTCATATTCTCCGCCTATACATTTGGTCTGGCTTGCCATATATAGTTCGCGTCGTATGTCGCGGTTGTCAAGGTCCTGCATAACAGGAATGTAGGTGGTCGGTTTGAGGTTAAGCAGCCATCCGTCCAGGCCTTTTTGCTCTGCGTTATGTCGCAGAATGGCTTTGGTGTCGTTGTTCAGTCCTGCAAGCAGTGATTCGTCGGTAAGGAGCATCGACCAAGCGTTGGTGGCTTTGAGTACGTTCTGTCCGAATTGGAGAGTGAGTTGGCTGAGACGTGTGGTCAGTTCGCGATAGGTCTGCTTGTCTTCGGGGCTGAGGTTGGCACCGTTGTTGGCAAAGCTCTCGTAGATGTCTTCGAGCAGTTTGGCTTGCTGCTTGTTAAGTTTGAGTTTGCCGCGTTGGTCATAGACTGTTTTGATGCGCAGGAAGAGTCCTTCGTTGAGGCGGATAGCGGATGAGTATTCGGACATTTTGGGGCTGAGTCCCATCTCAATCTGCTGCAGTGTGTCGTTGGTTTCGGCGTTGGTCATGTTGTAGAAACATCCTGCCACGATAGAGAGCATCTCTCCCGAAGCCTCGTATGCCTCGATGGTGTTGGCAAAGGTGGGGGCTGCGGGGTTATTGACGATGTCGTCTATCTCTTTCAGTCCGCGTTTCATAGCCTCTTCGAAGGCGGGCATATAATGCTCGGCATGAATGGAATTGAAAGGATAAGTACCGTGGGGTGTTTTCCAGTTCTTGTAGTCGAAGAACGGGTTTGGGGCAGCCGAAGCAGCCAATACAGTTGCGGCAAGTGCCATAGTCAGAAATGTTTTTTTCATGGTTTGTATGTGTGGTTTGGGTGTTTATAGTTCGGGGTAGTTGATATGTTGATAGGTAATGTCATCGCCTATGCGGGCAGTCATATAGGATTGTCCTTTCTCCGTATCTTTGGTGGCATTGAGGACAAGGTAGTTCACGCCTTTGAAGACGACCGACTGACGGGCATGCTGGTGTCCGCTCCAGACATACGGAATCTTGTATTGTGCCAAGAGCGAGGTGATTTCGTAGGTCTCTTCCAAAGCCATATTGGATGTATGTCCTTGGGACGAGTCGAGTTTCCATAAATGGGTGTGGGTGAAAACAATCATCCGCCTGTAACCTTCTTTTGATTTGGTTTCCAAGAGATTCCGAAGCCATTCGGTTTGCTTGTCACCGAGAGTACCTTCCGCGCTGTCAAGGCAGATGAACAGGTCCAGTTTCTTGACCCCGTTGCGGGTTTCAAACCAATAGGTGCCTGTCTTGAAGAATTGCCGGAACTCCTGCCACTGTTTGAAATAGATGTCGTGGTTGCCCGGTGTTACAAAGATTGTGTCGGCTATGGTCTGTCCTGCGAAATGGAGGATACTGTCGGCACAAGGCAGGTTCTTCTGCGCATCAATCACATCGCCGAGATGGACAGCAACCTTCGGAGCCGTTTCGGCTTTGTACTGAGCAATAAAATAGTCGAGGTTCTGATGACTTTTGCGAGTGATATGGCTGTCGGTGCAGACATATACCATATACTCGTCCGCTCCCATGTCAAGACTGATTACGTCTCGGCTTTGGTTATATGCCATTGATTGTTCAAAACGCGTATTGACGACTTCGCCGTTCGGTGAGAACATTCCGGCTATGTCGAGGGTACTGTCTTCACTGCAGGCACTCAACAGCAGTGCGGCTGCGATATAGAGATAATTCTTTTTCACCGTGGGTAGATTTTATGCTAAAACAGACGGACAATAGAGTTAAAACCTGTAACTGAATCCTGTGCGGAAAGTGGCGCCATAGAAGGTGGCATCGAGGTGGAACATACCTGTGGGTTTGCATTGTGCGGCGAAGTTGAGTCTCCAGTTGTCTGTGACGTCGTACCATGCACCGACACTGAACAGTGGCTGCCACATCCGCTCCATCTGGTAGTCATCCGCATTGCTGAACATAAACGACAGATTCCACGGATTGTCCTGCGGCCGGCAGAAGACTTCAAGGCGGTAAAGCAGATTAAAAGGTTCCACCACATAAGTCTCGTTGGTGTACCATGAGCGGTCCCAATTGTCGAGCACACGGCTGAAAACTCCTAATGTCACGGACACGTAATCCATCCGGTAGCCGACTGCGAGAGCGGCAGTTATGTCGCTCAATCTGTTGCGGACAACGCCTTTGTAGCAGATGTCTGTTTCCACGAACATCTCTCCCACCGGCAACTCGAATTTTGGGCGCAACTGAAGGACACCTGTATGCACATTGGCGGTAGAGAACTGTGCCCGTGCCTCCATCTCAAAATGCGGATTGACGGGCATCAAGCCTTGTATGTCGAAGTTGGCATGGTGTCCCCACGTCGTGTTGTAACTGTACTCCGCCATTCCGGAGACGGTGTAGCGGCGGTTACCGAAGCCGGGGCTGTTGTCTGCCCATATACACATCAGCGGACAAACCACGAGACACAAGGTACAAAGGAATTTGTTCATAAGGATGAATTATTTGCAGTATTTCTTCACGCCATTGAGGATGAACATCTTGTCGGCATTGGGCTGTATTTCGTTCTGTTCGACTTCGTTCCAGTGCTGTGGCTCGACTTCTTCCATTGAGATACTGATAGCTTCCTGCGGACATCCCCAGTATTTGAGGAAAGTCTCATTGATGGCATCCACTACTTGCTGTTTGATTTTGGGGTCTTTGGGGAAAGACTTGATTTTGATGTAAGGCATACTGATTTGTTTTTTCTTGTTATTTGGGCGCAAAGGTACGGTATTTAGTTGAAAGTTGAAAGTATATTGTTGAAAGAAATTTGAAGCGCCCTCGTATCCGATGAATACTGCTTTGAAGGGACTTTTTGAACAGGCATTGAACGGGAAATGAACGACGAATGAACAGGAACGACTATAAAAAAATTAAAAAACACCGTGCCGGGAGGTGCCTTACGGTGTCTTGTGTAGTGGAGATAGCGGGAGTCGAACCCGCGTCCAAACAAGGAATCAATACGCTTTCTACATGCTTATTTCGGCTTGAATTTTCGTGCAGCGACTTTGACCCGAACTGCCGGTTGCTGCCTTATCTGCTAATATCTTATCAGCGTATCACAGCCTGCGCTGACCAGTCTTGATATTGCTGCGCCCCGAACTCCTTAAGCCTCAAGACAACGGCTTGGCGGGACGTCTCGACGAGATACCTTGTACCCCGATAAAGCGATCTACTATACTTCGATCAAGCTGCGAGAGCTACTTCGTAGTTGCCAGTTAATTTTGGATTGAACCCTGTTGGCGGACGGTGTTCGTGTCCGACATGCTTACGCACCTATTCGACTTGCTGTCAAAACCGGAATATCCCCGAATCGCCGCAAAAGTACTGCAAACTTGTCGCCGGAGCAAGAAAATGTGATATTTTTTTTGCCTTTACGTAAAAACTGCGTAAATTTGCCTGCTTTTTGTGCAACCATAAGAACTATAATGATGATGCACCGGATTTACAATACGGCAGTCGTACTGCTAACTCTTTTTTTCTTTTCTCCTTATATAGTAGCGGAAACGACGCTGCGGATTACCGACAAGGAGTCGTGGACAAGTTTTCAACTGAGCGCCTATACGGGTCAGGAGGTGCGCTTGGCGGACGACTGGTATGTGACCAACAACTACAACGGCTACCGCATCAGTCCGCGCCGTATCTATTCGCCTACCAATCAGGTTCTTCCTGCTTCGTCGGACTACTATTCGATGCTGAGTCTCAATGCGAGTGGTTCGGTGTCGTTGACGGGCGTGAGTGGTTACCACCGTATGGGCGAGCGTCTGCATAATGCCGTCGTGCGGGTTCAGTCCACCGGCTCTGTGTCGTTGGTGAGCGGTACGTGGGTCGGCAATTCGCGTGAGGATATTCTGCAGGGTTACGACCAAAGTGCGATAGACCGGAAAGGCAAGCACACATTGTTGGTCTGTGCTGCCAATCTGGAGTATTATCTTGTTGAGAACTTGGGAACGGGCTATGGTCCTGACAGTTACAACGAGCATCAGGCGCAACGCAGGAAAGTGAGTCAGGCTTTGGCGAAAATCAATGCGGACATCTACGGATTGGTGGAAGTGGAGATGGGGCAGACTGCCTTGCAGGAGATAGCGTCTGACCTGACTAAGGCGACGGGAAGAGTGTTTACCTACGTGGATGACGGTTCTTCCACCAACGGCAGTTACACCAAGTCGGGCTATGTGTATTGTGCGCAGACGGTAACACCCTATGGCGACATACGGAGCAACAATGCAGGTGTGAAAAACAGGAAGCAGATGCAGTGTTTCGAGGAGAAGGCTACGGGCGAACGTTTCATCTTCAGCATCAACCATTTCAAAGCCAAATCGGGTAACGGTTACGGAGACAATGCCGACCGGGATGACGGTCAGAGTTCATACAACGGCGACCGCGTAAGGGAGGCGCAGTCGGTGGTGAACGAATACGAGAGTTTCCGCTACTTCGTGGACGATGAGGATATGCTGCTGATGGGCGATTTGAACGCCTACGCTAAGGAAGACCCGATTCGTGTGCTGACCGATTACGGGATGACCGACCTCCACCGCTATTGCCACAAGGACAGCAGTTACAGTTACACGTACCACGGTGAGGCGGGTTACTTGGACCATGCCCTTGCCAATGCATCGCTGTTGCCGCAGGTTACAGGCATGGCGGCGTACCATATCAATTCCGACGAGAGTGACAATTTCACCTACGACAAGGCGGACGACGGGACTATGTTCCGCTACTCGGACCACGACCCTGTGCTGGTAGGTCTGAACCTGTCTAAGGCGGGTACGTTAGACGAGGCGGCATTGGTGAGCAATGCGCAGATACTGTTTGCGGACGGTTATCTGACTGTGGACAATGCGGCAGGCGGCTACGTGCGCGTGTATGATATGCAAGGTAGAAGCGTTTATGAGGCGCATATACAGAGCGAGACATTTACGCTGCCCGTGGGCGAATGGAATGCGGGAATGTATGTGATACATGTATATCACAACCAACAAGTGAAACATTGTAAAGCGATTGTGCGGTAAAGATATGGAAGATTTGTTTCAGACCGAGATGAACGAGCGCGATGAGGCTGTCCGTCTTCGTTCGGAGTTGGAGGAAGCCAACTACAAGTACTATGTGCTTAATCAGCCGACGTTGAGCGACCGTGATTTTGACTTCAAGATGAAGCGTCTTCAGGCGTTGGAGGAGCGTTATCCCGACTTGCGGACACCCGATTCGCCGACGCAGCACGTGGGGAGTGACTTGGCTAAGAAAGCCAACGGCTTTGAGCAGGTGGCTCACCGCTATCCCATGCTGTCTCTTGCTAACAGTTACAGCCGCGAAGAGATAGAGGACTGGGTGCGGCATCTGCCTGCTGATGTGGAGATTGTGGCGGAACTCAAGTACGATGGTCTGAGCATATCGCTTCACTACGAGCAGGGTCGTCTGGTGCGTGCCTTGACGCGTGGCGACGGGGTAAGAGGGGATGATGTGCTGCGCAATATACGTACCATTGACAGCATACCCGCATACGTACAAGGGCTGCCGGACTACTATGAGATAAGAGGCGAAGTATTGCTGCCGTGGGAGGCTTTTGAACGCCTGAACAAGGAGCGCGAGGAACAGGAAGAACCCTTGTTCGCCAATCCGCGTAATGCGGCGTCGGGTACGCTCAAACTCCTCACTCCTGCCGAGGTGGCGCGAAGGGGACTGACATGCAGGTTGTACCATGTGTTGGGCGAGAACCTGCCCGGACTGACGCATACGGAGCGGTTGGAGCAGGCAAGAAAATGGGGCTTCCCCGTGAGCGAGAACATGCAGGTATGCCACTCGGTGGACGAGGTAATGGCTTTCATCGAACGATGGGACACGGAACGGAAGAACCTGCCGGTGGCAACGGACGGCATAGTACTGAAAGTGAACAGCATAGCAGCACAGCAGGAATTAGGTTTTACAGCCAAGACTCCCCGTTGGGCTATTGCTTATAAGTTCCCTGCCGAACGGCAGTTGACGCTGCTTCGTCAGATAACCTACCAGGTGGGCAGAACGGGTGTGATTACGCCTGTCGCCAATCTTGAGCCGGTGCAGTTGTCGGGTACGATGGTGCAGCGGGCAACCTTGCACAACGAGGATTTCGTGCGTCAGTTGGGCATACGCGAAGGTGACCGGGTATGGGTGGAGAAAGGCGGAGAGATTATCCCGAAGATTACTGGCAAAGAGGAAACAGGCGAACAGCAGGCAACGGGTGACTATCAGTTTATTACCCATTGTCCTGAGTGTGGCACGGCGTTAGTCCGTGCGGAAGGTGAAGCTGCGTGGCGTTGTCCGAACGAGAACGGATGTCCTCCGCAGCAGAAAGGCAAACTGGAGCACTACGTGAGCCGCAAGGCAATGAACATAGACGGTTTGGGCGAGGAGACGATTGACTTGCTGTGGGAAAAAGGACTGGTACGCAACATAGCCGACCTGTACGACCTGAAAGAGAGCGATTTGTCGGGTCTGGAAGGTTTCGGTCAGAAGTCCGCCCAACGTATAATAGAAGGTATCAATGCTTCCAAGCAGGTGCCGTGGGAGCGTGTGCTGTTCGCCCTCGGAATCAGGATGGTGGGTGAGACGACTGCCAAGAAGATTGCCCGTCGTTTCCGTTCGTTGCAGGATTTGCAGTGGGCAACGGTAGAGCAGTTGACTGCCGTGGAGGACGTAGGGGAGCAGATTGCCTGCAATGTGACGGCATTCTTTGAGCGTGCCGATAACCTTGCCGTGTTGGTGCGTCTGCAGGAGGCGGGTGTACAGTTTGCGGCTGCCGAAGGCGTGGACGAGGTGGTCTCGAACGAGTTGGAAGGTATGTCGATAGTCATCTCCGGCGTGTTTGAGAAGCACAGCCGCGACGAGTATAAGGCATTGATAGAGAAGCACGGCGGCAAGAACGTCGGTTCCATCAGCAAGAAGACCTCGTTCGTCTTGGCGGGAGCCAACATGGGACCCGAGAAACGCAAGAAAGCGGAGGCATTAGGCATCCCCATAGAAGACGAAGACACCTTTCTCCGTCGCATCGGGGCATTGTGATTCCCTCATTGAGCACGAAAGTCAATAAGCACGGCGCATCCCATCGCGGGATGCGCCTTTCTCTTGTTTTCCGTGTTTTCCGTGCCCGATAATTACCGTTTAGAAATGCTGAAAAGTATTATCTCCGCGGCCGTCTTTGCGGGGCGCAAACAAGGTATGTGTATCGCAAAACCGGACAATCTGATTTACAGTCACAAACCTTTTGGTATATATAAGCCGTCTTTCAGCATATTGTAGTATGATATTATTATGTTATTATTATGTGATTATTATGTTATTATTATGTTTTCATTAAGTTTTTATACAGACTATATCCCAAAATTATTATGTCCGTAAGCAAACCTCACAATACCCTCACAATACCAACATCGATAGCATCAGCATGGCACAGGTTATCTGTCAAGTCCTCAACTAAGATAACGGAGGCAAAGTGAATGATATACACTATCAGCCCCTTTATATGACCATGTGTATTTAGCCGGAAGTTATGAGCCTTTGACAGTATATTTTGCTTGCAAGATGCTGAAATCTGAAAGATTTTGCAATAAAACATTTGTATATATCAAAAAAAGTTGTACTTTTGCGGCGCAAAACGAAAGTTTTGCAGTATTCAGCCCGCGTCAGGGATATGCCCTTTGTTGTGGGTGGGATACGGACATATTGAAAAAAAGGCGTCTTAAGCGCTTTGTTTTGGCTTACAGGAATCTCGCAAATTCATAAACT
>CADAAF010000096.1 GCA_902785805.1 uncultured Bacteroidales bacterium | reverse complement strand
GGCTGGTTGTTAATCAGTGCACTCAACGCCTTGGTGCGCTCAACAACCATTGCCTCGTCCGTTTTCTGACGACGGCGTGCACACGGGAAATAAAAGACGCACACCTCCTTCATCACCACCTGCAGGTCGGCGTACATATACATCGCTTCATCCTCATCCTTCATCACCACACATAGCGTGCGTGCATTACCTTGCTCCCGCCATTGGCTCATCAGCGTCTGCAGAACCACCGCACGTGCCGATGCACACAAGCCGCTCAACAAGTAATGAGACGGCTCCGCGCCTATTTTCACAGACGGCAAAGATGGCGATACTTGCGCGTAAAATTCCTGTATTGTCATAGCATATCAAGCCCAAAAAGGCGCGCAAAGGTACGTAAATTCATAAAAACGCACAAAAAATAGCGTTCCTGCTTGCACGGTTGTCAAAATAGCCGTACTTTTGCGGCGTATTTGCGTACCAATGCCGCGATGGTGGAATAGGTAGACACGAAGGACTTAAAATCCTTTGGCCAGTGATGGCTGTGTGGGTTCAAGTCCCACTCGCGGTACTCAATCAACGAAAAAAGACCTTAGTTCTGTGGCGTGAAAACAAGACGCACCGCATATCCCGTTCTCTTTCTTCTACTTTCTTTGATCTGCAGCAACCCTGTTTCCGCGCAAATCAACGGCGGCGGAAGTAGCGTCTTCCATTTCCTGTCGCTGCCTGTTTCTTCGCGTTTGAATGCGCTCGGCGGCGACAATGTTTCACAGCAGGACGGCGAACTGACAATGGGAATAGCGAATCCCGCGCTGCTCAATCCACTCAACCATAAGCAGTTGAGCCTCAACTTTGCCTATTTCTACCAGCAGACGATGAGCGGATGCGTGATGTACGGTCATACGCTCAAAGAGGTCAATCATATTGCGGGAGCCGTCCACTATCTCGACTATGGGACAATGCGTTACGCGGACGAGTTGGGCAACCTGACGGGCGGAACATTCGCAGCACGAGACGTGATGCTGGATTTGATGTACGCCCGCCAATTAGGCTCGCTTTTCACCATCGGCGTGGCTCTAAAGCCGATTATGTCTTTCTATGAGCGGTACAACTCGTTGGCCCTTGCCGCTGACGTGGGAGCGCATTTCCATACACCGGACTCACTCCTGCAAGTCGGTTTGACGCTGCGTAACATAGGTTGGCAACTCAAAGGCTTCTACTCCGACGAAGGCGGACAAGTGCGTGAACAACTGCCACTTAACCTTGAAGTGGGACTCAGTTACCGCTTCCGGCACGCTCCCATCCGACTGGGTATGACCGCCCATAACCTCCAACGGTGGAACCTCAACTACGAGACAACCAACCAACCCGCTGACACGAAAACAGACGTACAATGGTACGATATGCTCTTCAGGCATACCATCTTCTTTATAGACATCGTACCCAAGAGCGAAAAGTTCTACCTTACAGTCAGTTACAACCACCGCCGTCGTGCCGAGTTCCAACTCAAAGACCAACGGAGTCTGGCAGGCTTGGCAATCGGAGCAGGGGTAAACATCAAGATGGTGCGAATAGGGTTCGCCTTCTCGCAATTCGCCAAGTCCAACTTCACCTACCAAGCCTCTATCGGATTAGATATCAATCAATTCAAATGAAACAGATAATAGTTGCCATTGACGGCTATTCGTCGTGCGGCAAGTCCACAATCGCCAAGCAGTTGGCTTCTTATGCAGGGTATCGATACATAGATACCGGTGCTATGTACCGCGCTGTAGCATTCTATGCCTTGCAGCACCGACTGACAGACGATGCGCAAGTTGTTGCGGCACTGCCTGATATACATATCAATTTTCTCCGCCAGGACGACGGCACGCAGCATACGTGGCTCAATGGCGAAGACATAGAGAAAGCCATACGCACATTAGAGGTGGGTAACCGCGCTTCACAAGTGTCACAAATCAAAGAGGTTAGGCAGTTCCTCGTTGAGCAGCAACAGGCTATGGGAAAAGACAAAGGAATAGTGATGGACGGCAGGGACATCGGCACTGTCGTTTTCCCACAGGCTGAACTCAAACTTTTCCTTACCGCTTCGCTGGAAGTGCGCGCACAAAGACGCTTCAAAGAACTGCAGGACAAGAACCCCGATGATAAGACACTCCGCTACGAAGATGTCTTGCGCGATGTCAACGACCGCGATTACCGCGACACCCACCGCACCGAAAGCCCTCTGCGACAAGCCGAAGATGCTGTGGTAGTGGATAATTCCAACCTCACTCCCGACCAGCAATCTGCACTCGTTTGCAACCTGCTCAACGAACGCCTCTCTACTCTGTGACCATCTCCATTGACCCTCATAGCGGTTTCTGCTTCGGCGTGACACGCGCTATCCGACAAGCCGAAGAACACCTTCAGAAAGGGCAACTATTCTGTCTCGGCGACATCGTTCATAACGGACAGGAGGTCGAACGACTTGAAAGGCTCGGACTCCAAACCATTGACTACGATGCGCTGCGCGAACTGCGACACGGTCGTGTTCTATTACGAGCGCACGGTGAACCGCCTTCCACTTATCGCATCGCACAAGATAACGAACTAGACATTATCGATGCCACATGTCCGGTAGTGAAGAAACTGCAGGAACGCATCCGCACGACCTATAACAGCCATCCTGATGCACAAATAGTTATCTTCGGCAAGGTGGGACATGCAGAGGTTATCGGACTGGTCGGACAGACACACAATACCGCCATCGTCATTGAGTCGCCTGACGACCTTGACAGGCTTGATTTCAGCCGACCTGTCTATCTCTTTTCGCAAACCACCAAGTCTGTGGAGACATTCCGGCTCATTGTGGAGGAAATAACGCGGCGCAGAAACCTGCTTTTCGGTGACAAACCTGCCGACCTGCCGCCTTTTGAGTGGCACGACACCATCTGCCGCAATGTATCCAATCGCGTAGAGGAAATAAAGGATTTCGCCCGTAGCAACGACCTCGTATATTTCGTCGGCGGACAGAAATCATCCAATGCCAAAGTCCTGTTTGCGCGCTGCAAAGAAGCCAACCCTGCCACTTTCTTCATTTCTTCGCCGGACGAAATAACCGGTCTTCCCGACTTAAATGACAATGCCCGGATAGGCATTTGCGGAGCCACTTCCACTCCGCTTTGGCTTATGCAGGCTGTACGCGACAAACTCGTTGAAGTATCTTCCTAAAACAGCCACGTACCCACTGACTGGACAATAAACGCCATCAGCCAAGCCACTGCAATCGAATTGCAGACGGTGAAAGTACTCCATTTCCAATTGATTTCGCGACGCAACGTCGTGATGGTCGCCACGCAAGGGAAATAGAGCAGCACAAAGACAAGAAAGGCGTATGCGGTGACGGGCGTGAGGCCGGCTTGCGTCAAATCGCCGTTATAAAGGATGGCAAATGTGGCGGCAATAGCCTCCTTCGCGGGAAGACCCGTAAGAAGACATACCGACAATTTCCAGTCAAAGCCCAACGGACGCATCAGCGGCTCAATGGCCTGACCGATAGACGCTAACCAAGATGACTCAATCTGCGACAAGTCTTGGGCTGGGAAATACTGCAAGAACCATATCACAACGGATGCTATCAGAACCACCGTCGAAATCTTGCGGAGGAAATCGCTGACGCGGTACCATATATGCCGACCTATACTTTGTGCAGTGGGCAGGTGGAATGCGGGCAACTCGTTGATGATGATATCTGAAGGCTGATTGAACCAGCGTGTGCGACGCATAATGAATGCGAACACGAAACTGAGCAGGATACCCAACAGATACAGAGACCCCAGCACTAATGCCTTATGCGTCGGGAAGAAAATGGAAATGAACAGGATATAAACCGGCAGCCGTGCGGAGCAGCTCATAAAAGGAATCATCAGCATCGTCAGTGCCCGCTCCTGCGGCGAACGGATATCTTTGGCTGCCATAATGGCAGGAACGTTGCAGTCAAAGCCCATCAGCATCGGAATGAAACTGCGGCCGTGCAGCCCTACTCGGTGCATCACGCCGTCCATCAGGTACGCCACACGAGCCATATAACCTGTATCTTCCATCACGGACAAGAAGAAAAACAAGATGATGATATTAGGCAGGGCGGTCAGCAGTGAACCCACACCTTCCACTATGCCATCGGCCAACAGACTGTTCAGCCATTCGACCGGAACGGTGGCAACCAACCAATCGTGCAAACCGTCCACTCCGAGTTGCAGCCAATCCTGTATCGGCTCGCCTATGGCAAACGTCCCCCAGAAAACGAAACACAGAATCAGTGCAAGGATAGGGAAGCCTGTCAGGGGGTGTGTCAGCAGCCGGTTGACGCGTTCAGACCGTGTCTTCTGATCCTGTTTGGGGTGTCGCAGAACTTCGGCAAGGACACCTTGTACGTATGCGCGATACGCCTCTTTGTCCTCTTGTTCCCAACCGTGCACAACGGGGTGGGCGTACGAATGTGGACGCGAAGCCACCTGACGGAGAAGACGCAGCAGCGAGTCTATGCCGGCACCCGTCAAGGTAGATACCACTACCACGGGCACACCTATCAGCTCCTGCATACGCTCTATGTCTATCTTGTGACCTGTCTTCTCTAATAGGTCGTAGCGGCTGATGGCTATCACGAGCGGGTGCCGGTCATCCACTAATGACGGGGTCAGCATCAGGCTCTCCTCTATGTTAGTGGCATCGACCACTTGCAGAACGGCATCGTGCCGCTCGCGGTCCATATCCTCGTGCGAATGGTGCTCGTCAAATTGCAACTCCACATCATCTTCATCTGCACCAATCTGCGCACGCCAACGCGACTGGGCTTCCACCAAGTCATGTACCAGCGAAGACTTGCCGCTGGACGCATCGCCTACTATCGCTATCTCACGTATCATACTCACTTTTCTAATCAGCGCACAAAAGTACTGCTTTCTGCTCTGCCGCTAAATAACTATTATCGGGTATTTTTACGGCAGTTGTTTTAGTGCAGTTGTTCGATGAACACGGGTTCATGCTGCATCTTGTCGGGATAAAGGACGGAAGCAATGTCGCCCAATATATCTTCGGGATGTACTGCTCCCCGTTCCCAGAAGTCATCCGCGCCCGAAGGGGTTGAGCGCCGCATCATGTGATAGACTCGGCCTGTCTGGAAGGCATGGAACATACGGTGTTGCTTGTCTATTTGTGCCAGTTCTTCCAACGAGCGTGCGCTGACGCGGACCCACACATCGGCATCCGCAAAGTCCACTAATGCCTTCTCAAAAGTAAGCGGGATACTGCCTTCGTGCATCGTATCTTCGTACTTGTAAGCCGCTCCGGCATCGTGGAACAGTCTGCCCATATACGTGTTGCCGGCAGGTACATACCACGTGCCGCGAAAATCCTGACCGCTCATAATGGACGGCTTGTTGTCCGCTCCCCATTGTGCCACCTGCTCGCGCAACGTCTCGTATTGGCTGCTCACGGCATCAAACACGCTGTCTGCAACGCTCTCCTTGTCGAGGAATGCTCCTATCAGTCGTATCCATTCGGCACGTGCTAAGGGGTGTTGTTCCATCCATTCGTTGATATACAGCACTCTTACGCCCATCTTGGCCATTTGTGCCGAGGTCACATCGCCTTGTGCGTAGGTGGACACCATCATCACGTCGGGGTGGACCAGCACCACGCGCTCTACGTTAGGAGCCATTGCGTCACCGAGATTGAGTGTCCCTTCTTCCGTCCCTTTTGAGGAACTCAGGTCCGTATAGACCAGTTCGGGATTGCACACGCCCACTATCTGCCGCACGCCTCCGATAGCGTCTAAGAACCCCACGTGCGTACAGGAGGTCACGCCTATCCGCTCCACCGGGATTCGGATTACTGTCTTGCCTTTCATACGTCCGCGTTCGGCGGCATCCGATGTGTCGCGGGTCAGGTAGTAGCGGGCCATCTCCCCACCGTTCTCCCACGGCGAATAGATGACTGCCACGCGGTATTGTGCCGAGTCGTATAGCGAGAAGCCGCTCGCATAGCGGTTGCCTTCTTTCATATCAATATTGGCAGACCGCTCGGAGCAGCCTGCCAATACGATGGCGGATAGGACAAGGAGGAAAATAACGTATTGTGATTTCCGCATTGTCAATTGTCAATTATCAACTGTCAATTATTTCAGCACTCCCAACCGTTTGCCTACTTTCACGAATGCTGCTATACCTTTGTCTAATTGTTCGCGGGTATGGGCGGCGGACAGTTGTACGCGGATACGTGCCTGACCTTGCGGTACAACGGGGTAGTAGAAGCCGGTCACGTAGATGCCTTCCTCTTGAAGGGCGGCGGCGAACTCTTGGCTCAGACGGGCGTCATACAGCATCACGGCGCAGATGGCGGATTGGGTCGGCTTGATGTCGAATCCGGCTGCCGTCATCTTCTCCACGAAGTAGTTGGTGTTGTCGTGCAATGTGTCTTGCAGTTTGTTGTCGCGGGTGAGCAGCTCGAACGTCTTCAGAGCGGCAGCGGCTACCATAGGAGGTATGGAGTTCGAGAACAGATAAGGACGGCTGCGTTGGCGCAGAAGGTCGATAATCTCTTTCTTACCGGTCGTGAAACCGCCTACCGAACCGCCGAATGCTTTGCCTAACGTACCGGTCAGCACCTCAATCTTGCCGCGGAGGTTGTATTGCTCGGTCACGCCGTGACACGTCTTGCCTACAACGCCTGCCGAGTGGCTCTCGTCCACCATTACCATTGCGTCAAGCGGGCATACATTGCCGTCCATTGAGAACACGCCGTCGGTAGCGATGATGCGGAAGCGTTGTGCCTGTGCGGCTTGCAACTGTTTCTCAAGGTCTTCCATATCGCCGTTGGCGTAGCGGTAACGGACTGCTTTGCACAGACGCACGCCGTCTATGATTGAAGCGTGGTTCAGAGCGTCCGAGATGATAGCGTCTTCTGCTGTGAACAGAGGCTCGAACAGACCGCCGTTGGCATCGAAGCAAGCGGCATAAAGAATAGTGTCTTCCGTTCCGAAGAAGTCCGATATGGCTTTCTCCAGCATCTTGTGCGTGTCCTGCGTGCCGCAGATGAAGCGGACGGAAGCCATACCGTAGCCGCGCTCGTCCATGCGTTTCTTGGCAGCCTCGATCAGCTCCTTGTTGTCGGCGAGGCCGAGGTAATTGTTAGCGCAGAAATTGATGACATCCACCGGGCCGTTCTCGCCTTTCACCTGAATGGCTGATGATTGCGGAGTGATAATCACGCGCTCGTTCTTGTACAAACCGTCATCTTTGATTTGTTGCAGAGTAGCCTGCAAATGCTTCTGAAAATCTTGATACATAATCGTATATTTTTATGGTTCGTTGATTATTCCTCTGTTTTAGCGTGGCAAAGTTACTGCAACTCTCTCTTCCGCGCAACTATTTTTGTGTTTTTTCTGATACTTTGTGTCGCTTTTGTCTCGTTGGGGCTGTTTGTCCTCATTTCTGAAACTTCCCGACCTTCTTGTAGGCAACGCGCAGCAGCCAGTCCGGAGTATGCCGCAGCAACGGGGTAGCCAGCCAGTTCAGGAAGCCCGGGGTGTCGCTCTTCTTGCCCTTGAACAGGTCTTTCAAGGCACGGCGGACCAACTTCTCCGGCGGGATACTGACGGTCAGTGCCACCGCTAATCTGCGCAATCGCGGCGACAAACCGAACAATGCCGTATCCACTGCCCCGGGAGCCATCACCGTCACCTGCACGCCCTTCGGACGGAGTTCGTAGTACAGCGACTTGGAGAAATTGTAGATAAACGCTTTGGTAGCGTTGTAGGTCTGGATGCCGGGCATAGCCATCCACGCGGACATGGACGACATATTGAGTATATATCCGCTGCCCCGTTGTGCCATCTGCTCGCCGTAAAGGCGGCATATCTTGGCTACGGTCACCACGTGCAGGTTGAGCATCAACTCGATGCGTGCCATCGCCGTCTCTACGTAAGGATTGAAGAAGAACACTCCCGCGTCGTTAATGACTATATCCGGCTTGATGCCTGCCGACTCGGTATAGGCATACAGTTCTTCGGCGGAGTCTGCCTTGCCCAAGTCCGCGTAATGGGCGGTGGCGGAAACGCCGTACTGTGTCATAATCTCTTGTGCGGTCTGTTCCAGTTCTGCCTGCTGGTTGCTCACAAGCAGCAACTCGCAGCCGTAGTCGCTTGCCAATTGGCGGGCATATTCCTTCCCTATCCCGCTGGATGCTCCCGTTACTAATGCTAACATATCTTTCTGTTAATTTGCCATACCTCTCTTCCCCGTAGCCGATGCCACACATATCGCCCCAATGACGCCGCAAAGATACATCCTTTTTCTCATCCCCGCAAAACCAATTTCTTTTCCTCACATCTTGCTCACCCTCCTGCTCACTTCCCTGCCACCCTCCTCAACCTCTTGCTCACATCCCAGCTCACCCTCCCCAACCTCCTGCTCACCCCTCCCGCAAAACCGCCTCGTTTCTCCCCGACATTTCCCTATCAATTCCATAGGTCGCCCAAAGGTCACCCATAGGTCACCCATAGGTCGCCCATAGGTCACCCATAAGTCACCCATAGGTCATCCATAGGTCAAAGCAACTCTCACGGCACTCTCACAATACTCTCCTGCCAATGTCGCCATACTTTCTTCCCGACCCTCCCCATGCCTGTATGACTAAAATAGCGGCAATAAAAATTGTTGTGCATTTTTGTTTGCGGATTTGAGAGGTTTGCCGTACTTTTGTCCCCCGATTTGATATGCAACTAATCTTTTAACTTTTGCAGTATGGAAACCAGTCCTTTCAAAGTGTTCGCAGGTAGCAAGGGAGAGGCTATTGCGCAACGAGTGTGTGATTTACTTCATTGTCAGTTGGGGAAGATTCGGATTGACCGTTTCTCTGACGGCGAGTTTGCGCCGAGTTTTGACGAATCGGTGCGCGGACAGTCCGTCTATCTGGTACAGACCACGTCACCCTCATCCGACAACCTCATGGAGTTGCTTCTTATGATTGACGCTGCCAAGCGGGCAAGTGCCTACAAGGTGATAGCTGTCATTCCTTATTTCGGATGGGCACGGCAGGACCGTAAGGACAAACCCCGCGTAAGTATCGGTGCCAAGCTCGTTGCCAATATGATTCAGACGGCTGGTGCCGACCGTGTCATTACTGTGGACCTCCACGCCGACCAGATTCAGGGCTTCTTCGACATTCCTGTGGACCACCTCTATGGTGCCAACACGCTGGCTTCTTATATCGAGTCGCTTCACCTTAAGGACCTCATTGTTGCCAGTCCCGATGTAGGTGGCACCAAGCGGGCTGCCGCTTTCTGCAAGAAGATGCATGTCCTCACCGACAAAGAGGTGCCTATGGTCATCTGCTACAAGCACCGTCCCGATTTCAACAAAGTGAGCGAGATGCGCGTCTTGGGCGATGTCAAGGACAAAGACGTGGTCATTGTGGACGATATGTCCGACACGGCGGGAACACTCTGCAAAGCCGCCGAGGTAATGAAAGAGAACGGTGCACGCACTGTACGTGCTGCTGTGGCTCACGGCATTATGTCAGGTCCCGCATGCCAGCGCATAATGGACAGCGAACTGGAAGAACTCATCTTCACGGATACCATTCCGTTCGACACTGCACGTTGTCCCAAAGTGAAAATCGTTAGCGTGGCAGACCCCATTGCACAGACTATTCTCGCTATTCAGCAGCACCGCTCGGTCAGCGAACTCAACATCAAGTAACACTGACTTTGCTTATGAGGTATCGCTTTCTGCCGTTCTGCCTGCTTTTCCTGATGAGTTGGGGAGTTGCCTGCACCAAGAAGAACGTCCCTTCGGTTACGCGACCCGATTTCTCTGCCGATAGTGCCTACGCTTTTGTGGCTCGACAAGTTCAAATGGGACCACGTGTCCCGGGTACTACGGCTCACGACGAGTGTGCCGCATACCTCATTCAGACGCTCGAAAGGATGGGCGCAAGCGTGGAGCAACAAAGGGGCATGATGACTAACTACGAAGGAAAAGACCTGCCTGTCCGCAACATAATAGCGCATTTCGGTAGCCGAGACCTCAATAACCGCATTCTCCTTGCTGCCCACTACGACACACGTCCGTGGAGCGACGAAGAGACCGACTACGACAACCGCTTCCTCCCCATTGATGGTGCCAATGACGGAGCCAGCGGGGTCGGCGTGCTGCTTGAAGTGGCACGCCAACTCGGACTCCGACA
Source organism: uncultured Bacteroidales bacterium (assembly GCA_902785805.1). Classification (GTDB taxonomy): domain Bacteria; phylum Bacteroidota; class Bacteroidia; order Bacteroidales; family Paludibacteraceae; genus Colicola. The sequence continues at coordinate 4,657 of CADAAF010000096.1, read as the reverse complement.
GCAGGACACGGCCGTCAACCTCAGAGGAATAGACATCATCTTCTTCGACTGCGAAGACTACGGCACTCCCTCTTTCTACACGGGGCAGGAAAGGCAGAACACGTGGTGTCTCGGCTCACAGTTATGGGCAGAACTGCTCAAGTACCGACGTGAGACCTACCAGTTTGGTATAGTCCTTGATATGGTGGGTGCACCCGATGCTACCTTCCCCAAAGAGTACTACTCGGAGCAGTATGCACACAACTACGTGGAACTGATTTGGCGTGCAGCACGTCAGTTGGGTTACAGCCACATGTTCGTGCAGCAGAAAGAATACCCCATCGTGGACGACCACTACTACATCAATACACTGGCTGACATTCCTTGTGTGGACATCATCCACTACAACCGCTCTTCCTCTACGGGATTCCCGTTCTGGTGGCATACACAGCAAGATAATATGCAACACATAGCCGCTTCTACCCTGCAGGCAGTCGGCGAAGTGGTAATGAAAGTGATTGAATAACACCGTGAATATGCTTGAGATACGCGACTTACGTGCCTCTATTGAAGGCAAAGAAATACTGCAAGGCATCAATCTGACTATCCGTGAGGGTGAGATACACGCCATCATGGGACCCAATGGTGCCGGCAAATCGACACTCGGTGCCGTACTGGCGGGACATCCCGCATACGAAGTGACCGGAGGCTCGGTCATTTTTCGGGGAAAAGACCTGCTCGCTATGCCCCCCGAACAGCGCGCAAGAGAAGGACTCTTCCTCTCGTTCCAGTACCCTGTGGAGATTCCGGGAGTGAGTATGGTCAATTTCCTCCGTACCGCTGTCAACGACAAACGCAAGTACGAGGGCAGCGAACCGCTCTCAGCTACGCAGTTCCTCAAAGAGATGAGGGAAAAGAAACAACTCCTCGAAATGGCGGACAAACTCAACAACCGCTCCGTCAACGAAGGATTCTCCGGCGGCGAGAAAAAGAAAAACGAGATTTTCCAGATGGCTATGCTACGTCCCGCACTGGCTATACTCGACGAGATAGACTCGGGTCTGGACATAGACGCATTGCGCATAGTGGCGAATGGAGTCAATGCCTGCCATACCAAAGACAACGCCTGCCTGCTCATTACCCACTACCAGAGACTGCTCGACTATATCGTGCCCGACTACGTACACGTCCTCGCTAACGGACGTATCGTACGAACAGGCGACAAGACGCTTGCACGCGAATTGGAGGAAAGGGGATACGAATGGTTGTAAAAGGTACATACCAACAGGTTATTCTTTGCCGTTCCGACCGGGACTTGACGTTCAATCAGGAGGCGGACTCTACCCTCCGTCTCTTCCTTTATGCCATACAACCCGACGATACAGCCTCTTCCGACCTGCATATCCGCGTCCAATGTAACCAGACGGGAGCAAACTGCACCACCGAGATTTATGCCTTGACTTATCTTGGCGGCAGCAACCGCTGTGCTGTTGAAGCGGCTGTCAACCACCTTGTCGGTGGCGGCACGTCCCGATTAGTCAGCCGCTTTGTACTCAAAGACCGCGCACAAGGTTCGTATGCAGGCGAGGTGGTGCTGGCGCAGGACGCACAGCAGGTGGATGCACAGCAGAGCAACCGCAACCTCCTGCTCAGTGACGACGCGCAGATGCGTATCCGCCCCGTCTTGGAAATCTATGCGGACGATGTGAAAGCCTCACACGGCACTTCTACCGGCCAGTTGGACGAGGATGCCATTCTTTATATGCAGCAGCGCGGCATTTCGCGCCAGGAAGCGGAGCAGATGCTCGTCGAAGCCTTTATGGCGGAATGTATCACCCCCCTCCGCGATGACACCAAGCAAGCACAGATTCTGCAAATGATACAATCCCCCCACTCCGCCCCGACTACTCCCGCTCTCTAATCCCACACTCTCCCCGCCTTCCCCCCACTCCCGCCCCCTTCGCTGACTATACGGATTATTAGGAATACTATAGAGATACTATTAGGAATAGTATTCATTTATCGTTTTTATTGCGTTCAAATTCTATTTGAACACGGCTCCCCGAGCCGTCCGCAATAGCCCCTTGCTTCTTCACCTTCCGCCGATTGCCAATCGGCATTCACTTTGTTGTTGCGTCTGTACAGCGAAGCAGATCGTTAGAATTTAATTCAGGCACCATCTCCCCGATAAAAATCACCTCTCCCTTGCATATATCCCATCCTTGCCGTACCTTTGCCGCTTGAATCTGTCCAAACATAAAAACAACAGAATGACTCAACAGGAAAAAGTCGCTTATTGGCTGGATATAGCAGATTATGATATGGAAACAGCCGAAGCAATGTATAAAACCAAGAGATGGCTGTACGTGGCTTTTATGTGTCATCAAGTCATTGAGAAAACTATCAAAGCATATTGGTCGTCCCAACGTGACGATATTCCGCCTTATACACACAATCATATGCGCTTGGCGGAAGGATGCGGATTATATGAGCAGATGAACGAAACACAAAAGACTTTCTTGGAAATCATTACTAATTACAATATCGCAGCCCGTTATCCGGAAGACAAGGCCGAATTGGCACGTGCGTTAAGCCCGAAAGTCTGCCGACACTTGATAGACGAAACGAAACAGTTACAACTATGGATCAAAGACAAGTTCTCAGTTATGACGATGCAATAAATCTTGTTTCGCGTTACAAACAGACTATTGCGCATCGCTTTGAGCAAGAACCCAAAGTGATGTTGTTTGGTTCATATTCAAAAGGATGTGCTAATCCCGACAGCGATATTGATGTTGCGGTTATTGTGCCTACCTATGGCGACAGAAAAATGGAGATTTCGCAGGGATTATGGGCGGACACAAGAAACGTGAGTTTCTTGATTGAACCCGTCTTGATGGCGGAAGACCGCCCGTCGCCATTATACGATGATGTAATCACTAACGGTATAGCCGTTTAAAAATATAAAAGACATATAGGCGCAAAGTGTTGCGCCACCACATAGCGTTATAAGCCAAAACTTTAGTTTTGAAATCTGGACAATTTCAAACTTAATGTGAATCAAGCAAAGCCTATCAACGCTCGCGCCTATGGCGTGGGCTTTTGCGTAGATTTTGATTCACAAGGTAGTCCAGAACCTCAAAACTCAAATGAAGCGAACGAAAGCGCACGCTTTTTCTTTGTGTATTATGCAAAAAAAATAAAAAACAACTAACAACCTTTTTCTAAAACCGATGAGCCGATGGTATATAACCGGCAACAAACAATTATGAAGCGACATCTTCTCACCCTCTTCCTCGCTCTCGCCGTAAGCGTAGGAACCCTCTTCGCCCAATCCGGCACCTGCGGCACTAACCTCACTTGGACGCTCGACACAGAATCCGGCATCCTCACCATCTCAGGCACTGGAGCAATGAAGGATTATACCTATAGCAGTAAGCCTAATACTCCGTGGTATTCCTATCGCGAGTCCATTGCTTCTGTCGTCATTTCAGACGGTGTCGCAAGCATTGGAACTTATGCTTTCTACGGTTGCAGCAGTTTGACCTCCATAACAATTCCAAGCAGCGTCACAACAATTGGAAACTATGCTTTCAATTATTGCAGCAGTTTGACCTCTCTCACAATCGGTGAAAGCGTCACAAGCATCGGGAGCTATGCTTTCCGTGGTTGCAGCAGTTTGACCTCCGTTATTTGGAATGCAAAGAAATGCAATGATTTTAGTTCTTTTAATACATCGTTTTATTATTACAAAAGTGGCAGTAGTTACAATTTTGATCATCGCAAACAAATAACGTCATTTACGTTTGGGGATGATGTCGAATCTATTCCGGCATACTTATGTTCGGGAATGTCTAATCTGACCTACATAACCATTCCCAACAGCGTCACAATCATTGGAAGTTTTGCTTTCAATGATTGCGGCAAGATAACCTCAGACCTTAACCTAAGTAGTGTCACAAGCATTGGAGAATGTGCTTTCCGTAATTGCAGCAACATAACCTCTGATCTTAACCTCAACAACGTGGAGACTATCGGGCAACAAGCATTCTTAGGTTGCAGCAGTTTGACAAAAGTGGTTATTGGCGATGGAGCAACAAGCATAGGAGAACGAGCCTTCTCTGGTTGTACCTATTTGGAAGATATAACTATCGGTAGCAGTATCAATGTGGAGAATGGTATCGGTCAATATGCTTTTATTGGTTGCCGCTACCTATTAAGCGTAACATGCAAAGCAGTATTCCCTCCTGCTCTCAACGCGAATGTTTTTGAAGGCTGCGGCGTTTTAAGCAAAATTGATTTGTATGTACCCGAAGAATCAATCAAAAAATATCAGAAAGCGGAAGTATGGTCAGAATTCAATATTATCGGTAAGAACTTGGACGATAGTAATATAGACGCAGTAGAAAACATATTCTATAATCAAGACACGCACGATTTATACAAGTATCTCCGTAATGGTCTCTTGTTTATAGAGCGCAACGGCATCACCTACACCGCCCAAGGTCAGCGTATTGACTAAAAAGGAAAAGAAAGAGAAAAATTGTTGGTCAATTGTCGATAATTGTTGTCCAATTACCCCCCTATCACATACCGGCATCCTTGTCGGTATGTTTTTGTTATATGTTTTTTGTCACGTGCGCCCCGCGTCAGCGCGGCGTTTGTTGTTTCCCTTGAT
>CADAAF010000095.1 GCA_902785805.1 uncultured Bacteroidales bacterium | reverse complement strand
GCCATCGGCATTGAAGATCCGCATTTGTGCGTCCGCCTCGTCTGAAGGCAGTATGAGCACCAAACCGTCCGAACCGATACCGAAATGACGGTCGGACACCCGCCGCGCAAGCGAAGGGAGTTCCGTTTGCGCAATAAGGTCCGCCGTATTGGGGTCAAAACAATCTACATAGATGTAGTCGTTTCCTAAACCATGCATTTTTATAAACTGCATCTTTTTGACGCTATTTTTCATTTTTAATCCGATTAAAATTCAAAATCGGTGACAAAATTACGTTATTTTTATGAATTATGCAAATAAAAATACATTTTTAGCATATTTTTCTTGTTTTTGTCAAATTTAATTACTATCTTTGCAGCCCGTAATGAAAATTTAACTTTTCGAAGTATGGAAACGAAGTATATTTTTGTGACGGGCGGTGTGTCTTCATCGTTAGGCAAGGGAATCATCGCAGCCTCATTAGGCAAACTGCTGCAATCCCGCGGATTTCGAGTAACCATTCAGAAGTTGGATCCGTATATCAACGTGGATCCTGGCACACTCAATCCGTACGAGCACGGGGAGTGTTATGTGACCGTCGATGGGCACGAAGCGGATCTGGATCTGGGTCATTACGAGCGGTTCTTGAATATCGAGACGCACAAGACGAATAACATCACCACCGGACGGATCTATCAGAACGTGATTGAGAAAGAGCGACGCGGTGATTATCTGGGCAAGACCGTACAGATCATCCCGCATATTACCGATGAGATCAAGGAGCATATCACTTCGCTTGGCAAGACGGGACAGTTTGATTTTGTCATTACAGAAATCGGCGGTACCGTGGGAGACATCGAGTCGCTGCCGTTCATCGAATCGATGCGACAGTTACGATGGGAAATGGGGAGGAACTGCTGCTGCATCCATCTGACGTACGTACCTTATTTGGCGGCAGCCAAAGAGTTGAAGACCAAACCGACTCAACACTCTGTGAAGGACCTGCAGCAGGAAGGTGTACAGCCAGACATCATTGTGCTGCGGACCGAACATGAGATCCCGACGGAGATGCGAAGAAAAGTAGCGTTGTTCTGCAACGTGGATGAAGATGCGGTTATTCAATCCATCGATGCGTCCACTATCTACCGCGTGCCGCTGAACATGTTAGAAGAAGGTCTGGACCGCGTGGTTCTGCGAAAAACCGGGTTGGATGTATCTTCTGTGCCTGAAGCTGATTTAGCGTCGTGGAATGCGTTTCTCAAGAAACTGGAAGGTGCGCAAGAGGAGGTTAAGATTGCGTTGGTCGGCAAGTATGTACAGCTGCAAGACGCCTATAAATCTATCCGGGAAGCGCTGTCGCACGCCGCCGCGTACAACAACCGCAAACTGAACCTCACTTCCATCCTCTCGGATGATATCAACGCAGAGAATGTACAGCAACTAGCGGATTTTCAAGGAATAGTGATTGCCCCGGGGTTCGGGAATCGCGGCGTAGAAGGCAAGTTACAAGCTATCCGTTTTGCGCGGGAGAACAAGATTCCTTGTTTCGGCATTTGCATGGGAATGCAATGTATGGCGATTGAGTTTGCGCGGGACGTATTGGGCTACGCGGACGCTAACTCGACCGAGTTTGACGAGCACACGACGCATAACATCATCGACCTCATGGAAGCGCAGAAACGCACGATTAACAAAGGCGGTTCGATGCGTCTGGGTGCTTATCCGTGCCAACTAAAAGAAGGAAGCCGCGTGCGCAAGATATACGCTTGCGAAAAGATACAAGAGCGGCATCGCCATCGCTACGAACTGAATCATAGTTACCAACAGGAGATGAAAGAACACGGCTTGATTTGCTCCGGCATCAATCCAGATAGCGGCCTGACGGAAATCATCGAGCTACAAGACCACCCGTGGTTTATCGGCACACAATTTCACCCTGAATACAGTAGCACCGTGCTACACCCGCATCCTCTGTTCTTGAGTTTTATGCAAACTTTGGTAACAAAAAAGTGAGGGAATAGGGATTTTTTGGAAAAAAATCGTCGGATAACATCCGACCTAAAGGACAAAATAGCGGGATGGCATCCCGCGGAATGGAAGAAAGGGACAGAATCCAGGGCGCGCATGGATACGCGACGCATAGACGCTAAAATTACCAGCAAGTTTTAAGAAGTAACTGCTCGGGGATTTACATCAATTTACGTTTTCCCATGAGGCGAAGGAAGGCATCCCACCAGCGTGTCGGAAGCAGCCAATGGAAGAAAACGATTGCGTTCGCCATTCGGCCTATACGGTAACGGGTACAAGGACGACGTGCATTCACCGCACGAACAATCGCTTTGCGTACCACAGCCGGATCGGAGATCGTATTGGAGAGGTACATATTGCGCAAGTTGTCAGCCATCATCTTACCCGTCTCTGCGTATGCCGTGCCTTGTGACGTTTCCGCCAAATGGTCGGCTGCAATAATGCCCCAGTCAGTCTTGATAGCGCCCGGCTCAATGATGACCACATCAATGCCGAAAGGCTTGACTTCCATACGCAGTGCATCGCTAAAGGCTTCGACTGCGTACTTGGACACATGATACCATGCTCCGTAGTAGAGCACCGACTTGCCTGCTACCGATGAGGTGTTAATGATACGCCCCGAGTGCTGCGCACGCATAGCAGGCAAGACCAACTGACAAAGCCTTGCGAGTCCGAAAACATTAACTTCTATCTGGTTGCGTGCATCATCCATAGACACATTCTCTACTGCGCCAAAGAAACCGTAACCGGCATTGTTGATGAGTACGTCTATCCGTCCTTCGCAAGAGAGAACCGATTGTACACCCTGCTGCATGGATTGTTCGTCGGTGACATCCATACGCAGAGGAGTGATGCCATATTGACGCAATGGCTCCATACGTTCTACACGGCGTGCTGCGGCATAGACTTTATGACCTTGTTGAGCCAAAGCGACTGCGGTGTCATAACCAATACCGCTACTGGCTCCGGTAAGAAGAATAACTTTCTGTTGCATTGTTTTGTCTGTGTTTCAGCGAGGAAAGGAGGATAATTATCTGTTTTTTTTCATACGGTTGGCGGGGGTGATGGCGGCAGTGGGACAAACGAGACGGCAAAGATGACAACCGACACACTTGGTGCCAATGATATGCGGCTTACGGTCAGCGTCAAACTCAATAGCCTGATGACCTCCGTCTGCACATGAGATGTAGCAGCGACCGCAACCGATACACTTGTTGCGGTCTATCTTCGGGAAGACCATCGTGTCACGGTCCAAATCGGACGGAAGTACGATATCGGGCAATTCCTCCCCGACCAGTTTTTTGAGTTCGGTAATGCCCCGCGACAGCATATAGTGCTTAAGCCCCAAGATGAGGTCGTCAATAATGCGATAACCGTATTGCATCACAGCCGTACAGACTTGCACATTGCGGCATCCGAGTTGGATAAAATCAAGTGCATCGCGCCATGTCTCTATACCCCCTATACCGCTGATGTCCATGTGCTTCTCAATACCGGCTTTATGCAGCAAGGGATTACCCGTCATCTCATAAATCATCCGCAAGGCAATCGGTTTGACCGCCTTACCCGAATAGCCTGAGACTGTTTTTTTCTGACTTACTTCGGCGTCACGGCTCATAGTAATGGACTTAATGGTGTTGATAGCACTTATACCTGCCGCCCCTGCATAGAAACAAGCGAGTGCAGGCGACGACATACTCGTTACGTTAGGCGTCATTTTCGGAATAACAGGTATGCTGACTGCATCCCGTACATACGAAGTGTAGAAAAGAATGAGTTCGGGGTTCTGTCCTATATCGCTACCCAGTCCCGTGAGACGCATCTGGGGGCATGAGAAATTGAGTTCCACTGCGTCACACCCTGCTTGTTCCGCCATTTTAGCCAGTTCAATCCATTCTTCTTCCGTCTGTCCCATAATGGAAGCGATAATGCGCTTGGAAGGATAGTTCTGCTTGAGCCGTTGCAGGATGTCAAAATCCACGTTATACGGGTTTTCGCTGAGTTGCTCCATGTTTCTGAATCCCACAAAAGGCGTACCCTCTTTGTGAACAGCATCGAATCGTGGAGATACTTCGCGAATGGTCTGCTTGCTTATTGTTTTGTAGAAGACACCAGCCCAACCTGCTTCCAAAGCCCTTGCCACCATATCGTAGTTGGTGCAGATGGCTGAAGACGCCAAGAAGAAGGGGTTTTCACACACCATGTCACAGAAATTGATTTCCAAAGAAGGGAGATTGTTTTCTGTTATTTCGGAGTCGGGTAGGGGTTGACTTGTAACGGCTTTCGCCAAGTCCTTGATACGTACAGGTCTGTCGTAATGGATACAGGCATTTTCGGCACGTGTAAGTTCTTCTTCGGAAAGGTCGTTGAATAGCCTTACTGCTTCCCATAGATTGTCAAACCTTGCGGCACGTATAGCCCGTGCTGCTTTTTCGCCACATGGTGCGTTGTAACAGAGCAGGCACCTTGCTGATTCTTCGTTGATGTGTAACATAATATCGACCGATGTGTTATGAAAATCCTAACTGCGTATAGCACAATGAACGCAGTCAACGCGACAAAGGTACGATTTTTTGCGGTATGTGTGCAAGGAAAGGAGAAAAAAATGTCGGTGAGAGTTCAGTGAGGGTATTGTGTGGGTATGGTGTGGTTTGCTTACGGACATAATAAAAGTTGTATAATGTCTGTATAAAAACTTAATGAAATCATAATAATCACATAATAATCACATAATAATAACATAATAATCACATAATAATATCATACTACAATATGCTGTCTATAGGCTGCAAGATAAAGCCAGCGATTTGATTTATAAGTTCAATGTTGTGAGTTTTACGGGAACGGTAATAGACATCTAACCACGTTTTACGGGAACGGTAATAGGGAAAAATGTTACTTTTGGAGCGATATTGCCACCTTTTTTTTGCAGGTTGATAAAAAGTTGTATATTTGCGGCGCGAAATGTCTTTTGGTGCGAATTGTACGCATAAACCAATTGTACGCATAATCCTACTACACGTAAAACCACAACAATCCGATACACTATGAAGAGAATGTACTTTTTGTTAGCAGTTATGTGCTGCGTAGGGGGTGCTTGGGCAGACGACACCCGCACGATAGTTAAAGAGATTAGTTTCCCCGATTTCCATCCGGAGGACTATCTGATAACGGGAATGACGATGGGCGATGATGTCCGCAAGGTGTTGGCAGAGCAACTTCAAGCAGAAGCGGGTGCTGCGTATTATGCTTTGGAGAGTGGAGTGAATCCGGCCTTGTATAAATATGACGGTTCGACTGATAGCTTCAAGAAAGTGAATGACGGCGATGTCTTAACTTTTGGAACCTATTATTGTGAGACGCAGGTACGCATTGACGGTCCTAACGGAAAGTTATACCGCTTTCCGGATATTCCCGGTGATTTGAAGATATTAACAAACGGAGTGGATCCGTATAAATATCAATGTCAAGGTTATTCTTCTTGGGATGGTTATTCTGATTTATACAAAGGAGTCTATGGCGGTTATATCAATGAGGAGGCTTCGGTTCGTTGGTTCCAGAGTTCCATCTTTGTAGTGAAAGCCCGCCAAGTGGTAAGTCCCGCTTTGTTTAACGGTTTTAACCCCGCCGCTTATATAGAGCCCGGAATGAAGATGGGTGATGATGTTCGTGCCCTATTGGGTGCTCAGTTCGTCCCAGCCGAAGGCGCTTCCTACTATGCACAGGTAAGCGGTTCGCTTCCTACCTTGCACCGCTGGAACAACAGCACATCTTCTTTCGAGCAACTTTATGACGGCGATGAGATAACGATAGGCACATATCGCTGTGGCACCCAAGTGCGAATAGACGGCGTACCGGGAATCACGCAATGTTTCCCCGCCAAGGCAGAGGATTTAGAGGTACGGGTAAACAATGAAGTATGTGAGGTGTATGGCGGATACGTGGATGATAAGGCTTCCGCCCGCTGGATATACAGTCCGGACTTTGATGTACGCAGCCGCAAATGCGGAGCGAACCTGACCTGGACGTATGACGGTTCCGAGAAACGGTTGGTCATTACGGGAACGGGAGCGATGTTCACATTCACCTACGACAACAGCATCAATACGTACCGAACGCCATGGTATGATATTGCCGGCATAGAGAAGGTCAAACTGCCCACCGAACTGACAGAGATAGGCAGAGGCGCTTTTTATCGGAAAGAAGAGTTGAAAGAGATAAACATCCCTAACGGCGTGACGGCAATCGGCAAAGGTGCATTCTATAGTTGTAGTGCTCTTGCGTCGATAACTATTCCCAACAGCGTGACGAGTATAGGCGACGAAGCTTTCAGTTGGTGCGACAACTTGAAGAGTGTGGTTCTTCCTGACGCTATTGAGACAGTCGGTCCGTCCGTGTTCTCCTATTGCTACGCTTTGACAAGCATTGAACTCCCCGCCTCGGTGAAGAGCCTCGGTGAAGAAGCCTTTATGAGTTGCATAGGACTGAAGAGTATAACCAGTCTTGCCGTTACACCTCCGACCTGCGGCGAGAAGGTGTTCCAAAGCGTGGACAAGTCTATTCCCGTATATGTTCCGAAAGCGTCCTTGGAAGCCTACAAGAGTGCGGACGGATGGAAGGAATTCACGACGTTCTATGTGAAAGGTGAGCCTTGCGGTAACCACTTGGTGTGGGTGTTCGATGAAGAGACGGGTACTCTGTCCTTTGTTTTGACGGGTTCCGACAAAGGAACGATGACCGATTTTGCGAGTACATACGAAGTGCCGTGGTACAGCGTTCGGAGTAAGATCAAGACAGTGGAGTTGCCCGAAGGTCTGACGAACATAGGCACCAACGCGTTGGCATTCTGTACGGCGTTGAAGAGTGTCAGCATTCCTTCGAGCGTGACCAAGATAGGCAGGAGTGCGTTCCGAGGTTCGGGTCTGAAGAACATTGCTATTCCCAACAGCGTGGAGACCTGTCAGCCCTACGCCTTTGCCTCCTGTACTAACCTGACGAGCGTGACGATAGGGAGCGGAATAAAGACCATAGAGGAAAAGATGTTCGCCGAGTGTACGGCTCTGACGGAAATAACCCTCCCCGACGGCATTACCGCAGTCGGAGTCAATGCGTTCGAGGGCTGCACGGGTCTGACAAGCGTGACCCTTCCGTTCTCGCTCAAGACGATAGGCGACAATGCGTTCAACGGCTGTGCGGCACTGAAGACGATGAATATCCCCGGCAGCGTGACGAGCATAGGCGTGAGTGCATTCACCGATTGCACAAGTATGACATCCGTTACCATCCCTGCATCGATAACAACAATAACCGAGTCGGCATTCTCCGGCTGCAGTGCCCTTGAGACACTGACTCTTCACAGCGGCATTACCAAAATAGGCGCACAGGCATTCAAGAATTGTACCGGTCTGACGAGCATCGCTACCCAAGCAGTTACTCCTCCCGCCTGCGAAGAAGATGCGTTTGAGGGCGTGGACAAGACAATACCTGTGTCTGTGCCTACCATGTCCATAAGCGACTACGAGAACGCCGTAGTTTGGAAAGAGTTTACCAAGATTCAGCCGGAAGCGTTCGTGTGCGGCAAGAACCTGTCTGCCGTGCTCATCAAAGGTACGCTCACTGTCTCCGGCGATGGCGATATGTTTGATTACGAGTGGGATGAAGATGAAAAGACTTCTTCAGCACCGTGGTCTGTAGTGCGCGACCTAATCAATAATGTAGAACTGCCGGAAGGCCTGACCTCGGTAGGCGCATACGCGTTTGCAGGGTGTCCCAAACTGACAGAGATAACTCTTCCCGACGATGCGTCGGCAATGGGCAACGGGGCGTTCCGTTCGTGTACGGCATTGGAGAGCGTGACGCTCAGCAGCGAACTGACAGCAGTCAGCGACAGCGTTTTCTTTGGGTGCAAAGCGTTGAATAGTATTGAACTGAATGAGAATATCGCTTCCATCGGCGACTACTCGTTCTTCGGCTGTACCAGCTTGACGGAAATACATCTTCCTAACGGTCTGCTGAGTATAGGGACTTTTGCTTTCTATGAATGCTCAAGTCTGGGTGAGATAGTTATCCCTGACAATGTGGCATACCTCGGACCATGGGCGTTTACATGGTGTTCCTCCTTGTCCTCCGCCAATATCCCCGCCGGCATGACGGTCATAGCGGACGGTCTGTTCTGCGGCTGCTCCGCTCTGCCTTACATAGAAATTCCGAAAGGTGTAACCACGATAGGCGAGAGTGCTTTCTCCGGTTGTTCCTCTTTCGGTGAACTGGCTATCCCC
>CADAAF010000094.1 GCA_902785805.1 uncultured Bacteroidales bacterium | reverse complement strand
CAATAAAAAGAGAGTAGAGAAAAATTGTTGGCCAATTGTGGATAATTGTTGTCCAATAAAAAGAGAGTAGAGAAAAAAAATGTTGGTCAATTGTGGATAATTGTTGTCCAATAAAAAGAGAGTAGAGAAAAAAAATTGTTGGCTAATTGTCGATAATTGTTGTCCAATAAAAGCCCCGCGACCACATACCGGCATCCTTGTCGGTATGTGTTTTTCTTTGTCACGTGCGCCCCGCGTCAGCGCGGCGTTGCTTCTTCGTATTCTGCCGATTGCCAATCGGCATTCACTTTTCGGCGTTTGTTGTTTCCCTTTGCGGCATCTGTTTTTATATCGTCTGTACAGCGAAGCAGATCGTTAGAATGTCATTCAGACACCTGTTTGCTTCGTCCGTTTTGCCGAATACTATTCGGCGTCTTTCTGTTTCGTCCGTTTCCCGGGATACTATCCGGCGTCTTTCAGTTTCGTCCGTTTCCTGGGATACTATCCGGCGCACAAACAGTCCGCCGTTTGCCTGCTACTGCTTTTCAGATTGTAACAAACTCCGAAATTCGTTCTCCGATACAAAAAAGCACCCTCCCGCTTGCATATATCCTTTTTGCTCTGTACTTTTGCCGCTGTTTTACCATACCTTCCCCTTCCCGACGTTAACCGGAAGCACTGCCACCGCCAGCGTAAAAAAGCAGTATGTCGTTTGCCGACATTCAACTGCAAGAACATGAATTAGAGGCGTTTGTTGAACGATGACTGCGATATTGAATTACTGATTAGAAACAACTTCAAGGTACCAAATTGGCACCTTGAAACGAAATAAAGGGATTTATGAACGAAATATCTATCATTCAAAACAAAATCTACGAAGTTAAAGGGCAGAAAGTTATACTTGACTACGAGTTGGCGGAATTGTACGGAGTAGAAACGAAAACTCTCAAACGAGCTGTTCGGCGCAATATTGAACGCTTTGAAGGAGAGGATTTTATGATAGTTTTATCTCCGAAAGAAGCTGACATATTGCGTTCAAGGAACCAAATTGGCACCTTGAACAAAACGAGGGGCGAAAACATCAAATATGAACAATTTGCATTTACCGAATTAGGTGTCGCTATGCTCAGTTCGGTACTTCGTTCGGAAACTGCGATTGAAATAAATCGTAATATTATGCGAGCATTTGTGGAGCTGCGTCGCTTAACCCAACTGGCTACCACAAGTTATCAGGAACTGCAACGCGAAATCAATAATGTTAAGGATTACATTGAAGATATTTTGAGAGATCAAAATGACATCAATGAAGCGCATGGGGCACAATTGGAAGCAATTAGCATAGCACTTGCAGAATTACAGACGGCTAAACGCCAAGAACCACCTCGTCGCCGAATAGGCTTTGATGCCTAAAAGGACGAATATATAACCATAAACGAACAATTAATAACATTCGCCAATGATACACCGCGCACTGTAAAGGCAGTGCAACAACATACCATAAATAAGCGTTTGCTTTATTTGAGGATTCATTCATTTCTCGACAACTTGAATAACCATATTCCGAGAATAATGCGAAACGCTCACGTTTAGACGTGGGCTTTCTGCATTGGATATGGTGGGAGTCGAGACCCGAATGAACCAATTAGCAGTTGGCTCACTTTTTTTGTGACTATGTCTAACAAACTAAATATTACAACAATGAAAAAACTACTTTCGTTCGTATTGATGTGCCTGATGGCATTGTCAATGAGCGCGCAGAAATGCGCTGTATTGGAGTTTCGAGGTTCGGCAAGTGTGTCTGTAGCAGACATTGACGGAATCTCGGAAATGTTTATGACCTATTTCCGCCCTGCGGGATATACAATGATTGAACGGGCGCAGATTGACAAAGTCATCTCCGAACAGAATTTCCAGCGCTCCAACATTACAGACAATCAGGCTGTACAGTTAGGTAAAATACTGAATGCATCCATAGTTATTTTGGGAAAAGTCAGCAAATTAGGAGGACAATACCAAGTGGACGTTCGTGCCGTAAATGTGCAGTCAGGACATGACGTTGAATTAGAAGGTGCTGCATTTAGTGGTGATTACCGTACCAACGTGCGTAATTTGGCAACTAAACTGGCAGGTAAGGTAGCTATTACTCCGACTCAAACAGTACAACCAACTTCACCGCAACCACTTAAAAAGCGAACAACCGTAGAAGTCGTCTATGGCTATTTGAAGGTGTTCCCAAATGAATTAGGTGTATTTGAAGCGGAGCCGTCTTCCGTCATTGCGCAAATCAACAAACAAGCCCAACATGGCTATAACAACTGGCGTATTCCTACCAACGAGGAATTGTCTTTGCTGCGTGCAAATAGCTATTTGGGCAATGGTAAGTATATGTCAAGAGAAAGCAAAAACGGGATAGTGCTTCTTGTGTCTGACGGTGAAGATTATGCCACTATTCAAAAAGCCGAGGAAGAAGCCAGACGAGCTGCTGAGGAAGCGCGTAAAGCAGAAGAGGCTCGCAAAGCAGCATTACGCGCACAAGGCTATGTTGATTTAGGTCTGCCAAGTGGAACTCTATGGAAAGACCAAAACGAAGCAGGAGGATTTTATTCTTATGATCAAGCGATGGCGAAGTTTGGCAGCAGCTTGCCCACAAAAGAGCAGTTGGAAGAATTGAAAAGCGCTTGTCGTTGGATTTGGAATGGAAGCGGGTATAAAGTAGAAGGTCCGAGCGGTAAGTTTATCGTTCTGCCCGCAGCGGGCATTTGCGACGGCAGTGTGAACTACGTGGGTTCGGCCGGGTACTATTGGTCGTCCACGCCTATTGGTTCGGGGGACGCGTGGGACCTGCGCTTCGATTCGGGCGAAGTGCGCGTGGACTACAGCGGTCGTCGCAACGGTAAGTCTGTCCGCCTTGTCCGTTAGTCTTTAGAATTAACCCCTTGTTCTTCACAGGTCATCCGCTGACCTGTGTCAAATCACATACCGGCAACTGCCAATCAGTTGCCGGTATATCTTGCTTCGTCCGTTTCCCGAGATACTATCCTGCGCACAAACAGTCCGCCATTTGCCTGTAAGCGTCTTTATTTGCACCGATTTCCACCGATCTCCCATGATTCCCCAACCCGCCATTCCCCTGTATCGTACCTTTGCACGCGGAAAACAGACAGTAAACTGAAAAATCAGGAAATTGCATGAGTAAACTGAAACGAAACTGAAAGCGCCTTTCCCCGCTATAGTATCTTTGCGCAAAATTTCAGTTCCCCGAGAGCCGCCAGTAAAGACTATCGTATGTCTATTCCGTTCAAATTATATTTGAACATCGGCGCATTAAGAGCCGCCCGTAAAGAAAATGCAAAAAAAGTGAAAAAAAGTTGCTTTTTAGGTGATAGATTTACCCCTTTTTTCACCTCATATATGGATGGGTATGCAATCCGCACCCCAACCAAAAGTGTTCTTTGACGTATGGAAAACATATTGTTTTTTGGCAAAAAAAGCACATATCCATTCGTGTATATCAATAAAAACCGTACCTTTGCCGCCGAAACTCGCGTCGAAAAGTGTTACCATACACAAAAAACTCGCGTCGAAAAGTGATACCATACACCAAAAACTCGCGTCGAAAAGTGTTACCACGCACCGAAAACTCGCGTCGAAAAATGTAATTCAATTTCTTTTGCACACATAAAACAAAGATAGTATCTTTGCGCGTGGCAAATATCGGTACTTTTTATTAACCAAAGAACAAAACATAACCGCTATGAAAAATATATGTTTCGGCTTTTTGATGCATATCCCTTACAGGTTGCGTCGCTATCGTTTTTTTGACATCGGTCAGGACCATTACTACTACGATGACATGGCTTGCGAAGAGGACGTGCGTCACGTCGTTGAGCGCTCGTATATGCCTTTGTGCGATACGCTGTTTGAGATGATTCGTCTGAGCAAGAACCGCTTCCGCTGTGCGCTGGCTGTTCCCGGTACCACATTGGAACTGTTGGAACAGTATGCACCCGAAATGATTGACCGGCTCAAACAATTGGCGGACAGCCGGTGTGTCGAGATGGTGGTTACTCCCTACAGTTATTCGCTGGCGGGAGAATACGACCTGAACGAACTGATGGACGAATTGCGCCATCAGGCTCAGAAAGTGAAAGACTTGTTCGGCGTGACAAGTACAAGCGTATGGAATGCCGAATTGCTTTATTCAGACGACCTCGCAGAGGCTTTGTATCAGGCAGGTTATAAGACCTTGCTCACCGAAGGAGCAAAACATATACTCTCTTGGCAGTCTGCCAATTATGTCTATCAGTCGCCGGTCAAGGGCAAGCAGGCTGTCCTGTTACGTAATATGGGGTTGTCCGATGCCTTGTCGTTCCATTTCTCCGACAGCTCCTATGCCGGATATCCGATGGACGCACAGAAGTTCGTCAGCAACATAACGGCTCTGCCCGAAGAGGAAGAGATAGTGAATGTGTGGATGGGGGCAGAGACATTCGGTATCCGCCAAGTGGGAGAAACAGGCATCTTCGATTTCCTGAAGGCTGTCCCGTACTTCGCCATCGAACAGAGTGTCGGTTTCCTTACCCCGTCGGAAGCAGGTAAGAAACTTCATTCCAACCACCTTATCTCATCGCCTTATCCGCTCACGTGGGCTGGCGAGGCAAAAGACCTGAGCACTTTTACGGGCAACGACTTGCAGCAGGAGGCGTTGCGGCAGTTGTACAGCGTGGCGGAGCGGGTACGACTCTGTGCTGACGTCACCTTGAGACGCGATTGGCTGCTACTGCAGGATGTTACCTATATGAGCGATATGCAATACACTTCGGGAGGTAGAAACGGATTCGAGTCGCCCTACGACGCGTTCATCAACTACACCAATATACTCTCCGATTTCTTGCAGCGCGTGGAGGAGCAGTACCCCACCTCTATCGAGAACGAGGAACTGACCGGCCTGCTCAAAACCATTCACAACCAGGAACTTGAGATAGCCGAACTCAAACGCAAACGCAGAACCCCGAAAGACCAAAAGAAGACGGTATAGGGTGGATGGCTGTACGCGCTAAATCATTATGGCTCATTATGTGGGCAATGCCGTTGGTGCTGTCCGCTAAAGTGAAATTGCCCAAGACGGTGGTACGTGCTTGGTCGTTTACCGATATAGTGCAGTTGCCCGATTCGCAGCAGGTGGACTCGTCTTCACTCAATTTCCCTATGCGGGACGTGCAGTACGACCACTCCATACTCAACCATACCAATGGTAGTCTGGTTTCACCCCTGCAATCCGCTCTGTACTTTAAACGCGACAACAAAACCGGTTTCCTGTTCGGTAACGCCTATGATGTATATACCACCACACCGCACGATGTACGTTTTTATAGAACCACAACTCCCTACTCCAACATAAGTTACAAGCGCGGCTTCGTTACCTACCATGAGGAACATGACCTCCATTTCGACTTTACGGGCAACATCGGGAGGCGTACTAACTTGGGGACCGTTCTGAACTACTTGGACGATGCCGGACACTACAAGAGTCAGGCGGGCAAGACATTCAACGGCTCGGTGTTCGGCTCCTACGACGGAACCAATTATTCGCTTTATGCAGCCTTCCTGTTCAATAAGTTGTCCAACTTTGAGAACGGCGGTTTGCAGCAACCTACCGACCTGCAAAACCGTAACCTGCAGACCGAAGATATGCCCGTCAGCGTAATTGGTATGTCGGGTTACCGCTACCTGTCAGGCTACTTGAACCACCGGTATAGTATCACTACGCTTACTGCCGACTCGGTGGTCATTCCGCTGCTCACTTTCCGCCACGTCTTTGAAACAAGCGAAGGAACAAAACGGTACATAGAGAAAGATACATTGCAGACTTTCTATGCCAACCGGTATATGAGCGGCACGGTGGCGGATACGGCTGCCCTGCTCACTATCAACAACACTTTGAGCGTCACCTTTGAAGAGGCTTTCAACCGACACTTGCGCTTCGGTATTACGGCTTGGGTACGCGATGAGGCACAACGACATGTGAACCTGACACCGCGCGAGAGATGGTCCAATAACTTGTCGGTTGGCGGAGCAATACATAAGCATACGGGTAACTATATCCGCTATCAGGCAGACGGTGAGGTGTGTGTATTGGGACGTAAGTTGGGCGAGTTCAACGTGAACGGAAAAGTAGGACTTGGCTTCAAAATCGGACAGGACAGCCTTACCTTCGATGCCAAAGCGTTTGTAAGAAACGAGACACCTGACTACTTCTTGCAGCATTATTACAGTTGCCATTATCAGTGGGATAATGATTTTAAGCGTTTGTACCGTTATCGCGTAGGCGGCGAACTGGCATACCCTACCAAGTGGTTTACACCACGGCTGAATGTTACATACGAAACCGTACACAACCTCATATACTTTGCTGCTTTGGACGGACCGAAGCAGGCAACGGAGGCGGTCAGTGTCATAGCGGCGGACCTTACAGCCAATATCACTACGCCGTGGGTCAATCTGGATAACCGTATTGTCTATCAGTACACCTCCTCGTCGTTGGTTGCGGTACCCGCTTTGACGCTCTACCACAACCTCTACTACCACGGCAGTTGGTTCCGACGTGCTATGGACGCACAGATTGGAGTGGACCTCAGTTACTGCACGTCTTACTATGCGCCATACCTCAATGCCGCACTCGGACAGTTCGCAGTACAAGACCTGACACAAATAGGCAACTACCCGCGAATGAACGTCTATGCCAGTTTCTACGTGAAACTGATTCACCTGCGTTTCTTCGCACAGTATGAACACTTTAATGCTACTTTTATGAACCGCAAATTCTACTCAATGCCCGCTTACCCGACGAATCCGGATGTCTTTCGTGCGGGACTGGCATTCCACTTTTACAACTAACAGAAGAACGTTATACTACAATTTATGGATTATACAACTCATTTGAATACCATTATCCGCTACGCCCGTGAAGAGGCTGAGCGCTTGGGAACGGCACAAGTAATGCCCGACCATTTAGTATTGGCTATTCTGCGTGTGGACGATAGCAAGGCTTCGCAACTGCTCTTGCAGTCCGGCGTGGATTTTGCAGACTTGAAACACGATTTGGACAACCATCTGTTTGTCTCTCCCTCGCAGGCAGGGCAGAACATACCTTTCTCGAGAACCACACAGAGGATACTGCGTATCTGCTCCATCGAAGCAGGCGAATACGATGCCAAGCAGATTGGCTCCGAACACCTCCTGCTGTCTATCCTCCGCGAACGTATCAATTATCCTGCCACGCTGTTGAAAGACTCCTACAACGTCACCTACGAGAGCATTGAGAAACTGATGCCCAAACCGCAGAAGACTCCTCAGGATTCAGGCGACATCTACGATACGGAAGACGATTTCTTCTCGCAACTGATGGGAGGAGGCGTGACACCCAAAAAGAAGAAAGAGAAAGAAGGCGATACGCCCGCTCTCAACAAGTACAGCCGCGACTTGACAAAGGAAGCCGCAGAAGGCTTGCTGGACCCCGTAGTAGGACGCGAAAAAGAGATTGCCCGTTTGGTGCAGATTCTCTCGCGACGTAAGAAGAACAATCCCGTTCTTATCGGGGAACCCGGTGTAGGTAAGTCTGCCATTGTCGAGCAGTTGGCACTGATGATTGCCTCCGACCGTATTCCTTCTATGCAGGGGAAACGGATTCTGGCACTCCAGTTAGCCTCTATTGTAGCGGGTACAACGTATCGCGGACAGTTTGAACAGCGTATGCAGAATATACTCTCCGAATTGCGCGGACATAAAGAGATTCTGCTGTTCATCGACGAGATACATACCATCATCGGAGCAGGTAATGCACAAGGCTCATTGGATGCCGCCAATATACTCAAACCCGCTTTGGCACGAGGCGAAGTGCAGTGTATAGGTGCCACCACTGTGGACGAGTACCGACGCTCCATTGAAAAAGACGGTGCATTGGAACGACGGTTCCAGAAACTGATGGTCGAAGCACCTTCGTCGGATGAGACACTCGCTATTCTTCGCCGGTTAAGCGAACCCTACGGAGCCTATCATAATGTACACTATACGGACGAAGCCCTGCGAGCCTGCGTGCAGTTGTCAATGCGTTACCTCACCGACCGCGCGCTGCCCGACAAGGCGATTGACGCTATGGACGAAGCCGGTGCACGTAAACACGCACTCGCTGCCAAAGACGCAGAGGTGAACGAAGAAGACATAGCCGAAGTGGTCAGCCTGATGGCAGGCGTACCGGCTACGCGCGTGGCTGCCAATGAGTTCCAGCAACTGCGCACCCTCAACGACACGCTCTGCCAACG
>CADAAF010000093.1 GCA_902785805.1 uncultured Bacteroidales bacterium | reverse complement strand
ACTGTTCTCGCGGTTGTCCTCCAACGTGATAGAAGACAGTTTGGCGTTCCAGTTGGCGGTGAGGGTCTTGTCGCCTGTCGAACCGTGGGTAATCTCGGTAACGGGCGTGCCGTTTATGGTCCAGCCGGTGAATACATATCCGTCTCTTGCACCCGGGTCAGCCAATGTGATAGTCTCGCTCTCAACGTTGTATGAGGTCGGGTTGGTGTTGGTAGCACCGTTCAAGCCTTCGTAGGTGAGGTTGTAGTTGACGATGTTCCACAGTGCCGTCATTTCCACATCTTCTTCAATTTTGATCTCGGCACCTGCGTCTTCCATAAGGTCCATACCTCCCATATTGAATGACCATTGGTCGAACTCATAACCGGTCTTGGTGGGTGTGGGAAGCGTTATTTCCTCTGTCCAGCTCCAGAAAGCGGTCAATGCGACTGTGGCACCGTTGGTAGCGGTCAGGTTATTGACTTCCGCTCCTTCCTCATAGTAGTGACTATTGCCATCTGTCCATCCGTCAGCGGTAGCTGTTACGGTTACCGAAGCAGGGCTGTTGCCGCCTGTTGCGCCGTTGTAGTTGTAGGTGGCGGTAGCTGTCGGAGCGGTGAAGGTGTTGGCTTTGAGGTTCTGTGCCTCGCCGTAGGTGAACACTTGGTCGGTCATTGTGCCGCTACCTTCGCCTGCTGCAAAGGATACATTGTAGGTATTGGGGGCGAAGGTGGCGCCGATGGTTACATCGCTATTCACGGTCACGCTTGCTGCTCCATTGTTGGTCCAACTGTCGAAATGGTAGCCTGTAGCGGGTGTAGCAGTAACGGTCAGAACAGTGCCTTCTTCTACTTGGTCGCCATTGTTGATGGTTGTTTCGCCGTCCATCATAGTGATGGTGCCGTTGGTGGGGGTGTTGATGGTGATGGTGTGCATAACGGCAGTCTTGAAGTGAGCGGTGACAACTGCATTGTCATACAGACCGTCCAATATTTCAGGGTTGTTGGTGAAGTGTTCATCCACGCCATCTATTGTCCAGTAGTCGAAAGCATAGCCGCTTGCGGGCGTTGCCTCCAACTTGAAATAGGAGCCTTGTTTGTATGAACCGCTGTTGCTGACAAGGTTTTCGTTGCCGCTGCAGTCGTAACGATAGACTTTGGCTGTGCCGTGTCCGTCGGTGGTAACATTGAGAGTGAAATTAGGGATAGTGCCGGTAATAACACTTTCATCTATTGTCATTGTGCTTATCAAGTCGTTGCCGTAGGAGTTCTTGGCATTCACATTGATGGTATAGGTGCTTCCACTCTTTGTGACAGTTACCGTTCCTTTGTCCAAAAGATAATATCCATGCTCAACACCTTGTGTCTGTGCCCAACCGCCGCTTAAGTCCTTATCCATTCCGGACTGGTACGACATAACCGTACCGGGGTCGCCGGAGCAGTTTATATCGTATGTGCCTACAGGTATTTTTATGTCATCTGAACAACGTTGCCCCGTAACAAAATACATACCCATAGCCCGCAATGTGGCTTGACCATTAAACTCATATTCTTTGGTGTAGCCATATACGTATATTGCACCCAAATCGTCATCGTATGCTGCTTGCTGATTAGCATTGATGGTTCTGTCGTTCGGGTAGGTGTCGTTACTATCCTCGCCCCACGGTTGCGTCCAATGAATCTTGAACATATACACATCTCCGGTGGCATTATAGCAAGCAAGATTGGTTATTTTACGGTTGCCGCAAGGTTGCTCAATACTTTCTATGGTTTTAGTAGTGAAAGACATTGTGCTGCCATTATACTTGATACCATCTACGGATGATAAGGCGTTATTACTTGTATTGCAAGCCACATCAACATAGTAGCCGCTGTTTTCGGAGGAAGTGCCGTTGCTATTGCCACGCAGCGAATAGATAGACCATCTGTCCACATAGGTGGCATTAGGTATATCCACTTCGATGATATTGCGTCCGCTGAAGAAGGCGGTATAAGTGTCGTTGGCATTGACTGTAACGTTGATGCTTGTGCCGCCTGCATAGTCCACGCCGTTCTTCTGCCATTTGACGAACGAGGAGAACGAGTTGGCCGGTGTGGCGGTGATAGTGGTTGTCTCGCCATCGTAACATTTCTTGCCGCCGCTTACCGTGCCTAATGATGTGTTGTCGGAATTGACGGTCAGCGTCCACTCTTTGGCAGTGATGACGGCAGTGTAGGTCTCGGCTTTGGTGACGGTAACAGGCAGCGGGTTGGTTCTAACGCCCATTGATACGCCATCACGAAGCCAGTCGGACAAATAGTAATTAGCAGGGTCGTTGATAGTCGCTGAAATGTTAAATACTGAATTTTCATACTTATCGCCACCGGCAGTTACACTGCCTAAGGAGTTATTATTTACTGCGGTATTAACGGTGTATTGAGTAGCGGCAGCAGGAATAAAGACGGCAGTATATGTTGCATTGCTCAACACATTGGTTATTGTTCGTTCAGGATTTGTATTGGATGAATCATCCTCCCAATGTGAAAAAACGTATCCAGCATTACTATTGTTAGCGGTGATAGTGATACTTCGTTTATCTGCAACTTGCCCGCTATTGGGAATCGTAACCGTTCCTGCTCCAGACGGAGACACATTTGCAGAAATCGTGTAAACAGCGTTTATCAATTGTATAGGAGTAGTGCCGTTGCTTGCATATGCTCTTACAGGTAGTGTTTGTGAAAAGGCTGCAGCGTAAAAAAAGTAGCAACTTCCATTATATGATTGTGCCGCAGTTACACTTGGCATGTTTATGTTATATATTGGTTCGCCATCGCCATTATATCTATTTTGAAAGGTGAAGGTCATATTTCCATACGGATTCTCCGCATAGTCTCCATCTTTATCTACAAGATAATTATTACCTTCAGAGCAAGTATTTTTCTTATTAGATTCAAAGTACCAAGTGCCTCGAATATTATCTGCTGACATTGAAACACCAACGGCCTTAAAAACAGCAGGATAGTCATTGTTGCTACTTCTATATCTATGAACTGTAATTGTAAACACACCGCTACTTGTTTGAACAGCCTTAATATAACTCAAGTTACTCGTCCATATTGGATAAGTATCTTGTGTAGCGTTACGTCTTCCGTGTATTTGTGCTTCACTTTTAGTGGGGTTTGTTTCGAGCGAAGATATTTCTTCATCTTGCGCCCACACATTTCCGCTCCACATAAGAGCGAGAATGAAGAAAATAGAGAATAGTTTTTTCATAGGTTTTTTGTTTTTTTAGGGTTAATTATATTGTTGGTTTTATTTGGTTTGTCGTGTTGGTTAGCGTTATGTATATTGAAACGACTGACTATAAAACAGTCTGACACGGTATGATTTCCGTGTCAGACTGACAAAAATATACTTACTGATTGAAAATTCCGGATTATTCCTTGCTTTTCAGGCGTTGTTCCGTATGGTGCTCGCGTGCAATGGCGATGGCGCGTTGCAGTTTCTCCGAAAGCAGTTTTTTATCGGGCAATTGAGTATAGTACTGGGCAACTTTGACAGGGCTGTCCTCGTCAAGCATCAGATACTCGATATGCTCTGTGTTGCCTTCGCTGCACAGGATAAGCCCGATAGGTGACTCCTCTCCCTCTCTCCGCTCATTCTTGTCGAGGTAGCGCAGGTAAAGCCTCATCTGCCCTTCGTGTTCGGGTTTGAACTTGCCTAATTTCAGGTCGATAGCTACGAGACGGTGCAGACCGCGATGATAAAAGAGCAGGTCAATATAATAGTCGGTTGCGTCCACCGTGATGCGTTTCTGCCGCGCAAGGAAGGCGAAGTCCGTCCCCATTTCTGTCAGGAAGTCCTGCATCTGCGAGATAATCGCGCTTTCAAGATCGTGCTCCGTGAACATATCCGGCAATCCGAGCGCATTGAGAAAATAACTACTGCGAAACACCAAGTCCGGTTTCAACATCTGCGTTTCTTCCGTTTCGTCCAGAGTCTGTTTGATTACTTCTTCAGTCCGGCGGCTTATGGCTGTGCGCTCGTAGAGTTGCGAGTCAATCTTTCTGTCCAGTGTGCGCGTATCCCAATGCTCGTAGAAGCACATCTGCATAT
The DNA here is from genome assembly GCA_902785805.1 of uncultured Bacteroidales bacterium. Lineage (GTDB taxonomy): Bacteria > Bacteroidota > Bacteroidia > Bacteroidales > Paludibacteraceae > Colicola. Next base: position 4,614 of record CADAAF010000093.1, on the reverse strand, counting down.
AGAACCGGCGTGCGAGCGGGTCGGAAATACTCATCAAGGCTCGCAAGTGCGTCCAACTGAATTGTATACGCACTGCGTACACAATCTCCTCTTCCGAAAAAGTGTACGCGGCGCGTACACAATGTTGAAGGGTAGAGACACTCCATCCACCGCCGTATCTTTGCGTAAGGCTTGATGACAGATTCTTAATCACTTGCTTGCCATATTCAGCGCGGCGGTTGTAGAGGACATCCTCCTTAATGCGTTTGCCGACATACCAGTTGGTGCGGCACACTTCGGAATTGACATACACCGCTACGCGGGTGCGCGTATCATCTATAATACGGCAAACATCTGTAAACAATTGCCTGCTCTCGGGCATTTCTGATAAGGAAGTCTGTATTTCCTGCGACATAACCACTAATGTTGAAAAAACGATGCAAAGGTAGTGCATCTATTGCATTAGACAAAATATTTTTTTGTCAGTTGTTTCAATATGTCAAAGGTCGATTGGGCAGCTACGTGTTGATGCCCGGGTGTTGGTTTAGTCCTATTTTCAACTCCACTATTTCCTTTCATTCGGTGTTACCATGCTTGCGGAGAGCAAGAGGCAACAGAAGATACGAAATAGTTTTTGTTTCATAGGTTTTTTGGTTTTTAGGGTTAATTATATTGTTGGTTTATTTGGTTTGTCGGTTGATTAGGGTATGTATATTTGTATATTGAAACGACTAACAATAAAACAATCTGACACGGTATGATTTCCGTGTCAGACTGACAAAAAAAATATTTCTGCGGTTCTTCCTACAAGCTCTAACCAAGCAGCCACTCTGTGGCAGGTATGCATCGTGCAACCAATCCGTCCTGCTCTATGTCGCGTTTTTCGCCGAACATCATCACGAGTGTCAGTTTTTCACAATTCAAACTTTTACCGGCTTTCAGCAGATTGCCGACTTCCCTGTTGTAGAGTTTGGCTCGCGGATTGCGGAAATCGTATGTCACCTGAATCAGTTCTTTCACCCGCACACCGTCCACGACCATAAAATCCACTTCATATTCGCGCACCTTGTGATAATAATAAATCTGTTCTCCCGCTTTGGCACGCCGTTGCAGTTCCACTGCGACCACATTTTCCAGCCGCAAGCCGACACTTTCCGTCAGCAAAGCCTCCTCGCGTGGTGCTACCATTGCTGTATCCACGGCATAGTATTTATGCACTGTCCTCCGTTCACGGCTTTTCAGGGAGAAACGCGGCACCCCGCACACCAGATAGGCGTTTCGGATATACTGCAGATAGGTTTTCGCCGTGTTCGGGGAACGCAGGTTATGTTTTTCCTGAACAGTGGCAAACGACTGTTCGCAGGTAAACTCGTCCAACACCTGATTGGCTACATCCGCGAGTGTCTGCGTGTAACGAAGTCTGTAGCGTCGGGCAATATCCTTCTCCACTATTGTTTGCACAAGCGACCTCACATATCCTGTACGCTCCGCCATATTCAGGTGCATCAGTTCGGGGAATCCGCCGCCGAACAGATAATCGTCCAACGCTTTTTCCCGCAAGGCAACCGCCTTGGTGGAAAAAGATTGCGTATCCACCTGTTTGGCAAGACAATACTCGCTGAAGGAGAATGGGTAGAGTTCTATCTGATGATATCGTCCTGTGAGATGCGTTGCCAGTTCGCCGCTCAATAGGTTGGCGTTGCTGCCCGTGACGAGCAGATGCATTCCTTGGCGCAACATACGATTGACAAACAGTTCCCATCCTTCCACGTTCTGCACCTCGTCCAGCAGCAAGTGTTGGAAATCGCCGTTCAGACGGTATAGTGCGGAAAGCAGTTCGTCAAAGTCCTGCCGGGACAGTCTGCCAAGACGGTCATCATCGAAATTGATGTACCCGAACGGCAGTCCGCTATCAAGCATCACTTTTGCACAGAGAGTGGATTTGCCACTGCGCCGCACGCCTATCACCACCTGTGCCAACGGGCTGTTGAGATTAACTTCCTGTTCTTCTTTACGTGGAACAAGATGCTGCCAATCAGTGCGAATGAGTTCGTCACGCTGGTCACTCAAAATCGTCAAATAATCCGGTTGCATAACAAAAAAGTGCGAATTTTATGATTCATTTCCGGCTGCAAAGGTACGAAAGATATTTAAACTGAACAAATTTGCGTTATTTTTTTTCTTCAAAGTGAATAAAAATGCAAATATCGTCCTATCTAAACTGCATAAAAGTGCATGTTTTTATCAGTCATTTCAATATGTCAAAGGTCGATTGGGGAGTTGAGAGATGAGAGCCGAGGGCTAAGAGCTGAGGGCTAAGAGCTGAGGGCTGAGAGCTGCAACTTCCTATATCTTACAGGTTTTATCCAGTGAGCCATAATCAATGGATTCATATTCTGTAGGTTGGTTTTCGTATGTGGTTTATTATATGTTGTTTACAGATTCGGATAATAGGGAAGAACCGTATAACAGGTTACCTCCAAATAAACGGTCGTTTATCCGAAACTGCGCGGCAAAGATAAGGTATATTTTTCATTCTGCAAAACAATATGTCATTTTTTGAAACTTTTTGCACAGTTTGCTAACATTTTGCGACTTTTTGTGCACTAAGAATGTCCATTATTCGTCGGGTAACCGCTTCGGAGTAAATGGCTTTCCAAATAAACGACCGTTTATTGGAATTTGCTATTTTTGTGTCAGACGACTGCTTATTTGCGAGCAATCGTTTCTTTTTTTTCGCGTTATCAGCGAGTATATCCAGTGCTTGTTCCACGAGTGTCCCGTGCGTGTTCCATAAGTGTCTTGTGAGTGTTCCACGAGTGTCCCGTGCGTGTTCTATGAGTGTCTTGTGAGTGTTCCATGAGTGTCCTGCGAGTGTTCTGTGAGTGTTCCGTGCGTGTTCCATGAGTGTCTTGTGAGTGTTCTGTGAGTGTTCCATGAGCATTGTATGGGTACTCTGAGAGTACTCGCGACCTTTGGGTGACCTATGGGCGACTTATGGGTGACCTATGGGCGACCTATGGGTGACCTATGGGCGACCTATGGGCGACCTATGGAATTGCTCCGATGAAAGTCCGAGAGAAAAGGGAGGCGGTCGGGGTGTTTCGGACACGGATTCAGAGACGGATTTACCAATTGATATGGTATAATTATTATATATTCAGAGACGGATTTACCAATTGATACGGTATAATTATTATATATTCAGAGACGGATTTACCAATTGATACGGTATAATTATTATATATTTTTTGGAATTGGAATAATTCAGTATCTTTGCCCGCAGAAAATTGTACGTTTGCCCGCAGAAAATTGTACGCCGGAACACACAAACGGAACACCGAAGACAGGAAACAAATACAGACATAACAGGCAGACAGGTACTGACATAACAGAAAAAAATATAGACACTATAGGAAACAGATACAGAAAGAATCAGGAAACAGAGAGAGGCATAAGAGGAAGATGTATATAGCGATAGCAGGAAATATAGGAGCCGGAAAGACGACGCTGACCCGCATGCTTGCGCGTTACTACGGTTGGGAGCCACGCTTTGAGAGCGTGACGTATAATCCGTACTTGGAAGACTACTACAAAGATATATCCCGCTGGTCGTTCTGCTTGGAGACGTATTTTCTGAAGGAGCGTTTCAAGGACCTTCTGTCGGTCCAACGCGCCACGCACACTATCATCCAGGACCGCAGTCTGTACGAGGGCGTGTTTGTGTTTGTCCGCAACAACTACCTTCGAGGCGACTTGAGCGAGCGGGATTACACCACCTATATGGAGCTGTTCAACAACCTGAAGAACCTTATCCGCCTACCAGACATGCTGATATACCTTCGCAAATCGGTTCCGGCACTGATAGAACAGATACAGAAACGCGGCCGCGACTACGAGCAGATGATGCAGATAGACTACCTGAAAGACCTGAACGAGCGATACGAGGAGTTTATCTACAAGGAATATGAAGGCAGGGTGTTGGTGATAGAGTCGGACGGATTGGACTTTGAGAACCGACCTGAGGATTTCCGCAAAGTATTAGACAAGATAGACGGCGAACTGTTCGGACTATTCAACGAACAGACCTGGAAATAAAAGACAAGACAATAACTCAAGGCATAAACAATAAACAAACAAAGCACTATGCACATAGCAATAGCCGGAAACATAGGCTGCGGCAAGACGACACTGACCAATATGCTTGCCAAGCACTACAACTGGACTCCGCGATTCGAGTCGGTGGACTTCAATCCGTATTTGGAAGACTTCTACGCGGATATGTCGCGCTGGTCATTCAACTTGCAGATATACTTTCTGAACAAGCGTTTCCAAGACGTAGTGGAGATAACCCAGTCGGACGAATACATCATCCAAGACAGGACTATCTATGAGGATGCGCGAATCTTTGCCCCGAACCTTCACGAGCAGGGATACATGTCAGACAGGGACTTTGAGAACTACCAAGACCTGTTCAACCTGATGATGTCGCTTGTGAAGATGCCCGACCTGCTGATTTATATCCGTTCGGGCATTCCCAACCTTGTTGCGCAGATACAGAAACGCGGCAGAGACTACGAAGCCGGTATGCGTATCGACTACCTGCAAGGTCTGAACGACAAATACGAGGCATGG
>CADAAF010000092.1 GCA_902785805.1 uncultured Bacteroidales bacterium | reverse complement strand
TAATAAGCCCAACTTGATTTTCTGAAAACTGGACACTTTTAGAAAAATCATTTGTGATTCAAGTACGGTTTATGCACGCTCACGTATCAGCGTGAGTTTCCGTGCATTTATTTGAATCACAAAGGTAGTCCAGAACCTCAGAAAATCAAATGAAGCGAGCGAAAGCGCACGCTCTTTGTTTGTATATAGGAACTAAACAATAACCAACATAAAACCAATCAAACGTATGAATAAACATTACCAGCAACCGGCGACAACTGTTGCCGCAGTGTTTTTGCAGGCGCAGATTCTGGAGGTAAGTCCGGAAAGCGGTCTTAATGGAGTGAGCGGTGTCCGCTCAAGTTATACTCCCCGTCCCGAAGCGGTTTGGGGAAACTAAAACAATGGAGGACAGAACGATGACAAACAAGATTTATTCTGCTTGCATGATTGCCATGTTGACAATAAACATCATCATGGGCGGTTGTTCCAAGAACAACAACAATAATCCGCAGGAACCTGCAAAAGTGCAGAAATACCACATGGTTGTCAATGCTGACAAAGCCCAAGACCACCCTGCCAACACGCCCCGTCGAGTACTTGGCATGGACGGAACCACGGTAAACGCTTCATGGGCTGCAGGTGAAGAGGTGACGGTTTACAATGTGACCAAGAACACTGCTGTTAGCGGGGTGTTGACCGCCCAAAGCAGCGGGGCAAGAACTACTCTGTCGGGTGATTTGACGGGCATTATCGAGCCGTCGGACATCTTGACGCTGAAGTTCCTGAGTCCTGACTATACAGGACAAGACGGAACATTGGAATACATCTCGGCTCATTGCGATTACGCGGAGGCAAGTGTGACGGTCGCTTCCGTTTCCGGCGGCAATATCACATCAACGGCTGACGCTGTGTTTGAGAACAAGCAGGCTATTGTCCGGTTCACATTGGTGGACAAGGCAGACGGTTCGACCTTATTGAACCCTACCTCCTTTACCATTAACGACGGAACGAATGACATTGTAACGCTTGCCGATATACCTGCCGCCACCTATACCACGAACGGGAACGGCGTACTCTTTATCTCCATACCGGGCTTCGCAGATAAAACCATCACACTGACTGCTTCAAATGAATCGGATGTATATGTCTGCACGAAAGAGAATGTTACTTTTGCTAATGGCAGTTACTATCCCATAACAACAAAGATGACAGAGACGATTCACAATGGCGCACTGCCGGGCGAGTTCTCCGTCAGTCCCACAAAGAGAGTCCGTTTCTCAAGAGGCAATTTGCAATATCAGGCATCAACAGATACTTGGCGCTTTGCAGAAAATCAATATGATTTTATCGGCAAAAATAATTTCATTAATCCGCAACTGATGACTAGAACGAATCCTCCCACTAGTTTTAGTACATATTATTGGCAAGGAACAGAGCTTGGTGACGTTATTGATTTGTTTGCTTGGAGTTCAGATAAAGATTTATCCAGAGTATGGGGAATAGAATCTTCTTCTGATGATGTAAGTAAATTCTACGGAAATTTTATGGATTGGGGAGTAAATATTAATGATTCCTGGTACACAATGAGTATAAACGAATGGGATTTTATCATTTCGGAAAGAGAGAATGCTTCTGAATTGATTGCTGTTGGAACGATAAATGGTATCAATGGATGTATACTATTACCTGATAATTGGCAATCGCCTAATAATATAACATTTAACTCTGGAACTGCAAATGAAAATGATTCTATCCTCTATTCTACTATAAATAATTATTCTATTGAAGAATGGAGTATAATGGAAAATGCGGGTGCTGTGTTTTTACCATCAAGCGGAGATCGTTCATTGCCACATATGTATACGAATTGGAGTAATTTTCATGGTACATATTGGTCTGCAACCATTATAGATACTAAGTCTGCATACACTTTTTCAGTTAAACCGAATTATGCGCAAATTGATAAAAGTTGGTATTATATAGGTCGTTCTGTTCGCCTCGTTCAAGATATAGAATAAACACAAATACTAAACGGAGTATGCCGATAGCCGAATAATAAAGTGGAGGCACACAAAATTAAAAGATAAATTATGTTTAATGAAAAACAATTAATTCAAGCTATTGCATTGACTCGTCTATTTGATATTAAAGAGTTAGTGCTAGATTCTAATTTTGTAAATTCAGAAATTGGCAAAAAGAACCTTCACGAGTACAAAGAAAGAGTAATTAATATGGCAATTACAATTGTGATGTCTAATCAATTTCATCTTAGTAAATCAGAAATCTCTTTTATTGTCAACAAAGTGTTTGCAGATGTATTAGAGATAGAGGTGTAAGGTTAGTGCTTAATTAACAATAATGTGTAGTATGGATAAAAAAGAAAAACAATTGCTTACAAGTAAGCGAGAAGATGATGGTCGACAGATAATTACCGAACCTGTTATTAAGAAACCTCAAAATGGACAGGAACGATTAGATGATTAATTGTTCTGTTTCCATTGCGTCCGAATACTTTTCGGACATCGGCTCTGCCGAAAGAGGTCGAAATTGGTTCTGCTCTTGCGGTTCATCCCGCAAGTAGGTTTCGTTCATTTCGTGCGGATACTATCCGCACCTCTATCACACCAGAAGGCTACCCTCACGGATAGCCTTCTGCATTTTCTTTTATTGCCTTCTGTCTTTTTCTTTTATTGCCTGCGAATTTAATTCGCAGCCCTTTCGTCTCTTGTAGCGGCTGGGAGCCGCTTTCTTCTATGTTCATTTCGTCTGAATTTTATTCAGACACGGCTCCTCAGAGCCGTCTGTAAAAGAAAGAGTAGAGAAAAAATTGTTGTCCAATTGTCGATAATTGTTGTCCAACAGAAGAAGTAAAAGTAACGGAAAAAATTGTTGTCCCAAAAAAGGGAGTAGAGAAAAAAATTGTTGGCTAATTGTCGATAATTGTTGTCCAATTACCCTCTATCACATACCGGCATCCTTGTCGGTATGTGTTTTTCTTTGTCACGTGCGCCCCGCGTCAGCGCGGCGTTTGTTGATCCCCTTGATGCCGTTTTTTTCTTCGTCAATTAGCCCCGAATCGGATTCGGGTTCAAACGTATGTCCATTTCCCGAGATATTATCCGGCGCACAAATAGTCCTCCATTTGCCTGTAAGTCTCTTTATTCCCACCGAAGTCCCGCTATTCCCCAACCCGCCCTTCCTCCGCATCGTACCTTTGCATGCGAAAAAAAACAGGCAGTAAACTGAAATAAACTGAAATTGCATGAGCAAACTGAAAGCAAACTGAAAGCGCATTTCCCCGCTATCGTATCTTTGCGCAAAATTTCAGATCCCGATAGCAGCCCGAAAAGAAAAAGCCCCAAACCGCCTTATTGCTTTTCTACTTTACTGCCCCTTAGAGCGAACCACAGGATATATGCTGCCGCCAACAGAGGAACGATGTAGGAAAAGATGAAGCCGCTCTTGTCTGCCAAGTGACTCTGCAGGAAAGGCAATACGCCGCCGCCGAACACCATCATCATAAACAGACCGCTCGCCATACTCGTATGCTCGCCCAAGCCTTCTACGGACAGGTTGAAGATACTGCCCCACATGATACTTGTGCAGAAGCCGCACAGCACGAAGAACATAGCCGCGATAGGTATCTCATGCAGCGAGAACGAGAACGTGGTCTTGTCAATGGCAGGGAACAGCACTTGAACGCTGTCGCCGAAGAACATACCTAATGCCAACAGCACGATACATACCACCGATACGGTAGTCAGCATAGCCCGCGAAGACACCTTGCCGCCTATCGTGCCGCCCGTCAATCTGCCTATCAGCATAAAGAACCAGTACATACCTACTATTGTACCGCTCACCGAAGCGGCTACGCCTATCTCCGACGAAGTCAGATACAGGTTGGTTACATTGGCGATGCAGACTTCAAGCCCCACATACAGCCATACGCCGATAGCACCATATACGAAATGCTTGTAACGCAGAGTCTGACGTATGGATTCGCCCATCTTCTCCTCTTTTTGTCCGCTCATTTCCATACGGGCGCGCGCCGCTTCCAATTCGGGTTCGGGAATGGGTGCAAAGCACAGAACAATAAAGGCGAAAGCGAAGATACCCATCGCTATATAAAGTGCGGGATTGGCATCGGCTATCTGTGTGTCTTGGCTGACCGTACCGATAAGGTAACCTATCAGGATAGGAACGATGGTGGCGTTCAGACTGTTGCAACTGCCGCCCCATTGGACGAGTTGGTTACCGCGTTTGCCTCCGCCGCCCAACGTGTTCAGCATAGGATTGACTATGGAGTTGAGCAGACACATCGAGAAACCGCTTACAAAAGCACCGGTCAGATACACGCCGAACGAACCAATCCGTCCGCTCATAAAGGTGATACACACTCCTACAAAGCCTATTCCGACTGCCCATAGCGATGTTACCTTGTAGCCGTAACGCTTCAGTAGCATACCGGCGGGAAGACCCATGCAGGCGTAGGCAATAAAGTTAGCCATATTGCCTAATTGCGACATGGCGTTGGAGGCTTTGAACTGCGCACGGACTATCACGCCGAACGGGTCTTGCATTCCCGTTACAAACGAAATCATGCCGAACAGGAAGAAACAGATAATAATGGTGAGGATGTTACTCTGTTGTTGCTTTTGTGTCATAATAGTTATGGTGAAGGTTATTTCTACAGGTTCTCTTTCAGGAAACGTATAATCCGCTCGTGAAGATGACGGTAGTGATTGCCTTGACGCAGGCTGTGGCTGTCATCGGGATAGATTTGCATATCGAACTGCTTGCCGGCATTCACGAGTGCTTCGGTCAGAAGCCATGTGTTCTGGGCGTGCACATTGTCATCGGCTAATCCGTGTACTAACAGCAGCCGACCGGTCATCTTTTCCGCCATTGCAGTCAAGTCGGCTTGCTTGTAGCCGTCTTCGTTGACCATCGGACGGCGCATATACCGCTCAGTATAGCCGGTGTCGTACAGACGCCAGTCGGTCACAGGCGCAATGGCTATACCGCAACGGATAAGAGGATGGTCGGCATCCTGTTCGCACATAGTGCGTATGGTCTGATAACCGCCGTAACTCCAGCCCGCCATCGCTATGCGGCTGCCATCTACGTATGGAAGGGACTGCATATAACTTGCTACGCTCAGGTGGTCCTCCGCCTCTTTCTTGCCGAGGTTGAGATATGTCGCGTTGCGCCATTCCCTGCCGCGACAGTCGGTGCCGCGAGGGTCGGCATTCACCACCACGTAACCCATATCTGCCAGCACGTAGGCTATGCGGTGATGCCAGCGGTTGAGAACGCGCTGCGATGCAGGTCCCGAGTATTGGAACATTACTGCAGGCCGTTTGTTCGTCTCTGAAGCATCCGCAGGACGCAGTATCCAAGCGTCCAGAGAGTCGCCGCGCTCCGTACCGATACGCACGAACTCTTTATGGGGCATATTCAGACTCTTCCACTTGGCGGCAACCACTGCGTTGTTCTCAAGGCTGCGAACCACTTTGAGGTGGCTCTTGCTCAAGTTGCACAACGTATAGGTGGGAGGTATAAGGTCGCTCTCGTAGCGCACAATGCAGCGGTTGAAATCCTTTGCAGGATATAGCCTGTAGCAACCATGTTCCTGCGTAAGACGTATGTTCTCGCCTTTCTTCAGCGAACAGGAGTAGATATGTCTCTCTGTGGCAACGGGTGCGGCTTGGTAATAAACCACGCCCGAAGACTCGTCCACACCATACACATCGGTAACGTCCATCTTCTCAGGCGACAATGCACGCAATACGGCACCTTGTTCGGAACATAGATACAGCCTTCGCCAACCGTCTTTCTCGCTCAGCATAACCAACTGACCGTTGCGCAACCACTGCCATTCGTCCCACAAGGCATAGTCCGTAAAGTACTTGTCCGACTGTTCTTCGTAGAACAAGTGCGTCATGCTTGACTTCGGATTGCACGAATAGACGCTCATCTTAGTCTGGTCACGGTTAAGTATCTGCACCATCAGACGGTCGCCTTCTTCTGTCTTGCGCCAGCAGATACGGGGTATATAGCGGTCGTCCTCCTCCGGCAGACGCATCTGCACCAGACTCTTCTCGCGTATGTCATATACCCATACCGACGGTTTGGCGTTCCGCTCGCCCGAACGGGGATAACGTAGTGTATGGGAAGCAGGGTAGGACACTTGCCCGTCCTCGCTTAAGTAGGTTTGCCACGTGAAAGCGGGCACACCGGCCTCTTCCAATCGGATAAAAGCAATCAGGGCGTTGTCAGGTGAGAAAGCAAACATCCTTGTGATGCCGAACTCCTCTTCGTACAGCCAGTCGCTAACGCCGTTGAACACATCCGCTTTTCCTCTTCGCGTGACGGCTACCTCCGTATTGAAGTCTGTCTTGTACAGGAAGAGGTCTTGTCCCTTGCCGTAGGCTATGTACTTGCCGTCAGAAGATATCTGCGCATCGCGCAAGATAGTGTCGCTTAGTGCTTTGTCTGTATTGCGGCGGTTGTCGCGCAGACGGTAGGACGCAAAGTACGAATATCTGTATTGTGGCTTGCGACGCTTCTCTTGCAGTTCATATCTGCTGCGCTCTTCGCCATTGAGCAGTGAGTCAATCTCCTTGCTGCTTAGGTATTTAGGTTCGTACTTCTTGTCAACCATCAGGTCGGTCAGCAGGTCAGCACGTAGCATGGTGCTGACTGCCAAAGCAATAACGAGTAGAAAACGTTTCATAGTTGCTATTGTTAGTTACCATCGGGTGGGTTTGCGGGTGGGGAAAAACAGTATCCACAGGTTGCACAGCGGAAGCACGATATCCCACAATACAAGGTCTGTCACGCTGATACCTGCTGCCATTCCTTTCGCTACGTAGCCCAATCGGCGGGCGGATACATTAAGTACTGTTCCTCTCAAAATCAAACGAAGCAGTAACAGCAGTACGACGCACCCTGCTATCCCTATGGCGTACCATGGGTCTTTAGGCAGAATCATTACGCAGCGAACAGTCAGTGCTATAACGGTAGCGTACCATATAGCCCGTGCTATGGGTTCAACGCCCAAACGCAAACGACTCCAGAACGTGTAGTGAGGCGATACGCTCAAGTGACGGCGTCTCTGGTGCCACCATTCTTGCCACGTCTGTTTGGTGGGCGACCACGTCACGCTGTTCGGACATGTTACTGTGGATGTGGTCTTGCCGGTGGCATAATGGTTGACTATCAAGTCGTCGTCGCCTGCCAACTGACCGAGGTAAGGCGAAAAGCCGTTATGTGAGAAAAACCACTCTTTCTTGTAGGCGAGGTTGCGACCTACGCCCATATACGGGTGTTTGCAACGTGCAGCACCCAAGTAGTGCAAGCCGTTGAAAAGAGTGTCGTAGCGAATAAGGCGGTTAAGCAGACCTTTGCCTTTGAAGTACGCGCCGAAACCTAATACGACATCCGTCTTCTCCGACTGCTCAAAGCCGTTCATCATCTCCCATATCCAGTACTTGGAAGCGGGACGGCAGTCGGCATCGGTAAATAGCAGGTAGTCAAACCGTGAAGCCTTGATACCGAGCGTCAATGCTAATTTCTTGCTGCTGATGATGCGTGCTTGTTGGGGTACGAACGTCCGGCGCAAACGTGGGTAGTGAAGCATATAGTCGTCTAATATCTGACGGGTTTCGTCTTCCGAACCGTCATCCACTACTATCACCTCATACATAGGATAATCCTGCTCTAAAAGGGAACTCAGATAGTCACGCAGATTGCCTGCCTCATTACGGGCTGCCACTATTACTGAAACGCCGCGCACATCATCGCTGAATAAGTCCAACTGGTCGCCCGCATGCTTCGGACGCTGTGAGTCGCTGTCGGGCACGTGACGGCTCTTGGGCAGACGGATATACCGGAAGTAGAAATACAACTCAAAGAGCAGCACCACTACCATCGCACCTGCCATATAGAGGTCAATCAGCGCTATGTCGTACCCTGCAATGTTCATTATGCGTTATGCGCCTTTGATAATACCGCGTTCCGACGAACGGATAAACTCAACAATCAAGTCCTTCTCGGCACACGGAGCTATCTCTTCCTCCACCTTGACAAGGGCTTGCGTCGTGTTCATCTTCGACATATAAACCAGTCTGTATATCTGTTGGATATTCTCAATCTGCTCCTTGCTGAAGCTACGACGGCTCAACCCGACAGAGTTAATGCCGCAGAACTGGATAGGTTGTCGTGCTGCCATCACGTAAGGAGGTACGTCCTTGTTAACCAAGCTGCCGCCTTGTATCATCACGTGCTGACCGATGCGGGAGAACTGGTGAACCAGTGTGCCGCCGCCAAGTACAGCATAGTCACCTACCGTCACTTCGCCCGCGAGTTGCGTTGCGTTCGACATAATCACGTGGTCGCCCAGCACTACATCGTGCGCCACATGGCAGTAGGCCATTATAAGGCAGTGGTTGCCCACTACCGTCTTGCCCTTGGAAACGGTTCCTCTATGAACGGTCGAACATTCACGGAGAACCGTGTAGTCGCCTATGTATGTATAGGTCAGTTCACCTTGGAACTTTAAATCTTGAGGGATGGCACCCACAATGGCGGTCGGGAATACGTGGCAGTGTTTGCCGATACGCGTATGGGCGCAAATGGTGGCGTTCGCGTCTATCACGGTGCCCTCGCCTATCTCTACATCCTCGTCTATGAATACAAACGGTCCTATCTCTACGTCCGCCGCAATCTTCGCGCCCGAATGAACCGATGCTAATGGAGAAATCATATCGTTGTCGTCCTTTTAGTAGTAATTGGTAATTATTCTTCCGAAAAAACGCGCAAAGTTACGAAACATTTATGATAAAACGATAATAAAATCATTTTTTCTGCATTTAACTGTTTGCACACCCTGCTTGTTGG
>CADAAF010000091.1 GCA_902785805.1 uncultured Bacteroidales bacterium | reverse complement strand
GGTTTAATTCGTTGTAAGCGTATCAATGGTTCGTTGTTTCATATATGCGGTGGGCATATCTTTAATTCCAAGCGTCAAGATGTTCTTGATTGGTTTTGGCAGCGATTTGATAAGGAAAATGAGTTTATTAAAGCAGACCGCCATTCAGTAGTAGCGATGCCTAATGGATTAATGGTTCCGTATCCGATAGAGGATCATGTGTACTATTTTGACCAATCTATTCAAGACAGGTTTTATCGCGATTTGGTTCAACTGGAACTCGAGGGGCAGCCGAGAGGCAATAACTTCGAAGAGTTTTTGCGTAATCGTTTTGGCGAGACGCTATTTAATCTTTATTTTGGACCGTATAATAGAAAAGTGTGGAAGTGTGATTTGACAAAAGTGTCGCTTGATTGGTTGGAAGGCAAATTACCGATGCCTACAGTTCAAGAAATGCGTGATCATAATGCCAATCATGTGGAAGAAAAGCAATTTGTGCACTCTACATTCTATTACGAGAAAGAAGGTGGTTCACAATTGATAGCAAACCGTTTAGCAGAAGGATTAGATATCCGTTATCTGTCTGATGTTAAATGCCTTGATTATAAAAATGCAAAGATTTATATTAATGAAGAAGCATTTGATAAAGTAGTTTATTGTGGCAATATCAAGCAATTGGTTTCTATCCTGTCCGGTATTGAGTTGAATGATTATAAATTGCCGGTAGAACAATTACAAGCACACGGAACGACAGCCGTTTTTTGTGAGATAGATAAGAATCCGTATTCTTGGATTTATCAGCCAAGTGAGGAGCATCATTCTCATCGCATTATATGTACAGGCAACTTCTCCGCGACAAATAATAAGAACGGTATTCTGACCGGAACAGTTGAATTCACGGATGAAATGGCTTTGGCAGATATATTGGCTGATTTGCAGAAGATGCCGTTCCATCCTAAGTATATTGCTCATCACTATAGCCCTTATACATATCCTATTCAGACAAAAGAGACGCGCCAACTTATTCTGTCACTGAAGAATAAATTGGCGCCGTACAATATCTATTTCACCGGTCGTTTTGCCGATTGGGAGTACTATAACATGGACGTTGCTATTGGTGCAGCGTTAGATTTGTGTAAAAACTTTCTCCAAAGAGGATAGGTAATCAATATTAGAGAACATAGCACAAGAATAATGGTGAACGTATAGCTCCATTTGTCTATCTTGAGTGCATTCGGAATAAACTTCATGGTGATTTTGTGTTCTCCGGCAGGAATGATGGCTGCACGAAGAACGTAGTTAACACGTCCGATTTCTTGCTCTTTGTCGTCAATATATAGATGCCATTCTTTGGGATAATATATTTCAGAGAAAACCGCTACTCGATTATTTGTCGTCTGACTATTATAAACTAATTCATTCGGTTGGTATTGCGTCATTTGGATAACGTCCGTTTCGTTGGGTTGTGATTCACAGTCCAAAATGTCGCGGAACTTTTCATCTGCAACAGCCGTATGTTTTAGGTCGAGTGTGTTCAGCGCTGCGCATTCTTCGTCTGGAGTTGATACAAACTGTACGTTATTGACAAACCACGCATTTCCCATTGCGTCTGGATTGGTCATTACGCCTTGCCGTGTCACAATATACTTGGTATTCAGCATATTGAGTACGTTCCAGTTCATTTTACTAATATGCTCATCTATTAAGTCTTGGTATCTGCGCAGTTTAGCAGCAGAGTAGCCGCCAATGGATTTGAGACGATAACTTGTTCGTGCATCGTTAAATGTATTGGCAGCGAGATTGAGTACGCGGTAGTCTAACGATTTATCTTGTAGAATCTGCTCTTCCCAAGGTTGTATAGCAAAATAGCGGTCGGTGTTCTTCTTTGTCTCAAAGTCTTTGTTTCCAAAGAAGCGGCGATTGATGGGCACCATATCTACCAGTACCAGAACAGCTAAAAGGGCGTAAACATACGATGACTTCATTTTATTGGTCAACGTATAGATATAAAGCAAACCGGCTGCGAGTACGATAAAGATAAACGAACGCCATGCGTCAGATTTCAGCATTGCAGCACGCTGGTCTATAATCATGCTATAAATATCATTGCCCACTTGTCCTTTCCATGACGCATCGTAGGAAGAAGTAAAGTCAAACATCGCTCCTCCGAATAGTGCCAAAATAATACATAGTCCGGCAGTGATTCCTGCAGATATATATATAGGTGTGCGGAATTGTTTTTTGTCTTCAGCACTAAGCAGACGTTGTAGACCGAGGAAACCAAGTAATGGTATTGTTATCTCTGCTACCACAAGGATTGATTCTACCGCGCGGAACTTATTGTACATTGGGAAGTAGTCATAAAAGAACTGTGTAAGCGGCATGAAATTGCGTCCCAAAGCAAGTAGAATAGAGAAGATAGTAGCTATCAGCAGTCCCCATTTATATGGTCCAGGAACAATAATAAGTGCCAAAATAAACAGGAAACAAACGATAGCACCAACGTACACCGGTCCTGAAGTGAAGGCTTTTTCTCCCCAATAGGTAGGCGCGGATTGGCAGAATTGTTTGGCACTTGCTTTAGGTACGCGCGCTTGAACGAGTTCCTTATAAAGAACGGACTTTTCGCCAACATTATAGCCGCTTGCTCCACCCATTAGATTTGGAATCATGAGATTGAGCGTCTCCAGTTTGCCATAGGACCAAGCCGTTGCATACTCAATGTCTAAACCTTTCTGCTGTTGCTCTTGTGTTTCAGATTGTTTCAACTCGCTGTGTCCGCCTCGCATCGTTTCCGGGGTGTATGATTTAATAGAACTGAACGTGCTCCATTTGGTACCGAGAATAAGCAATAGGCATACAACTAAAAGTCCAACAGATATACCTAAATCTTTCCATTGCTTATTACGAATATGCATATATAGTTCAACACATGCCATAATTCCTATAAGCATTGTTATATAATAGGTCATTTGTGGATGTAACGTAACACTCAAGAATCCATAAATAAGTATAAGTGGAATGCCGAGCCAGTATTTGCGTTGCATTATAGCGTAGAATCCACCAATTACTGGTGCCAAAAAAGCCAATCCTGAGGCCTTTGTGATGTGCCCGGCAGGGATGATAAGCATAAAATAGGTGGATAAAGTTAGGGCAAATGATCCCACAATGCTGAGCCAAGGATTTACACCGAAGCAAAGTAACATGAGGAAGAAACCGAATAAGTATCCAAAAATCATACCAATAACGGTCCAATCTCCACTGAAACCAGCGTGTGCAAGCGTTTGTAGTATTCCGTGCATTCTTGAGGATGGAAAACCACCGGTTACAGCGTATGTAGGCATACCGCCAAACATTGAGTTGGTCCACCACGGGCTATAGCCATTTTCTTTTTGAAACTCTTGTGCTTCGTGTGCGGCACCTTGCCAGTTAAGGACATCGCCTGCGTGGAGTACTTTTCCCTGTACCACGGGCAGGCAATATAACATAGCGAATGCAATAAACGCAATTATGGCTATGCCAAAGGGTAGAAGTTTTTTCCAATCAATATTTTTCATATAAGATTCTTTATTTCTATTAGTTCTTCTTTTACGCGTTCGAGAATATCGGTAGCGCGTTGCCGGATGTCTGCTTTCTTTGAGCCGGATTTGAGTTCCGCTTGTATCGCTTCGATTCGGGTTATTTTGAGTTCGTCGCGGATGTACTTAATCTGCTTAATCAGTTCGATATCCTGCTGGTTATAATACCTATTCCCATGTTTATCCTTACGCGGACTGAGCTGCTTAAACTGTGCTTCCCAATAGCGCAGAGTGGAAGTTGGAAGATTCGTCATCTCCTTCACTTCCTGAATAGAGTAATATATTTTTTCCATATCCATGTTATTGTCTCACTCTTTTCTGAGGTTAGTCTCGGCTTTATCTATCGTGTATCTATCGTATATCTATCGTGTATCTATCGTAGGGAGCGGTAGGTGGGTGGTATTATTTTTTGATTTTGAGGGTACTTCCGGCGCGGATGTTATCGGATTTGAGTCCATTCCACGATTTAATTTGACTTACAGAGCAGTGGAATTTCTTAGCAATACCACCGAGCGTGTCGCCATTTTTAATCTTGTAGTATGTGACGCCGTTAACGGAATAACCTCCGCTGAGTCCCGTTTGTTGCGCTAAATCAATCTCGGCACGGCGGTTGTTAATCAGTTCGTCGGCGCGATAACCAAGTATAACTTCCTGCTGGTCAATGTAATCCGTTACACGATCAGCTGGCAGGCAGAGCGAATATGTTTTGCCACCAGGAATCACGTCTTTGGCATATTGTGGGTTAAGGCGGCGCAATTCGTCCAATTCGATACCTAATATCTCGCTAATTTGCAGTAGGTGTTGACGAACGTTGGTTTGAATGGTGTCCGTATTTTCCGTCATTTCGATTGCTTCCGGGCAGATACCGTGCAAGTCGGCGTAGTTGATGGAATATGCAGCGGCAATGAAGATTGGCACATATCCACGTGTCTCAGCCGGCAAGAATGGATAGATAGACCAGAAGTCTTTCTTTCCGTCAGCGCGATGAATAGCTTTGTTCACATTGCCCGGTCCGCAGTTATATGCTGCCAAAGCCAAAGTCCAGTCACCAAACATGTTGTATAGCGATTTGAGGAAGAGGCATGCAGCTTCGGTGGACTTGATAGGATCCATTCTTTCGTCCACGAGAGAGTTAATCTCCAGACCGTACAACCGTCCGGTAGAAGGCATGAATTGCCAAAGTCCGGCGGCTCCTGCTCTTGAGTGAGCTTGTGGATTAAGTGCGGACTCGATAACAGGCAGATAGCACAATTCGTAAGGTAGTCCGCTGCGTCCCAGTGCATCATAGAAGATAGGGAAGTAGTAGGCAGCTTTTCGTTGAATGCGCGCTAACTGCTTTGGGCTGCGTTTTACGTAGCGCAGGATAAACGCCCGTACAACGGAGTTGTAAGGCATTTCAATAACAAAAGGTAATGCTTGTAATCGTGCTTTATATATGGAGTCCGATAAGTCCGCGATGACGGTGTCACGCGAGCAAGCTACCGTATCAACGGTTGCGATGGTGTTGTCGAATATTGCTGTATCAACCACTAAGACTTGGTCGCTGTCCTGTTCAATAGGTTGAATGGTGTCGTTAGCGACAGTGGCATTGATAGAGTCCAGTCTTTGTGCGGATAGCGATATTGCAACTAAACCGCCGATAAATAATGTTAGTAAATGTTTGATAGTCATATTATTAGAATGAAATTGCTAATTTAAGTTCAGCCGAACGCTGGTTGGGTATATATGTGTCTTGATAAAGCTGTGGTTCAATATTAATG
Source organism: uncultured Bacteroidales bacterium (assembly GCA_902785805.1). GTDB lineage: Bacteria > Bacteroidota > Bacteroidia > Bacteroidales > Paludibacteraceae > Colicola. Next base: position 3,765 of record CADAAF010000091.1, on the reverse strand, counting down.
GATAAGTCATCCGAGATATCGAAGTCAAAGAGTTGTGCATCCACGTAGGCATCGATGATGGACAACGCATACACTAATATTCCCACGACGATGGATATGTCTCGATAACGGCGATAGGTGTTCTGTCTATCTTTGAGCACGCTGGTATAGTTACTGACTCCACCCATTCGTTCGATGGTATATCCCTCCGGCAGAATGGCGTTGTAGGAGCGGTTCGGGTCAGAAGATATATTGTTCGCATCGGCGAGTATGTCTCGGTAAGCTTGTTTGTACGCCTCGTATTTAGATCCGTTTTGTGAGATAGCAAATCCACATCCCATCAGTCCGCCGTACACAATAGGTAGCTTCCAGTAGCTACGGTTGTAGATTTGACCTAATCCGGGCACAATAACCGCCAACCATGTTGCTCGGAGCGGATCGGGTGTCCACATCAATTCGTAGGACATTAACGTAGGTGATTCGCTCTTAATGACAACAACTGAATCGGGTTTGTCGGTAGTGTTGTAGAACGAACTGGTTGTGTCCGCATAGATTACTTGCGCTGAATCAAGAGTAGGCAGTACAATTGTATCGCCTTCCGCATAAAGAGTTACGCAAGAGGTGAGCACAAATAGTAATATGGCGAGAAATTTTCTCAACGCAAAACAGTAATAAAATCGTTCAGTTCTTGCTCGTTGGCAAAGGATATTACAATCTTGTTTTTCCGCTCGTTTTCCGATTATCTCCAGAACAACCGCCGTGATAACTTCCTTAACGCCTGTTCCGACAGTTCGTAAGCTTGCGATTTCTCTACACGCATTCGGTTCATGATTCGCTGAATCCCCTGCCTGTCATCGTTGTCAACGAACCGATTCGTCAAGATGAAACGTTCGTCTTCCGTCAGAGATTCCCACGCCACGGAAAATTCCCGTTCTGCGCCTTCGGCTTGTTCATATCCAACCATAGCAATATCTTTTCGGCTGATACCGTTTACAAGACCTTCGTCCACTCTGTTTCCGCCGCCGCTAACCGGCGTAGCACCGACATGTGACGTGATATTCGTAAGCTGTGTGTCAATGGATTCTATCATTTCGGGAGCATGTTCAAGTTTCCATTGACGTTCTTTCCAATCCTTCAAGATCGCTATTGTCGTTCGTACAGTGTCAATATATCCTTCTAAATACAATTTGCATTCCCCCTGTATTCACAGCCGCAAGAGCAACGGGCCGTTTTGATGGTTTGTTTATTCTTCCTTCGTTCTTTGATGACAGCATCGCCGCCGCACATCGGACAGCGGAAGACTATTTCTTTCTGTGTGTCGTTCCAGTGCGTTAACGCCGCCGTGCAGAACCTCAAATATTTCGCCCGTATATTCGCAAGGGCTGACGGGACATTGATGTCTTCACACAGTAGTTTAGCATCGTTCGACCTTCCCCATTCCTCAATACTGCGCTTAGTTACTTCGGGCGGATTTATCGTGGTACGCCGTCCAGATAACGCAAGGATATAATCGTTTATCGTCCGCTTTACGATTGCCGTCAGAAGATTCTTGATTCCTTCATCGGAAACCATCTTCATCGGAACAACACACTTTCGGTATTGTGGGCAATCTGTAATGGTCATCGAATAACCTTTTTTGATCGCTGTCCAACCGTCAACGGGCTTTAATTCCTCCGACCATGAGCAACCGAAAAGGTAATGTTCGCAATCAATACAGATTGACCACCCTTCACGATTTACCATACTTCAACCTCTTCACACGGTCTTCGTGAACGCCGCCGTTCCAACCGCATTCAGCACACTTGCCACGATAACAGGCAAATGCCGCATCTGGTAACATGCAATCCGTTCGTATCTTCTTCGGCTTGTCTCTTCTGGGAATACCGAACTTTGACAGCAAGACCGCTATGTCATCATGCGAAATGTCAAACGCCTTTTGAATGTCGCTGAACTTTTCGCCCCGTGTATACATGTCGATTATTTCTTCGGCTTTCTCAGCTGTGATTTTTGCGCTTAACGGTTGTTTTTCAATTTCGCTTAACTTCATCATTTTCCCGTACTCCCAAAACCATTATTTCCCCGTTCTGTTTCCTCAAGGGATTCAACGACATCGAAACCGCCGATTAATACGGCGTGGGATTGAAGAATCAACTGAACGATTTTGTCACCAGCTTCGAAGATATAAGGCCGTGCGCCGAAGTTATACAGCTTAACCACGATTGAACCAGTATAGCCCGAATCAATCACGCCGCCCAAACAAACCACGTCATAGTTTACATTCAAGCCGCTCTTTGATTCTAGCTTTCCGTAATAGCCTTTAGGGATTGCGATATGTACACCCGTATCAATCGCCGCCGAACCACCGGCCGGTATACCAACCACATAAGGCGTTCGAAGGTCATACCCTGCGTCCAGATCGTGCGCCTTTTCGGGCATGTATGCACCTTCATCAAGTTGAATCTTAATCATGTTATCTCCTTTCGCATATCGGGCAAACCATACGCCCTTCGGGAATAATAGCACCGCAACAGACACAACGTTCAACGTTACCGAAGATTTTGACTTCCATAACGTGCGCCGCCGGTTCTTCGGATATTCGCACCGACATTCTTGCAAGTACGTTGTTAACGGATTCGCTTTCACCGTAGAACTCCGAAATAATGTCTTTCGCTTTGTCTTTGCTGATATAGTCCATGTTCAGCCCTCCGTGTTGTCGGTTCGAACCGACAAGTCATCAATGTCGATATATCGCCGATTCAAAAGAATCTGACAACCGCAATTAGAACAATCCATGTAATCCCACATGACAGGCGGCCCGATTAACGGCTTATTGACGCATGTTCTTTTTCGATATTTGATTGAAACAGCTCCACACACGGAGCAAACAACCGTTTCATTCGGAATATCTAGCGCATTGATCGCAAGCCTTAACGCTTCGTTAATGTCATCGGGGCGAACTTTCTTTTCTTGTCCTTCAACGGTAATAACTTCACGCCTGTCTGCTATTCCTTTGAGCAATTCCGCCGCTTCTTTGTTTGTCATGTTTCGCCGTCCTCTCCGTGCCCGTCCATACGAGCACCGCAGTTAGGGCAATACTTGAAGCTTTCTGGCTCGAAATACATCTGCCATGAATACCCGTACTTGCATTTGCTACACAGCGTTTTGCCGCCGCCGGCCCAGTCTTTATCTTCTTTCTGAATCCACCGTCCGTGTCTCACCTCAACAGCATCCACGGAGAGAAGGAAGGAGTTGATAATCTCAGCATCGGCGCACCCTTTTCTGTCGCAGTATTTCATTCGTGGGTAGGGTTCACATAGCCATTTGAATATGTCGCTCCGTTTTACAAGGTCATCCATCGTTGTCACCGTCCTCCCAACCAATACTGAGTGCTTCACGGCACTTCGACCAGTCGTACCGATTGAGCATGTCCCTGTATACGATGGCGGTCTGCTTGTCGTGTGTCATGAGCATGAACGGGATGTCATAACAATGCCACTTCCCCACTTCTAACTCGGTGTTGTTGACCTTTTCCTGTCGGTTTGCGCTCATGAACTCTCTGTCTGCGTCCGACAGGGTAATTCCCGTTCGTTCCTCAATTTGCTTTACGGATAAGTTTCCGAGGAATATCATTATGTGTCACCGTCCTCTCTATACGGTTCGGGCAGGGGCATCCATGCTGTTACGCCTTGCTCCCATAGCCATGACGGCTTCGGCTCGTTGTGCCAAATGTTCCAGTCAACGACCCACATTCCCCACGTTTTACATGTCACCAGATACCGTCCATCC
>CADAAF010000090.1 GCA_902785805.1 uncultured Bacteroidales bacterium | reverse complement strand
AGGTCTTGGCTGCCAGTTTGGCGTTGGGGTTGACTATGTAGCCTTTGCCCGCTTCAATGGACTGCGCGGGAACAAAGAATACCTGTATGGTCTCGTCATCCAACTGCTGAGCATAACGGAACTCGAAGACGCGGTTATACAAGCCGAGGAACATCATCATCGCTTTGTTCACGTTGAACGGCAGGCAGAGCGTCGCCCACCTGCCTTGCGTGAACTGACGGTTGAGGGTGGCGGTGGTTACCGTATGTCCGTTGTAGTCATTGGCGAACTGCGTGTAGTAGTCGGAAGATTCGTTCTCTTGGATGGTGATGTCGGAAGGCAGTTCTTTTTTCTCAAAGACAGCGGTAAAAGTGGCGTTCTCGGTGGCTGTCAGGATACGGGGATTGGCTGTCTCGCCGTCCGACCAGCGGACGAAGGTATAGCCGTCGTCTGCTACGGCAAGCACCTCGTAGGTGTCGCCGCAATCCATTTCCAACTGCGGGGCGGTCTGCGCAAAGAGCAGTGCGGGCAGCAGAAGGAACAGTATAAATGAAAGTCTTTTCATAGTCGTTGGTTTTTCTGTGTCCGACATTATTGCTTGCGAATCTGCACTTTGCCGCCTGTAGAGGGTTGTCCTGTGACGGTGTAGCGCACTTTGTTGAACTCGGCGGTCAGGTTGGTGTTAGCCGTGACTGTGACGGTGCGCGGGTTGTCTTTGTTGCCGTCCGACCACTGTTGGAACGCGAAGCACTCGTCCGCTACCGCTTCCAAGGTAATGACGGTTCCTTCGGGGTACTGGTTGTTGATGTTGAGGGAGCAGTTCTCGCCGTTGATATTGACGGTATAAACGTTGCTATTGGGTTGTTGGGTCGGAATGAAGTAGGTGGTGTATTTCGTGTCTTCCGTTGCGGGCTTGATGTTCGGCAGCCATCCTGCGAAGGTGTAGCCTTCTTTGGTCGGTGTGGTGCCAGTGAAGGCAGGTGTTGTGCCTTGTGCCACTTCGTCGGTCTTGATGACATTGCCGTCTTCGTCCTGCCATGTGATGGTGTATTTGACATCTTCAATGCTCTTCAGGACAAAGTCTTTCCACTGGTCCGCAGTACTATAGGCAGACATGGATTGTGCGGGTACATACAGCGGAATGGATTTGTCCACATTGTAGAAGACCTTCACTCCCAACGCAGGCGGATTAACCGCTTGGCAAGTTATGGAGGTCAAACTGCTGCAATATGTGAAAGCATATTTTCCAATGCTTGTGACGCTGTTGGGAATTGTTGCAGAGGTCAAACTGCTGCAATTATAGAAAGCATAGTTTCCAATGCTTGTGACGCTGTTGGGAATGGTTGTGTTTTGGCAGCCTGCAATTAACATATTTGTTGCCGTTTCTACAATGGCATTACAATTATTTCTGCTATCATAAGTTGTATTCCCGCTTTCTACAATCATGGAGGTCAAACTGCTGCAACCAGAGAAAGCACGTATTCCAATGCTTGTGACGCTGTTGGGAATGGTTATGGAGGTCAAACTGCTGCAATTATAGAAAGCCCAAGTTCCAATGCTTGTGACGCTGTTGGGAATGGTTACAGAGGTCAAACTGCTGCAACTTTGGAAAGCAGAGTTTCCAATGCTTGTGACACTGTTGGGAATGGTTACAGAGGTCAAACTGCTGCAACCAGAGAAAGCCATATCTCCAATGCTTGTGACGCTGTTGGGAATGGTTACGGAGGTCAAACTGCTGCAACCAGAGAAAGCATCGTTTCCAATGCTTGTGACGCTGTTGCCAATTGTTACGGAGGTCAAACTTTTGCAACCAGAGAAAGCATAGTTTCCAATGCTTGTGACGCTGTTGGGAATGGTTACGGAGGTCAAACTGCTGCAACCAGCGAAAGCTCTATCTCCAATGCTTGTGACGCTGTTGGGAATGGTTATGGAGGTCAAACTGCTGCAACCAGAGAAAGCAGAGTTTCCAATGCTTGGGACGCTGTTGGGAATGGTAACGGAGGTCAAACTGCTGCACGATTCGAAAACACCGTCTCCAATGCTTGTGACGCTGTTGGGAATGGTTACGGAGGTCAATTTGCTGCAATTATAGAAAGCATATTGTCCAATGCTTGTGACGCTATTGGGAATGGTAATGGAGGTCAAACTGCTGCAACCTCTGAAAACTTCATATCCAATGCTTGTGACGCTGTTGGGAATGGTAATGGAGGTCAAACTGCTGCAACCTCTGAAAGCTTCATATCCAATGCTTGTGACGCTGTTGGGAATAACCAAGTCAGTAACTAATGTTCCATTCAGATATAGGTTATGGGCATAATATAATGGATTAGCATCGGAACTGCCAAATGCTATTTTGCACCATGCGGCTATATCGGATATGTGTACGGAGGTCAAACCGCTGCATTCATAGAAAGCCCCATCTCCAATGCTTGTGACGCTGTTGGGAATGGTGACGGAGGTCAAACCGCTGCATTCATAGAAAGCCCCATCTCCAATGCTTGTGACGCTGTTGGGAATGGTTACGGAGGTCAAACTGCTGCAATAATAGAAAGCATAAGATCCAATGCTTGTGACACCATCTTCGATAGTGACGGTTTTAATGGAACTGCGATAGGAATACCACGGGGTATTAGGCGAGAAACCGTAGGTGTAATTCGTCATTTCTCCTGTGCCGGAGATGGTGAGGATGCCGGATCCGGTGTTAAGAGTCCATGTGAGGTTGTCGCCGCAGGTGCCGTTGTAAGTTTCGGCGAAGATGGTTCCTACGCTTGCGGCAAGAGCGAGGAAAAGGGTTAGAAGTTTGTGCTTCATAGTTGTTTGTTTTTTTGGTTAATAATTATGTTATTTTGGTTTTGGTCAAAGCATATATATAACAAAGCGTGAATGTTATCCACGCTTATTCTCCTTAACGGGGTTCGACCAAAAACCTTTGTCCAAGAACAAACAATAACGTCGACGCTGATATGTACGACACGCGCACTATCAGCGCGGAAGAATACATACCTATGAACGTTTATTGTACTATCTTGTTCCGGGGACTGAAATTTGGTCGATTTCGTTAAGCCAAAACAAGCGTCAATAAACGCCTTAAATTATGTCATGCGATGTTCCGTTTGGGGTAGGATGGCAAGACAGTCCCGCCCGCTTATCCCCAGCGTGAAGCATCACGGCGACAAAAGTACAACACTAATAGGAGATATGCAAGGGGGAGGGGGATTTTTTTTGCCGATTGGCAATCGGCTGAAAACGAAGAAGACGGCATTTACGGACGGCTCGGAGAGCCGTGTTCAAATAATATTTGAACGCAATAAACGCTCGCCGCAAAGGGAGGAGACAAACGCCGCGCTGACGCACGGCGCACGTGACAAAGAAACAAAAGTATAGCGACAAGGGAGTACCGATGTTCCTTCGGTGTGGTTTGCTTAATATATCGAGTATGTATCGTGTATGTAACGTATATGTAACGTATATGTATCGTATATGTATCGTATATCTATCGTGTTTCTTTCGTAGGTGATTGCTGATTGGGCACTGATTTTGACTGCGGGATTAGTATCCGAATAGTATCCATATAGTATCCGAACAGTATCCATATACTTTCCATATACTATCCATATACTATCCATATACTATCCATATACTATCCGAACAGTCGGCAATGGAGGGGCTAACGTTGCGCTACGTTTGCGGGATGATACATAAAGCGGCAGACAAAAAAGAAGACCCGCTGTCATTAAGCAGGTCTTCTGATGTGGTACCTCTTGGAGTTGAACCAAGGACACATGGATTTTCAGTCCATTGCTCTACCACCTGAGCTAAGGTACCATAGCCATCGTGCAAACACTTTTACCACGAAAAAGCGTGCAAAAGTACGGCGATTTTTCCACCCTACCAAATTTTTTTCACATTTTTCTGCGTTTTTTTGCATAAACTGCAATAAATCTTTGTACTTTTGTCGCCTACTTAGAGCGCGGATGTCCCGATTACAACACTTGGAGTGCGGTCGTCCCGCCCGCAAAAGAATTATCACTATGACCACCGTTTTTCTTACCGGTGCCACCGGCACAATGGGACAGGCAGGCATGAAAGAGATTCTGCGCTATCCCGACCGCTACCGCCTGCGTATATTAGCACGCCCGTCAAACAAGAACAAACAACTGCTCCGCCCATACATCGGACAAGTGGAAATCATCTGGGGCGACCTGACCCGCTACGAAGACGTGCTGCGCGGCGTAACAGGCTCAGATATAGTCCTTCACACCGGCGGCATGGTCTCCCCTCAAGCCGACTACCGTCCGCGTCTGACTCGCGAAACCAATATCAAAGCCGCCACGTATATACGCGATGCCATACTCGCACAAGACAAACAGCCCAAATTAGTGTATATAGGCTCCGTGGCACAAATGGGCGACCGTCGTGAACCGCTCCATTGGGGACGAACAGGCGACCCCATCTGCGTCTCACCCTACGACCACTACGGCATCACCAAAGCCTTTGCCGAACGCATCCTTACCAACTCAGCCATACACCAATGGGTCAGCCTGCGACAATCAGGCATACTCCACCCCGCCATACTCAAGAACTATGACCCGATAATGTTCCACGTCCCCATACGCGGCGTGTTAGAATGGGCAACCGTAGAAGACAGCGGCAGACTTCTCGAACGCGTATGCCGCGAAGAAGTGCCCGACGAGTTCTGGAACAGATACTACAATATAGGTTCGGGTGCCGATTACCGCATCTCCAACTACGAGTTCGAATGTCTGCTCCTGCAAGCCATCGGCTGCCCCAAACCCGAAAAGATATTTGAAGCCAAATGGTTTACCACAAGGAACTTCCACGGAATGTGGTACTTGGACAGCGACCTATTAGAGGAGTATCTTCACTTCCGCGCCAACGTGCCTATAAAAGATTATTTCCGCCAAATGGCACAGTCGGACGCGTTGCCTCCCGCCTTACGCTTTGCCATCCGTTCGCGACTGGTGTACGCGTCCCACCTCGTACCTCATCTCGTCAAACTGGCAATGTACGCTATGGCAATGAAACAGGAACACGGCACCCAATGGTGGATTAGACACAACAAGCAACAACGCATAGCCGCCTACTACGGCTCGATGGAACAATACCGCGCCATCCGTCCGTGGCGTGAACAAGACCTCAGCCGTCCATCCGAACAAGCCGTTCTGCTCGACCACGGCTACGATGAACAGAAACCTCTTGAAGACTTTACGTTAGGCGATATGCAGCGTGCCGCTGCTTTCCGAGGAGGCAAATGTCTGACCACCGAAACCGAACTGCAAAACGCCCCACAACAATCCATCTGGGATACACCGCTTCGGTGGCAATGCGCTGAAGGGCATACCTTTGAAGCCACTCCGAGACTTATCCTGTTAGGAGGACACTGGTGCCCCGACTGCTTCCCCTGGCCCTACAAAGACCAACCCGATGCCCGCCCGTGGCAATGGGACAAGGAAGCACGCCGCAATCCCTTCTTCGCGCAACTATGGAATCCGCTGCACGACGAAAAAGAAGACAACGTCTATGGACCGGAAGTCTTTGACGGCTGGGAAAAATAACTACAGTTCAATATGTTCGGCAGAGACGGGCGTGTTCAAGAAGATGCCCGCCGACTGATTGAACTTGTCCGCCTGCTCGGAAGTCAAGTACCTGCACGTTCCGCCACGTGAGAGCACATCGTCTATATCACGATGACGCAAGAGGTAATCCTTCAGACTCTGCGCCACTATATCGCCCTGCTCAACAATCTGCACGTGCCGCAGCCCGTGAGCACGTATCCACGCCTCTATCTTGGGCAACAGCAACGGGTAATGCGTACAGCCGAGTATGAGCGTGTCCAGCAGCGGGTCTTTCTGCCATAGTTCGCTCAAGTACTTGTCCACAAAATAATCCGCCCCATCAGAGAGGTGTTCGCCGCTCTCTATCAGCGGTACCCACATCGGGCAAGCCTGCTGGGTAATCATTGCCGTTCCGGCGTTCGCCTTCTGCCACTGCTTCTCTAATTCGAGGACGTAACTCTGCGACTGCACAGTGCCTTGCGTTGCCAACACACCGATATGATGACCGTTAACTGCTTCCACCGTCGGACGGATAACGCCCAATACACGCAGACGAGCAGGGTCGATGTCGTGTTGCTGGATAGAACGCAACGCCTTAGCAGAAGCCGTATTGCAAGCCAAGATAATCAATCGGCAGCCCTCTGCTTCCAAGTGCCGAACCGCCTGCAACGTATAGCGATAGATGACCTCAAACGAACGGCTGCCATACGGCGCACGCGCATTATCACCCAAGTAAAGATAATCGTAAACGGGGAGGAGCTGACGAATCTTCTCCAAGATTGTCAGCCCCCCGTAACCGCTGTCAAAAACGCCTATTTTCATTAGTCAAGACGCTGACCTTGTGCCGAGTAACGTATGCCGTCACGCTCAATATAGAGGATACCGTCCTGCACATATTTCCGTGTGCCGGCAACTTCCTCCAATTCGCCGTTGACTACTTCCAGTTCGCCGACAATCTCACCATCTTCGCCCTCAGCGACAATGCGTACACGAGGAGCACTTATCGGCTCTGTACTGCGGAAGATACCACGATAGGCAAGTACGTTCGTGCCGGTGGTCGAATTGGCAGCAAAAATCTTATTGTTACTCAAGCCTAAATAGTAGTTGCCATTGCCCTGATCACCATACAAGACACCTCTACGCAGCGTACCTACCAAATAGATATTGCCTTCTGAGTTATAACCTGACAATGCGGAAATATCGTAGCCCGACTGAATATCAGCTTTCGTATCGACTAACACACTATAGAACACTAACTGTGTCTTCTGAGCCAAGACAGCATTCGCATTAACAATGTATCCCTTACCAGCCTCCAACTTGGTTGCCAGTGCGAAATACAGCGTGATACCTGTCGCTGCATCACCCTTCGTGTACTTGAACTCATACACGCGGTTCTGTAACCCTACTGCAGTCATTAGAGCCTTAGATACATTAAACGGCAGACACAGAGTTGCCCATTTGCCTTGAGTGAATTGACGAACCAACGTAGCGTTGATGGCACGCTCACCGTTATACTTTTCCGAAAACTCGGTATAGTAGTCATCATCTTTCTGCTCTTGCAAGATGATAAACAACTGCTTGCTATACTGTGCCGTATAGGTTATATCGCCCGTTACGGCAGGCAGAGCATCATCCGTTCCGTAGGAGTTATCATCTCCATCTACCCAGCCGGTGAAGGTGAACATATAGTAGTTATACGCATCGCCTTCATTCTCTTGAGCAGGTGTACCTTCGTATGCGGGTGTCGCGCCTAACGGCAACTGATAAGTCTGCAATTCACTGCCATCCGGATTCTCAAAACGAACCGTGAACAAAGCATCGGACTCACTATAAACTGCGTAATAAATAGCATTGTCCGTCACTTCGGGAAGAGCCGTGCCTACATATTCGTTTACGCCGTCAGTCCAACCGGTGAACGTATAGGTATGCTCGTCTGTTGACTCTTTGGAAGGCTCGTTTTCGCCGCCATAGACAGGTGTCTCGCCATACGCAAAGCTACCGCTCCACCATACGTGTCCGCCATCGGCTTCCGTGTCTTGGAAAGTGATGGTATAGTTATTCGTCTCCCATACGGCATAGAGGTTCACCGTCGCGTTATTCTCGGTAGTAAGGTTGCTTACTGTCTGTTGGTCTGTATATACCACATCGCCGTCCTCTTCGGTAGCCCAACCCAAGAACGTATGACCTGTCCATTCATAGCCGTTGGCGGTAAGGGCTTGTTCTACGTCATACGTGAAGGTCTGGTCGCCCATCTCGTCCGCTGCTTCACCATGGTTCGAATCAAAATGTACCGTATAGGTATTTGCCGTCCATTGCGCTGTATAGGTCAGGTCGGCAGCAGGCATAACGGAAGGTATCTCCACCTCATTGGTGATGCTGCTAACCCAGCCAACAAACTGATACCCCTCTTTAGTCGGATCATCGGGAGCACTGATAGCCGTTCCCCATTCTACATCGCCTTGCGTGTAGTCACCCGTCAGATTGTCGCCGCCATTGACATCCCACGTCAATGAGTATTGCAGAACTGTCTGATTGTACACTGCGTAATAGGTGGCTTCGGTTGTCACGGCAGGCAGGTCGGTACCCATCGGATACTCTACACCGTCAATGTCCTTCCAACCTGCAAATTCATAACTGTATTGCGAATCGCCTGCTTTGGTCGGCATCTCCGTACCGCCATAAACAAGTGTCTCGCCATACGCTAAGTTACCACTCCACCATACGTTACCACCATCGGCTTCCGTGTCTTGGAAAGTGATGGTATAGTTATTTATCTCCCATACAGCATAGAGATTTACTATCGCGTTATTCTCTGCGGTGAGGTTGATTACTGTCTGTTGGTCTGTATATACCACATCGCCGTTCTCTTCGGTAGCCCAACCCAAGAACGTGTGGCCCGTCCATTCATAGCCGTTGGCAGTAAGGGCTTGTTCTTCACCATACGTGAAGGTCTGGTCGCCCATCTCGTCCGCTGCTTCACCATGGTTCGAATCAAAATGTACCGTATAGGTATTTGCCGTCCATTGTGCGTGGAGGGTGATATCTCCTGCGGGGACATAATCTGCACCACCGTCTCCTTTCAGCGTACCTCCTGTTTCCTCTGTGTACCAGCCGTTGAATGAGTAGCCGGCCTTTTCAGGTGTCGGGAGTGTTACGCTCGGGAAGGCGTTCCATGTAGCAATCAAAGTGATAGTTCCACCATTTGAGGCGGAGAAGTTAACCTCTGCTTTGTCATCGACATCTTCATCAGGAGCCTCCCAAACGCCGAAGGGTTTATTGACGGTAACCGAAGGTGTTTCATCTCCGCTTGTTGCGCCGTGGTAGTTGTAGGTTATGGTGGCAGCCGGACCGATAAACTCATTCGGAATGAGGTTATCAGCCACACCGCAAGTGAACTCTTGGTCGGTCATTGTGCCGCTACCACCGTTGGCTGCAAAGGATACAGTATAGGCACAGGCATTCGCAGTCCATTGCGCGATATAAGTTAAATCTTCGTCCGGCATCAGCGAAGGCATCATACCTGCTTCTGCCGTTTCTACAACGTTTGTCACACT
>CADAAF010000089.1 GCA_902785805.1 uncultured Bacteroidales bacterium | reverse complement strand
AACCGACACTTTCTTGCCGATAGCTTTGATGACAGGTTGCGACTGGCTGGGTGGCGAAATGAGCACTTTCTCGCTGGCGCGGTCTAACTTGACATATTCGTCAAAGCGTATCTGTATCTCTTGCGATTGGACATTTGTCGCGCCGTCTGCAGGCACACAGGCTAATACGCGCGGAGGAATAGAATCCACAGGTCCGCCTTGTGGACCGGCACCGCGACTTGCACAACCTGCCAACAGGCAAACACCGCAACTCGCTACACCAATCAATATATCTCTTCTCCGCATAAAATATCAGCTAAAAGGGTAAGATAGCCTGCGAAATATTAATTATTAACTGTTAATTTGTCAATAGCTTTCTTCAGTGCCTTGTCTTCTCGAAGCAGGAACTCCACCCGCCCTTTCTGGAAATAGTACCGTTCCACAATATCTGCTCCGAGCAACTGTTTGACCTCATCTTTGTGGCGCAGAATAGCCTCGCGGAATGATGGACGCAGGCGCACACGGAGACTGTCCATTGTGGCTAATGATGTGGAGTCAATATCCTCGTTGTGAGCCATTTCTATCAGTTCGTCCAAGTAGCGGGATGTCTCTGTTTCATACACGAACCCTTTCTGCTCCAAGAAAGCCATAAAGTCCTCTAATTCTTCGTCCGTCACCTCGAATTGGTCGGGGCGGGCTATGCCGTTGTGTGTCTGGCGGTAGTGGTTGGCGTAGTCGAAGAAGCGGTGTCCTTTGGCCAGCGAGTAGCATATATCCACTTTCTGCGAGTCTTTCAGCACGATGTCGGGTTGGATGCCGCCTGCCGTATCGCGTTCTAATTTCTCCCCGCGCTGTTGGGGGGCATAGTTAATGGCTTGTATGCAGCGGCCCGATGGCAGGTAATAGTGAGCCGTTGTTACCTTCAGGTTGCCGCCGTATGCCACGGGACGGATCGACTGTACCAAGCCTTTGCCGAATGTGCGCTCGCCAATCAGTGTCGCACGACCTAATTCCTGCAAACTGCCCGACACAATCTCGGCGGCTGATGCCGTACCGCCGTTCACAAGGCAAACTAACGGCAGGTCTTTATATACGGGCGTGGTTGATGTCTTATACGAGCGGTTGGCGGTGTTTGTCTTGCCTTTGGTGGTAACTATCTCTGTGTCTTTGTCCACGAACAGGCTTACCACCCGTATGGCTTCATCTATCAGACCGCCGCCGTTCCCGCGCAAGTCGATAATCAGACCGCTTAACGGACCGGCGGACTCCATCTGGCGGATTGACTCGTACAAGGAAGCGGCACTGCCCGACGTGAATTCGGAGAACAGCACATACCCCACGTTGCCCTCGTAACGCTTGTAGAATGTCACGGCGGGAAGATGAATCTCTTGCCGTACTACTTCTTTCTCAATCAGTTTCTTCTCTCCCTCGCGTGCAAGGACCAGTTTGACGCTTGTTCCTGCCTTGCCGCGCAATCGGTTGCTCACATCCTTGGTGGACTGGCCGTCACAGCGGAAACCGTCCACTTTTACCAGTCGGTCGCCCGCGCGGATATCGTTTATCTGTGCCGGCATGCCTTCGTAGGGTTCGGCTATATAAACCATGCTGTCGCGCATCATTATCATTGCGCCGATGCCGCCGTACTGACCTGTGGTCATGATGCGAAGGTCTGTATCGCGCTCTTTGGGTATATAGATGGTGTAGGGGTCCACTTGGCGCAGCATCATTCGTATCCCTTCTTCTGTCATGCGCTCGTAGTTAAGCGTGTCAAAGTAGTTCATATCCAACTGCCGCATCACGTCCGTCAATATAGTCATTGACTTGTCGATGCGGGTCGTTTGTTCCTGAGCCGTTGCGTTCAGACCGATAAATAATACGAGTATGGGTAATATGCGTTTCATATCTGTTTGTTTGTATATGCGTTAGGGGAGCGGGTAGGGTACCATGGCTTGCACGTCTTTATGGTAGCTGTATAGTTCGCGCACAAGCGACGAAGATATATAGGCGTGTTCGGGGCGGGCGTAGAGAACTACTGTTTCTATTCCGTCCAGTTGCCGGTTGGCTTCGGCCATTGTCTGTTCGTATGCAAAGTCTGTTACCGTCCTCACTCCGCGAAGCAGGAAGCGTGCATTATGGCGGCGGGCGAAATCAACGGTCAGACCGTCAAACACTTCCACCGTCACGCGTCCTTCCGCACGGAACAGGTCGCGTAATGACTGCTCGCGGAACGACAGGGGGAACATCTCTTTCTTCTCGCTGTTCCTGCCTATGCCTATCACGATGTGGTCGAAGAGTTCCAAGCCTCTTTGTACCAAATCCAAGTGTCCGATGGTGAACGGGTCGAAACTGCCCGGAAAAATAGCGGTGCGCATAGTTAATTGTCTTTCTTTTCTTTGGCGGCTTGGTGGTTGAGGACTGGATTGCGGTACATCTCCCGCAGTTTGTCCATCAGAAATGCCTCGTCCTTGTTCGGCATATCTATCATCGCCAATCGTTCCTTGAGATAGGTCTCAAACGCCTCTCCGCGCTCATATACTTCATATCCTATATGTATCTGATAGTCTATTCGTTTGGCGACTGCGTTCACCTGCTCGTTGCGAGTCATGGCATCTAATGCTTCTCGGTGGGTGTCTATCCAGTGGTTTATGCTTGGTGTGATGCGGTGGACCACACGCCCTTTCTTGCCCGATATGCCTGTCTTCATCGACAACTCGTCCTCGCCTTTGGGCTTCTTCCACTGCGGATTATCTCTGCGCAACTGCATCTCGCGGGCTTTCAGGTAGTCGCAAGGGTCATACTCGTAGTTGATACTCACGGGGCAGATATTCAGTCGGCGTATTGCGTCAAGGAAGTTACTCTCGCCTATTGTCAGCATCTTCAGCACTGCCGGTTGGGTCAGGTCGTTTCCGTCTTTGGCTCGGCCCTCGCGTTGGGCTAACCAGATGCTCTTGCCTTTGGAACGAAGGTATTGTATATACGAGCTCAGGTGTTGTGCGTTCTTCATTGCCTCTTTGACGCCGCCGTCGCGAACCACTACGTAGCAGCGGTTGAAACGCACCAACCACTCAATCCAGCGGCGGCTCAGCAGGTTGTTCCCTATACCCATATAAGGGCGGATAAAGTAGTGTGTGCGAAGCAGATAACTCAGCCAAGCGGCGTCCATTATGATGTCGCGGTGGTTGGTCAGAAAAGTGGCACCGTGCCGGAAGTCTTCGCGTATCATTTTCTTATCCTCATCGCTCTGCCATTCGGTGTCACCGCCTCCTAATTCCAGACTCAGTGAAGTCGCTTTCCGCAAGCGGATACATTGCAAGAGAGGAAAAACCAACAGAAAATCGGTCACGCACAGCAGCGGACTGACCCTATATGCCTCTATATCTTTATATGGATTCATTAAACCCTTAAACTTTCAACTTGCACAGCGCGTCTTTGGCTGCTTCTCGGTAGGCAACCATCAGACCACCGGTTCCTAATAGTGTCCCGCCGAAATAGCGGACCACCACCACTAATATATTGTCTCTCTTTTGCGCATCAATCGACCGTAATATAGGCAATCCCGCCGTCCCGTGAGGCTCGCCGTCGTCTTTCGTCCGCCATAGATTTGCACCCAAACGATAGGCATAGCACACGTGGCGCGCATCGTGGTAACGCTTCTTGTAACTCGCAATCAGGGTCTTCGCCTCTTCTTCCGAACCGATGGACTCCGCAAATGCGAGAAACTTCGACCCTTTGCTCTTGTATATCCCTTCGCCTAATAGCACCCTTGTTCTCTTGTTATGGTTCCTGACTCTTCTTACGCCCTATACCCCTGTTCTTCTAACTCGGCGGCAAAGGTACACCCAAACCTCCAATTATACAAACAAAACGTATATTTCTCCCTATTTTCTCCCTATTTATCCCATAGGTCGTCCATAGGTCGCCCATAGGTCACCCATAGGTCGCCCATAAGTCACCCATAGGTCACCCATAAGTCACACATAGGTCAAGGCAACTCTCACGGTACTCTCACAGTACTCTCCGGTTCCTCTCGCCGTACCCATACAGAAAAAATTGCCTCTCCCTTGCATATATTCCATCCTTGCCGTACTTTTGCCGCCGTAAATAAAAGGAGTTCGTATATATATATGAGCAACCTTCTTCACATAGACGAGGAATACAAACAGTGGATTCTGACTTTGACCAAGCGTTTCCGCCGAAGTCAGGTCAAGGCTGCCGTGCATATCAATCAGGATATGTTGCGTTTTTATTGGCAGTTGGGACAGGAAATTGTTGAACTCCATTCCGAGCAAAGATGGGGTAGCAGATTTTTTGCTAATCTCAGTCGAGACCTCAAGGATGCTAACCCGGATGCAAGATGCTTCTCTGAAACAAACTTGTTGTATATGAAGAATTTCTATCTTCTATACAGCCCCTTGTTCAAATTCACACCCCAAGCTGAGGAGCAAATAGCAATCACTCCCCAACATGGGGAGCAAATATTCTCCGTGCCGTGGGGACACCATAAACTGCTCATTGACAAATGCAAAGGCCGACCCGAAAAAGCAATGTTCTATGTGCAACAGACGCTTTATGAGTTGCAAAAACTCTATCCGACACAAATCAAAGGCACTATACCGACCATCGAAGAAATAGAAAACGAACTGAACGAGACACACAAACCATAAACCCCGTCCCCTCTCCACGACGTTAAACCTGAGAGCGTTGAGGCTGGCAACGTAAAAAAGCAGTTACATAAAAAGGCGTTTATTGACGTTGTTTGCGACTTCTCAGAATCTTCGCAACATTCGCAACTAGTCCGGACAGCAACAATGAATGTCCTCGTGGGTATGCAAATACCAGTCCCCGCCCTACACAGGGTTGGAGGGTTGTGCATATCGGGCGTGGACTTCGGTTGTTTTTCTACTAGTTGCGGGGATTGCGAAGCCCTTGAGAAGCGTGAAGAACAAGTGAACTTCACGCTTTTATGTGTGTATATACGTAAACACTTATACAATATATAATGGAGTATGCCGAAAAGCCATAAGTGAGTAGGCATAACAAAAACAATTTTATGCTATGAAAAGAACTATAACCAATCAACACTTTATTGGCGAAGTATTAATTCCACATTACCAAAACGTATTACGACCTATTTTTGACCAATTAGCCCTAAAGTGTGGTAGTGTCCAAACGACCTCTGTTTTTTATAATTACATATATGGCTTTGACATTACAATCCCAACTATAAAAACGAATAATCTATGGTATAAAATTTCATTAATTAATGCTGGTTATACATGGCATCCTGCAATGCCTAACGACCATCAAAGACGGCAATTTTATGCATCACCTAAATACTTTTACGCCATAGATGGTTTATCATTAAATGTGTGGAGAATTAATAAATGTAAAGATTTTGAGGAGTTGTATGATTATGTGGATTCAGTATTTAAGTCGGGAGGCATCCATCATGCTTATCTTTCCATTTACGATACTGCATATAGAATCGGTTTTAATCTAACGCCCCAGATACTTCCACATAAATATGTGTATTTAAATGCCGGTGCATATAACGGTGCAGAAAATTTATATGGAAAGAGTTGGCTCTTAAAAAACGATGATAAAAAATTTGTGAATCGGGAGCACACCAAATATAGAAGTACCCGCGTGAAGACGACAATGTTCAAACAAAAATTTGGCGGCTTAGATAGCATAGGGATAGAATCGTTATTGTGTATTATTTTTTCATAAATAAAAATCAATTATTACAATGAAAACGAAACGTTTTATTCTTTTCCTTGCGCTTGCAGCAAGTATTGGAACTGTATTAGCGTCTGTCACTATTGATGGTATAATCTACAATTTGGACGATGCCACATCAACAGCAGAAGTAATTTCTGGTGGTAGTAGTAGCGGTAGCATTGTGATTCCTTCATCGGTAATATTCGATGCTAAACCCTACAACGTCACAAGCATTAGAAATTATGCTTTCAACTGTAACACCGGTTTGACATCTGTGACTATTCCTAATAGTGTTACAAGCATTGGAAGGCAGGCTTTCTCTTATTGTACAAATTTGACTTTTTTTACAATTCCCAACAGCGTCACGAGCATCGGAGATGCGGCTTTCGCTGGTTGTAGTGGTTTGACCTCTATTGACATTCCAAATAGTGTTACAAGTATTGTAGCGAGTGCTTTCAAAGATTGCAGTAGTTTGACCTCTATAACTATTCCTAACAGCGTCACAAGCATTGAAGGAGAGGCTTTTAATGGTTGCAGCAGTTTGACCTCTATTGACATTCCAAATAGTGTTACAAGTATTAAACTGAGTGCTTTCTATGGTTGCAGTAGTTTGACCTCTGTGACCATTGGCAATAGCGTCACAAATATTGAGAATTATGCTTTCTGGGGTTGCAGCAGTTTGACCTCCATTACCATTCCCAACAGCGTCACAAGCATTGGAAGCTATGCTTTCTGGGGTTGCAGCAGTTTGACCTCCATCACCATTCCCAACAGCGTCACAAGCATTGGAGAGGGTGCTTTCGCTTATTGCAGCAGCCTAACCTCTGTAACGATTCCCAACAGAGTCAAAAGCATTGGAAACTCTGCTTTCTCTCATTGCAGCAGTTTGACCTCTGTAACGATTCCCAACAGCGTCACAAGCATAGGAAACTATACTTTCGGAGATTGCAGCAGTTTGACCTCCGTAACCATTCCCAACAGCGTCACAAGCATTGGAGAAAGTGCTTTCTATAATTGCACCGGTTTGACCTCTGTAACCATTCCTAACAGCGTCACAAGCATTGGAGAACGTGCTTTCTATAATTGCACCGGTTTGACCTCCATAACCATTCCCAACAGCGTCACAAATATTGAGAATCATGCTTTCTTTAAATGCTCCGGTTTAGCCTCTGTAACAATAGGCAACAGCGTCACAACCATTGGAGACTATGCTTTCACAGATTGCAGCAGTTTGACCTCTGTAACCATCCCTAACAGCGTCACAAGCATAGGAAGCGATGCATTCTTTGGTTGCAGAGGCTTAACCTCGATTACTTGCGAAGCTGTGAATCCTCCAACACTGGGATCCAGTGTATTTTATGGCGTAAACAAATCCATTCCTCTTTATGTTCCGGCACAAAGCGTCAATGAATACAAAGCAGCAGATCAGTGGAAAGAGTTTAATATACAAGCCATTCCCGGCACAGAAGTTCCGACAAATTATACAATTACGTTTGTCAACTATGACGGCACTCCATTGCAGAGTAGCGAAGTAGAGTACGGCTCTACACCTGCCTATACAGGCGAAACTCCCACTAAACCTGCTGATGCACAATACACCTACACCTTTGCAGGCTGGGATGCAGAATTGACGGCAGTAACTGGTGATGCAACATACACTGCACAGTTTACAACTACGCTCAACAAGTATGCGATTGTGTTTGCAAACGACGACGGCACACCGTTACAGAGCAGCGAAGTTGAGTATGGTGCTATACCTGCCTATACAGGCGAGACTCCTACTAAACCTGCCGATGCACAATACACCTACACCTTCATTGGCTGGAATCCCGAAATACTTGCAGTCACAGGCGATGCAACCTATACGGCGGTGTTTGAAGAGACATTGAACACCTACACCATCACTTGGCAGAACGAAGACGGTAACGTGATAAAGACGGATGAGGTCGGTTATGGACTGATGCCCGAATATACAGGCACAACACCAACAAAAGAAGCAACAAACGAATATACCTATGAGTTTGCAGGCTGGTTACCTAAAATTAAGTCTGTTACGAAAGACATCTGCTATACTACCTTCTTTGAGCGCAACAAGATAGAGCCTACGGTTTACACCGTCAATATCAACGGCGAGAACTGCTCCCTCAACATCAACAACCAGTACCCCGAAGGCACCGTCATCACTCTGGAAGCAGTAGCGGACGAGTGCTTTGAGTTCCAACAATGGTCGGACGGCAGCAAGCAGAACCCGCGCACCATTACCGTAACGGCTAACACCAATCTCACTGCCGAGTTCAACAAAGTGCGTTACACCGTCACGGGACAACCCTCCACAGGCGGCAAAGTGCAGATTCGCAAACAATAATGTCGGACACAGAAAAACCAACGACTATGAAAAAACTTTCATTTATACTGTTCCTTCTGCTGCCCGCACTGCTCTTTGCGCAGACCGTCCCGCAGTTGGATATAGACTGCGGCGACACCTACGAGGTACTTGCCGTAGCAGACGACGGCTATACGTTCGTCCGCTGGTCGGACGGCGAAACAGCCAACCCGCGTATCCTGACAGCCACAGACAACGCCACCTTCACCGCCGTCTTTGAGAAAAATGAACTGCCCTCCGACATCACCCTCCAAGAGAACGAATCAGCCGACTACTACACGCAGTTCGCCAACGACTACAACGGACAAAGAGTCAATACCGCCACCCTCAACCGTCAGTTCACACAAGGCAAGTGGGCTACCCTCTGTCTGCCCTTCAACGTGAACAAAGCGATGATGATGTCCCTCGGCTTATATAACCGCGTCTTCGCATTCCGTTATGCACAGCAGTTGGATGACGAGACCATACAAGTGTTCTTTACTCCTGCCCAGTCCATCGAAGCGGGCAAAGGGTATATAGTCAACCCCAACGCCAAACTGGCTGCCAGGACCTCTTTCGTCTTCCCGAACGTGACTATCAGCACCGACTCCGACAACGGCGACATAACCTCTTTGACAGGCTATAACGACGGCACGAATCGCGGCAACCTGTATCTGGTAGGCACTCTCCGCACAGGTATCTTGCAAGGCACCACCACCGGCAACACTTACCTCGGCTTGAAAGACAACCAACTCTATTACCCGAACAGCACATCAGGCACGCTTATGCGCGCTTACCGTGCCGTCTTCCGCAGTGGTACTCCCGTTAATGCCTCCCGCCTCCGCATCGTCGCCGATGGAGAAACAGTATCAGAGTTGCAAGTAGTAGGCACTGACCCGTCCGACTGGTCCGGCAAGTCCGACCAGACCGCCCGCAAGTACCTCCGTAACGGCATCCTTTACATCGACCGCAACGGCATCACCTACACCGCCCAAGGTCAGCGTCTTGACTAAGTGGAAGAAAAAAAATGTTGGTCAATTGTGGATGATTGTTGTCCCAAAAAAAGGGAGTAGAGAAAAAATTGTTGGTTAATTGTCGATAATTGTTGTCCAATTACCCCCTATCACATACCGGCATCCTTGTCCATACCGGCATCCTTGTCGGTATGTTTTTGTTATATGTTTTTTGTCACGTGCGCCCCGCGTCAGCGCGGCGTTTGTTGTTTCCCTTGATGCCGTTTTTTGTCTCCTCCCATTACGGCGAGTGTTTTTATAAAGTTCAAATACCATTTGAACACGGCTCCTCGGAGCCGTCCGTAAAGGAAAGAGCCCCGGTTTCGTCCGTTTTCCGAGATATTATCCGGCCGCAAATAGTTCTCCAGTAGCCTGTAAGTGTCTTTATTTCCCTCGATCCCCCGCTATTCCCCAACCCGCCATCCCTCCGCATCGTATCTTTGCATGCAAAAAAAACGGGCAGTAAACTGAAAAAAACTGAAATGGCTTGAGTAAACTGAAATAAACTGAACGCGCATTTCCCCGCTATCGTATCTTTGCACCCGCTAAGCAATCTTGACGATTTGTCCGACATAATGAAAAAAAATTTGGAACATTAAATAAATTGATATACCTTTGCGCGCTGCAAAGTGAAAGAAAAATATGAAAAAACTTGTTCTTTTGGCAGTTGTCTGTCTGTTTGCTGTTACAGGATTTATCAATGCACAATCCTATGGTATCTTGGTTAATGGCAATAAATATTACGCGGGTACGCTCAATCCCACTCCGATGGATCCGTCCTTCGATGAGTACCAGTGTCTGGGCGTCCCTGTCAAAAACGGCGATTTTCTCCAGCTCTACGACCTTCAGAATAAGGCCGCTTGGGTGGTCGAACTCGACTCCTATAGCGTCAAAGGTATAGAAAAGCAGGGCGATACATACGTCTGCTCTGCCGCCGGATGCTACGATTTCTATATCAAACTCAAGTATGAGCAAGACCAGTTGTACATCGGCAGCTCCGCTTCGCAAGACTGCACCGAATGGGGAGACGATGACTACAGCGACAAGAACGGCTCCGCCGTGCCCTCCCAGTGCCCCGATGTGATGATGCAGGGCTTCTATTTCAACTCCTACGAAGTCAAAGACACTACAGGAGTCAAGGAGAACCCCGATAAGTTCGAGAACGGCACCAATTTCTATGGTGATACACGTTGGAAAACGCTCTATGCGCAGTCAGGCGAGATAGGTGCCTACTTCGACCTCATTTGGTTACCGCCTTCGGCTATGGCAAGCGGTACAGGTTATCACCCGCGCCAATACTCCAATCAGAACTCCGATTGGGGCTCACGTGCCGAACTGCAGCAACTCATCGCCTCTTTCCATAATTCGGGAACCAAAGTGGTGGCGGATATGGTGCTTAACCACGGCGAAGCAATGGCTTCTTGGTGCGACTTTGCACACCTCAACTTCGGTGAATACGGAGAGTTCCAGCCCGATGGCTCCTTCATCTGCAAAACAGACGAAATGAACGACCCTGCCACCAATACGGAGACCATGGCAGGTCCCTGCTGGGGAACAGCCACTGGTCCTAATGACGATGGTACCAACTACGCTGCTGCACGCGACTGGGCGCACGATAGCGAGAATGTACGGGAGATGTTCCGCGCATACGCCAAATGGATGCGTAACGTCATCGGATACGACGGCTTCCGCTACGACGAGTGCAAAGGCTACCACATGAGCCACGTCAATGACTATAACTCGGCTGCCGATGCCTACATCTCCTTTATGGAACTCTGGGACGGTAACGATCGTATATGGCAAGGGATACAGGATGCCAACTACAACACAATGGCTCTTGACTTCCAGACCAAGTACTCCACTTTCGATGCCATCGGACACTTCGACTACTCCAAGTGCTTCCTCAATGGGGGTAATGGAGGACTGATTGGCTCGGGAAGAGCCAAATACGCCGTTACTTTCGTGGATAGCCACGACTGGTTCTATCGCGGCAACGGACAGGAATTTGGTTGCTCTTCGGGCAACTGCTACGACGGCATATCTATGTCTGACGAAATCAAAGACCGGCTCTTGCAAGCCATAGCCTACCAGCTCTCTATGCCCGGTATCCCCTGTATCTTCTATCCCCACTGGAACAAGTACAAGGATGCTATCAAGGATATGATTAACGCACGTCATGTAGCAGGGGTTCATTCAGAAAGCTCCGTGGGCGAAGAAGAAGGCGATGGCAGTGGTTATAAAGCCACTATCGAAGGCAAGAACGGCAAACTCATACTCATGCTCGGCAACAAGACCGTACACGAACCTACAGGTGCCAACGAGTGGCTCGCTACCTACAATTACCGCCTGATGGCTGCAGGTCCCGGATACGCTATGTGGGTTCTGCCTACCAATGATTATGCGCCGCGTCTCATTGTAACGCCCGAAACATTCTTTGAAGACAATGTCAATGGCTTGAACGTGTCAGTTAAGCCCGTTGGAGGCTCTTCCGATACCAAGACCGTTTATTACACCACCGACGGCTCTGAACCCACTACGGCAAGCCCCTCCTTCACGGGTGATAAGACGTTCAACTTCAAGCAGACCACTACCCTCAAAGTGATGGCGGCATGCGGCTCGGCACTATCCAAAGTGCAAACATATACCTACACCTATCGCGAACCGCTCAAACGCGGCATTCAAGTGCACTTCAATAAACCCGCTGAATGGGAGAAAGTCTATTTCTATGCTTGGATTCCCGGTACGGACGAGAAAGGTAATCCCACTTCCGTCAATATGATGGGTGCATACCCGGGACAGCGTATCTATGAAGATGCCGAAGGGTGGTATAGTTATGAGTTCGACCTCTCGTTCGACTCTGTCAATTTCTGCATCTCGTCGGGCAACGAATGTGGACTGCTCAACGTTCGTTCCAACGACCTTGTTGCCGATTACGATACATGGTACGGATGGGAAGAAGGCTTTGAAACGGAAAGCAACTACGAAAAGAAATTGGACGGCAAGATAGACCTCAATCCCGCTTTCGACCTCGTTATATCGCCCGAAAGCGGCAACTTCCGCGACCTGCAACAGGGAGAGGATGTAACTATTACCGTTGTAGGAAAGACTGGGGCGATGATTTACTATTCGATTAACGGCGTGGAGCAGGAGCCTGTCGAAAACACCGTCTCGTTCAAAATCAACAATACCGCCACCGTCTCCGCTTACGCCTACGATGTGAACACTAAAGAAAAAACCGAAACCTATACCGCTGTCTATACCTACAAAGCTCCGCAGCAGGGAGTCATTACTGTCAAGTTCGCTAAACCCTCTGACTGGGAAGACCTCTACCTCTATGCGTTCACACGTGTGAAAGTAGGCACTAAATACAACGACACACCTTATGCACTTGTAGCGGGGCAGTCTGCTAAATGGCCTGGAACGCACTGGACTTCTATCGACCACTCCGTATCGGGCGACTCTACCTACACGTGGACAATGCGCGAGGAAGTAAAAGACAAAGACCTCTATATCATCTTCAACGAAGGACTCAAT
Source organism: uncultured Bacteroidales bacterium (assembly GCA_902785805.1). GTDB lineage: Bacteria > Bacteroidota > Bacteroidia > Bacteroidales > Paludibacteraceae > Colicola. The sequence continues at coordinate 922 of CADAAF010000089.1, read as the reverse complement.
AAACGCCAGTCGCAGGACATTTACCTTACCGAAAATTCCTGCTATGTATGGAACACAAGCTGCTGGCAGGCTGTTCTTGATGACAACTGCGACGGAATGGCTGACGCTGTAGAACAAGTGGAGGATGACCAACCCTACCAACTCGATATGACGCGCCCGATGTTCAATATACTCGGTATGCAGGTCGATGAGGACTACAAAGGAATAGTAATTCAAAACGGACGAAAGTTCATACTCAAATAAATTAACCTTTAAAACAATAACACTATGAAGAAGATTCTATTTTCTTTAATTTGCGCACTCGGTATGTCGCTCACTGCGTATGCCGAAACGGTGACGCTCTACTATGTGAACTCCAACTCATGGAAGGATGTGAACGCATACGTATGGGCTGATGGAGCGTTTAAGGACTGGCCCGGTGAGGCAATGACCAAGACCGGCGACCAAGTGAACGGTTATGACATCTACAGTTATACGTTTGCTACTGAATATGTGAATATCATCTTCAACGATGGTGGTGCAAACCAGACAGCAGACCTGACATGGGATGCTGCTACTCCCTACTACTATGATGACAAGTGGTATGCCGACCTCAAAGACATCTCCGCTCCTGCCACGACCGTTACTCTTTACTACGTGAACACGAACAAGTGGGAGAACGTGAACGCATACGCTTGGTACACCGAAGGTGAGACCAACCACGAGAAAGCTGCTTGGTCAGGCGAAGCAATGACTAAGACCGGCGACCAAGTGAACGGCTTTGATGTATATAGCTACACGCTTGAGACGGAATATGTGAATATCATCTTCAACGATGGTGGTGCAAACAAGACCGCTGACCTGACATGGGATGCTGCTACTCCCTACTACTATGGTGACAAGTGGTATGCCGCCCTCAAGGACATCCCCGCTCCTGCCTCAA
>CADAAF010000088.1 GCA_902785805.1 uncultured Bacteroidales bacterium | reverse complement strand
CAAAAGTCCTCAATGCTGTGAAAGGAACTTTCAGCAACAATTTGCAATTTGCAAAAGTAGTTCAAGGAACAATCTCTAAGAGAGATGACAAACTATTTGCGTTCCTGAAAACCGGAACACAAGATTACTTTATTTCGCCCGCCACAGTTCAAAAATATCATATCACAAATGGTGATGTTGTGAAAGCACTTGCAGTGTTATCAGTGCATCTACTTCTATTTTGTAGTTTTCTTCAAGACCATAAGAGGAGATAACATCGTTCATATATTCAATCTCTTTCTCATGGGTAATGTTGTCTGCTTTAAGAATTTCGTTTAACACTTTGACAACTGCAATCTTTTCGGTGTATGTTAGTTCTTCCATTTTTGTTTTCAATTAGCGGTTTATACTGATTACTACCCAATTCCATTTTTCCCTTCTCCTGTCAAAGTCATAAACAATAAGGCACTTTACGTTTTCTCCGTCCGTAACATGATATTTATTGACTATCTGTGGAGAGACAAATGCTTTTTGGTCGCCATAATGCATGAAAGCGAAAGGCCAATCATCACGTTTCTTTATGGTTCCTTGTACCACTTTTGCATAATTAAGGTCAGTGGGGAAAGGTGTTTTTCCTGCTTGAAGCACACGCATATGCCCATCTGCTTCTATTACATAATTAAGTTTGAGAACGGCTCCAGGACCAACTATGAAACGAATTTTCTCTTTCAATTGTTTTTCATAACCATATACTAAAGTTGCTTTCTTTGAGTTTGGGTCATAGTATGTAACCACTGCGATGGTTTCATCAGTCCCATTAAGCAGGATACTATCGCTTATTGATTGATAATCGATAGGTGATTTGTCTGATGCAACAACATTGTTTATCCATGGTTGGTGTATCCAATAATCAATTTCATTTGGCAGATGCCATCCTTGTGATAAATAGCATTCGGTCACCTTATTAATTTGGAATTTCGCCTGTGGCAGTTCATTCCGACGAATAAAAAGGTCTGCCAATTTGATGCGTACTTTACCGAGAAAATTCTCCTGTGTCCTACAGTGAACTGCACGAAGAAGACAAGCAAGGTGTTTTTCTATGTTGTTAGTAAACACGTCACTCAGTAGTTGCCAAACCCAAAATTCCGATGCTTTCTTCCTGGCAAAAGGAACTATGACACGAAGTGCATCTTCAGGGGTTGTTCCTAATGTAAGCAGTAGCTTGCCATAGAAATAACCTGGATATGTCATTTCAGGATGGTTGTTCATTAACTTATCCATCTCGGGCAAAAATTCCTCAATCATGCCAAGGTCGTTCTTTCGGATTAGTGCCTTTGATTTAGCGATATAAGCACGCTCTGCAACAGACATAATACTTCTGCCCTTTGCTATTTCCACAGGCTGATAATCTTCAGGACGAAGATTATTCAAATTCCACCACTCAAAGAAATCAAGCATTTCTTGCCAAGCATCACACTTGATAAAACTTTCAAGCATGAATGAATATCCATTGCTTGGTGTAAAGGTATAGCCTCTAAACTTGGCAAAGAGTGTTGATAACCGGGCGGGAGTATCTATACCTGTTGGCATTAAATGTTTTTTTGCAAAATAACCAACCCAAAAGATGACATTTTCAAATATCATCGCATCATTGGACGGATTAAGCAGATCCAATGATTGCAGTTCGTCTATGTGTGCAAGCAACTGGTCATATTGACCATTTTCTGCATCCTTGCGAATGAGGTAGTACAATGCCCATCCCATTTCGCGCTGTACCCAGACATCATTCGGATTCAAATCAATGTCAGACTTGGCAAGGTCGTAAGCTTCTTGAATCTGTCCGGCTTTGCACATTGTTGTTATTTCTCTTACCGTTGCCATAGATGTTTCAGGGATTCAATTATGGATTTCAGTTGTGTGTCATTATCTCCTACTGTGGAGAACGGAGCGATGACCGTTATTATTTTGCGACCATTATATGAGAGCTTCAGATATGAGTGTGATGTAGATGTCTTTAGACAATACACCATTGCATAGTTTTCTGAGTATATGTTAGTATTGCAGACATTAAGTTCTTGGCATTCTGCTTGTATCAACTGATGAACAGCATCAAAGCCATCGTTCATCGGGTTGTAATCAAATTTGATTCTATATGAAGATTCGTCTTCCAGATAGCGCATCATCTGCTCTGCATTGATGCAGTTTCCCTTTGGTGTGAAGCGGTACTGGCCACCTTTATTGTAGTAACCATTATAAATCTCAATACCATTAGGAGTATTGATATAGTAAGCATCAAGGTATTGTGAGCTTTTGATATTATGTATTGAAAATTCCGTATCTTGTAAATTATTGAAGACCGCCCAGTATTTAGCTTTTTGGCAAGGAGCAGTCAACTTTTCATAGGGAGTTGTATCCTGTTCGTCAAAAGCATAGAATTTCTCTGGTACTTTCACAATAACCTGAATTGGACGAAAGGTAATCGGTGCGTATGTAACAGATGGTGATATAGAAGATAATGCGTCAAGGAATGCCTTTGTTTCTTCATCTTCATTATTATTAGCATTATTCACAAATGGGTTATCTGCCGACTCCATTTCAAGATAATATCCGTTGTCTTTCAATCGATTTGGAGTATTTTCTCCGTTTATTTTATCTATTATGGATGTTTCAACAGCAGTTGGGAGTATAGCATTTGTGGATAACACATCAAGAACATTTATTGGTGTTGCTGGCTGTGCGTTTTCATCAGGTTCTTCACTATCTGTGACAAGCTGTGAATCGCAAAGATAAAGTTCCTCTTTGGAACGTGTTACAGCCACATAATGCAGATTGCGTTCTTGGATATTTTCCCATTCAAGTTCTCTTGGAGGCGGAAGTTTGTCATATTCAAGAATGAAGACGCGGTCATTCTCCAAACCTTTAGCACGGTGAATGGTAGATATTCGGATGGCGTCATCGCTTGGATTTGATAACATTAATTTCAGGCGTTTTAATATGTTTTCAAGCGTGTTCAAATGCCAATCGAAGTATTTCTTCTTCAAGAAATCCAAAGTTTCCACCATGGAATCGACCTCCTCTTTGATGAGAATCTTTCGAATGATGGCATCTGCATTTTGGTTTTCACGAGTAATGCGCTTCTTATTACGCTCTTTAGCATATTCAAAGAACTGCTCTATAATATCGTCATTCAGAACTTTGCGTAGTTCCGGAAGAGTGAAGTTCTTTTTATAATCGACCATAAATTCTTGCAACTCGTCAGGATGGATTTTCACCTTGAAATCTTTATTGATAAGTTTTAGAGCAAGCGCACGAAGAGGAAGACGGGTACGGCATATTACCAAATCTCCTTCTTTGATATTTATTAAAACCTCACGGTTCGGTATCTTGTATATATTCCCTGGATAGTTTTTGAATCCTTTGATGTCGCTTCGTAACGATTGAGCGAGCCGAATAATATCTTGTGGGCAACGAAAGCAATCGGTCAAACCTAAAACTGTGCAGTTGAAAGAATCTGTTACCCTTTGGAAAGAGTTGCAGTCTGCACCTGCAAAACCGTATATTGCCTGATATGGGTCACCCACAGCAAGTAATCTGCCATCTTCACGTAAGTATTTTTCAACGATCTTTACTTGCGCCTTCGATAAATCTTGGCATTCATCAACGAAAACAAAGCCATATTTCTTCTGGGCTGTCAAGTTCATAATGAATGGTAAATATATCTGGTCGGTAAAGTCAATGATGCCGTGTGAAATAGCCATAGAGTTGCCTTCTTTTATAAGCTTTTGATGTAAGTTGAAGTACGCTTCAACTTCATCGTTATAAGTTGACATACACTGCTCATAATAAGGTATTATAGCAAAATGCCTTATCATAGTATCGTAACATTTTACATCATCTTCTTCGAGTGTACAACGGTATTTTTGATTAATATCAAGTAGTCGTCGAATAATCTTACCTACATATTGTTGCCCCTCATTTAAGTCGTTTTTCTCGTTCCAATCAAGTATATCCCTACGTTCTTCTAACTGCCGCAGTTCTGCTATAGTAGGATGACTATGATAACTCAAAATTTTATCTATTTCAGGGATTAAGGTGTCAAAAAACTGTGGTTCCTTGATGATATGATTATATTTGTAGTCATCCAAATGGAAATTCTTGGTGGCTCTCAACATTTGAAAACCAAGTGCATGAATAGTAGAAACCTTTACATTCTGATTTGCATCCTTGAATTTCTTTTGTAGTTCTTTCCGGATACTTGTGTTAAACGCACAATAAATAACATCGTTGATGTTGGGTATGTGCGAAACACATCCCATCAAAGTTGTGGTTTTACCTGCTCCTGCAACAGCATCTATGATGCCATTTCCTGTTCCGCTCTCGATAAAGTCATATATGCGCTTCTGCGCTTCTGTTGGATTGAAGGTCATACTTAGAATCACACGGGTTATCGCATTTGTCTTTTCCACTTAATCTGTCAATAAATGGGAAAAATAATTATTACAAATTCTGCTATGGTTATTGTATCTTAATTGTTTGTTTAACATAACAATAATAGGGGTACACCTATACATTGTACATATAAGATATATCCCTATATTGATATGATTATTTATTCTGCTTTGCAGCCTCTGGTTTGCTACAATCAGTTGCAAGCATACTCCTATACGAGCGGTATCTCTTTTGACCGTTCGCCTTGTCAGCAAGAGTACGGGCAATCACTTCTTCTAATGTCAAGTCCTCCCCTACCGTTTCTGTGGAGCGGAACTGCATCTCGTTTACCGCCTTGTCATGAGGAAATGCAAAATACGTACAAGTACACTCTATGCACACTTTCCCCTCTGCGTCGCGCAGTTCGGCATGCACCTTCGCCACATTATGGCTGAAGGACTCAAGACGACCGCACATAACTAAATAAGGATTAGTGGTGGCGACAGGGTGACGATAGCGTAGTTCCATCTTGCCGGTCACTGCTGCCGTATCCAGCTTACGGAACACTACCCAGCCGCATACCTCGTCCATCAGAGTAGCCTGAACGCCGCCGTGAAGAGTGTTGATCCACGACTGGTGATACTGTGTCGGCTTCCATACCGATACTATATCGTCACCGTCCTCATAGAACGACATCTGGCATCCCATCGGATTGGTCGGGCAACAGCCGTAACACTGATACCCTTCCAATTCCGACCACGGATTAAGAAGTTGCTTCATCCTCTGTGTCTGTTAAGCTGCCTGTTCACCAATCAGTTCGCGATAGAACTCGGCACGTGCTGTCAGTTGGTATGGTGCAACGATAAATGACAGCAGACCGCCTGTCAGCAATACCAGCAGCCACCAGCCGATGAACGACAAATCCAGCATAAAGAGGTTCATCTTGTTGCCGTCCATAATACGCATACTCTCGTCTATAGCCTGCGATGCGGTCATCTCGGGATGGTCTTGCAGCAGATAAGGTGCCATCGCATACGAATAGGACTTCACGATACCGGGAATGACGAACAACAGAGACCACAAGAAAGTGTAGATCTTCATAAGCAGTTCGACAAGGAAAGTCCGCTCAAAACGGTCACGGTAAACGTTGAACAGGTCTGCCACTTCGGGGTCCTTTTCGCCGCGAATCATAATAAGGAAAGCCACTGTAAAGGCGAACTCCATCGGCAACAGCAATATACTGCCTGCACCGAATGAAATGGACGATACAACCGAAGCAATAACTGCAAAAATAAGCATCACCAAAGCTGCTTGTCCTAACCTGCCGTCCAATGCGGACCAGGCACGCTCACGAAATTCTGAAGATGTGGAGTTAATCATAGTTTTTAAGGTATTTAGTTAAACATCATTTTAGTTATTTTATTCTTTATAAGGGAACTACCCTCTTTTTTTACTTATTAACGCCTGCAATGCCTCACCTGCAAGCATCATTCCGAACATACCGACTATCGGGGCTATCGTTCCTTTCACGGCTTTGTCTTCCAAGGCTTCGGGAGCCTGCTCCGGCGACCATACACATAGGAACTTCTGCTGTTCATACAGCCCCGTGGACTTCATCTTCTGTCGGATGGCGCGAGCCAACGGACAGCCGCTCACTTTTCTGAACTCGCTCATCCGTACCTGACTGACATCCGTCTTTCTGCCTGCCCCCATTGATGAGAGCAAGGGGGTTCCCGAGCCGGTAGCCTCGTAGATAAGACGGACCTTACTCGTCACATTATCGATTGCATCTATCACCAAGTCATACTGCGTCATATCGAACTCGCCATACGTCTGCTCGTTATACTCGCAATGAACAGTCTGCACATCGGCAGAAGGGATAACCGATAGCAGACGACTGCGCATCGCTTCCACTTTCTTTTCTCCTATAGTGCCGGCGGTGGCTGCTATCTGGCGGTTCAGATTGGACTCTTGCACCACATCATAATCCACCACTGTCAGATGCCCTACACCCGAACGTACCAACGTCTCTGCCACCCAACCGCCTACACCTCCTACGCCAAACAACAGGACGCGAGACTGCTGAAGACGTTCAAAAGCCTCAGCACCTATCAGTTGTATAGTTCGTTCAAACGGTTGCATATAGATGATTATTATCGGGAACTTATTATGGCTTCTGCGGCACGGATACCGTCCAATGCCGACGACGTGATACCTCCCGCATATCCTGCACCCTCGCCTGCGGGATAAAGCCACGGGTGACTGACGCTTTGCATTGTTTCACTGTCACGCTCAATACGCACAGGCGATGATGAACGGCTTTCAACACCCACCACTACCGCTTCACTGCTCAGATACCCTGCGTACTTGCGTCCGAAATCGCGGAAACCCTGACGAAGCGAACTGCCTATCGGTTCGGGAAGCCACGCATCCAAACGCGACGGCACAATCCCTGGCAAATACGAACAGGAAGGCAAATCGGCAGACGATTTACCGTTCACAAAATCCGTCAGACGCTGTGCAGGTGCCACGTTGGGCAATCGGCCGTGCGAAGCCGCTGAATGTTCTAATTCTTCTTGGAAATACAGTCCGCTCAGCGCACCTTCTTTCGCATACGGTGCATAATCCGAGGGCTGCAGACTGACTACTATTCCCGAGTTGGCATACGGCGAGTTGCGTTGTGAGTTGCTCATTCCGTTGACCACACATCCGTTCTGCTCCGTTCCGGCGGGTACTATATGGCCTCCGGGACACATACAGAACGAATACACGCCGCGTGTGGCAGCATCAGACGGAGACTTTTTCACTTGTGTAACAAGCGAATAGGACGCGTGTCCCACTAATTCAGCCATACGCTCCACTTCCTCTTCGCTTGCATCACGGAGATGGTACATCAGCCTGTCTATCAGCTGCTGCGGATGTTCTACACGCACACCCATCGCTGTACCTTTGGCGGACATCTGCACGCCCTCGCGGTTAAGCATACGGTATGTGTCGTGAGCCGAATGACCGATAGCAAGAATTGTCGGTACGCGTTTCTTGTTCAGCTCGTTCCATAGTGCCCCGTCCAATATTGTGGAAAAATGCACCTCGCCGCCGCAGTCTATAATGCGCTCGCGCATACTGCGGATGATGGCGGGTAACCGGTCACTGCCTATATGGGCATGAGTCTCATACAGAACCGTATCGTCGGCACCGAAATAATGGAACCACTCCATAACACGCTGCATCTGTCCTCTTTTCTTGGAACGGGAAAACAGTTTGCCGTCCGAGAACGTACCTGCCCCACCCTCGCCGAAACAATAGTTGGACTCCGTGTCCATACCCTCGTTCCTGTTGAGACGGGCTATGTCCTGCTTGCGGTTGCTGATAGCCTTGCCGCGCTCTATCAGTATGGGCTTGTAGCCGGCTTCCAATAAACGCAAAGCGGCAAACAGACCAGCAGGACCCATTCCGACTATCATCACTTCGCCTTGGGTTGTCTGATGCACATCCTTGAAACAAGGTGGGTCATACAACGGTATGGCGGCATCGCGTGCCACCAATTTGCCGTGCTCATCGCATAGCAGACTTAACAGGACGTGCAATTTACGCTGACGGGCATCTACCGAGCGGCGTACAACGCGGTACGTCTGCTCCATCTCTTTTGCCTGTTCGGGGGATAGTATGAATGTCTGTTCTATCAAGCGTTCTGTTCGGTTGTTCCGTTGGCTCCCGACTTGAGTTGGGACATTATTTTGCCTTCTATCTCGTCGCAGAGGTCGGGATTTTCACGCAGCACATTCTTCACGGCTTCGCGTCCTTGTGCCAGACGGTTGCCTTCATAACTGTAAAAACTGCCGCTCTTGGTCAGGATACCCATATCGGTGCCGATATCCACTATCTCACCCACCTTGGATATGCCTTCGTTGAACATCAGGTCAAATTCGGCTTTGCGGAACGGGGGAGCCACTTTGTTCTTCACCACCTTGACGCGCACTTGGTTGCCTATCACGTCATCGCCGTTCTTGATAGCCGTTACGCGGCGGATATCCAAACGCACACTGGCGTAGAACTTCAGCGCATTACCGCCTGTGGTCGTCTCGGGATTACCGAACATCACGCCTATCTTCTCGCGCAACTGGTTGATAAAGATACAGGTCGTTTGGGTCTTGTTGATAGTGGCGGTCAGTTTGCGCAGTGCCTGGCTCATCAGACGGGCTTGCAAACCGACTTTGTTGTCACCCATATCGCCTTCTATCTCCGCTTTCGGAGTCAGGGCTGCCACCGAGTCAATCACTATCAGGTCCACCGCACTCGAACGTATCAGTTCGTCAGCTATGTCCAATGCCTGCTCGCCGCTGTCGGGCTGCGCTATCAGAAGGTTCTCCACATCCACGCCTAATTTCTCTGCATAGAAACGGTCAAAAGCATGCTCCGCGTCTATAATAGCCGCTATGCCGCCTTGCTTCTGTACTTCCGCCATTGCGTGAATGGCAAGTGTAGTCTTACCGCTTGATTCGGGACCGTAAATCTCAATGACACGCCCGCGGGGATAACCTCCTACGCCCAAGGCGATGTTCAGTCCCACACTACCTGTCGGAATAACGGGAACATCTTCCACCTTGTTCTCGCCGAGACGCATAATGGCGCCCTTGCCGAAATCCTTGTCTATCTTCGCCATAGCCAACTGAAGGGCTTTCAGTTTCTCGGCTGAAGGCATTTTCTTTTCTTCTGCCATAGTATTGTTGGTATTTTGTAGTTAGATAGTCGTTCAAATACGGGGGCAAAGGTACGTTTTTTTTTGTATCGGCAAAAGTTTATACGAGGAATTATTTTTCGCAGTCGGAAAAACTCCTGACAGTTTGACAGATAAAAGCGCCCTCGTATCCGATGAATACTGCCATAAAGGGACCTTTTGAACAGTATTTGAACAGGAAATGAACAGGAAATGAACGACGAATGAACAGGAACGCAAGTTATATATGCCAAAAAAAGAGACTGCATGTTTTGATAACAGCAGCCTCTTTTTT
>CADAAF010000087.1 GCA_902785805.1 uncultured Bacteroidales bacterium | reverse complement strand
TCAATGCCGGAAACTCCGGCGGCGGCTTGTTCGATATCAACGGCAACCTGATCGGTATCGTTAATGCTAAAAAAGCATCCAACTACTCCAATACTTCAGTCGAAGGCATGGGCTATGCCATCCCGGCAAATACCGTTACCAGAATCATTGAAGAACTGATGAATAACGGCTATCATGACTATCTGGCGAAAGACTTTGACACTGTAATCTTCGTAAAACATGACAGTCTCATAGTACCGGAACTATCCAACTTGGCGAAGATGAATGAGAAACTGTTTGCCGTAACGCATTATTTGGGGAACCACATGTTCTACACCAACCGGACAGAAGATTGTCTTGTTTGGCGAACGGACTATAATGCAGACCCAAAAGCAAAAAGCGACAGCCTCTTCCTCAATGCCTATGACAACTCTTTGCTTTATACGGACAGACTGTTGAACAAAGAGATAGAAACGCTCAAACAGACGAAAGAAATATGCGCATGGTTGTTTGTTAGCGACCACGGCGAATATATCAGCCCGAAAGTCAGCGGACACGGGCACACCTATCATCCCACCAAAGAGGAATACCACGTCCCTTTGATGGTCTGGTATAGCGATGAATATAAAGAAGCATACCCCGAAAAGGTTGCGAACCTCATCAAACATAAAGACGAACCCGTCTGTGCTGACCATGTGTTCTGGTCCGTGTTGGATATGGCAGATATCAGGATAGACAGCACCTTGCAGCAAGATGGCATGTCTGTCTTCAGCGACACCCTGCTCCCGCATACCTGCACACTACTACTCCCCGACGGCAAATCCGTCATGACACTGGATTAAAAAAGGTATCTCTATAAATAAAATTAACTTTTTAGTGATTTTCTTGCCAAAAAGTTTGGTTATATCTAAAATTATTTGTACTTTTGCAGCGTAAAACATGTAAAAACAAGATTTATTTGGTGTTCTGCTTAATAAAAATTGCAAAAACAAATATTATGGATGTCTATTTTATATCGGATAATGCGCTCCTCTCTATGATTGGGGAGACCGTTAAAAGGAGGCGTATATCTGCGCGATTAACGCAACGCCAGGTGGCGGAGAAGGCACATGTGGCGCTTTCTGCAGTGGGAAACATAGAGAATGGCAAGAGTTGCGCGTTGGGAACTTTGGTGCAATTGTTGCGCACATTGAACGCGTTGGATTTGCTGGAGCCTTTCTATCGGGAGGAACCAATTAGTCCCCGTGCTGTAGCACAATATGAGAAAAAGCATCCGGCTCGCCAACGGGTACGAAATAAATTAACCGACACTAACTCTGAATCAGAATGGTAACAACAGCCGAAGTTCACTTGTGGGAACACCACGTAGGTACCGTGTTTTGGAACGAGGCGCAACAAGTGGCCTCTTTTGAGTATGAACCGTCGTTCCTTGGCAAAGGACTCAAAGTGGCACCGATAACAATGCCTTTGACGGAAGATATCTATTCCTTCCCCGCTTTGCCTCAACGTACGTTTATGGGGCTCCCGGGAATGTTAGCAGAAGCTCTGCCTGATGCCTTCGGACGTGCCCTTCTTGATAACTGGTTGGCAGCACAAGGTCGTCAGGATGCTAATCCCGTAGAGCGCCTATGTTTTCAAGGACAACGCAGCATGGGCGCATTGGAATTCGTGCCATCTAAGGAGCGCATCTTAAACGCCCAGCAAGCAATAGAAGTGGGCTCTCTGGTGGATGCGGCACGCGAAGCATTGCATAACAAGGAATCGTTTGTAACGAATATATCCAATTCCGATGAAGCACTATTAGACATCATTCGCGTCGGTACCTCTGCCGGAGGTCAGCGTCCCAAAGCCGTTATTGCCTATAATGACGCTACGGGCGAAGTGCGGAGCGGACAAACTACCGCGCCGGAGGGGTTTGACTATTGGTTGATTAAGCTGGATGGCGTCTCCAATAAGGAATTGGGCAATCCAATGCATTTCGGTGAAATAGAGTATGTTCATTACTTGCTTGCTAAAGAGGCGGGTATCAATATGACCGAATGCCGGCTATACCGCGAGCACGATCGGGCGCACTTTATGACACGTCGTTTCGACCGCGTCAACGGACATAAATTGCATATGCAGACCCTATGCGGTATTGCACACTACGATTTCAATATGCTTCATGCTTATTCCTATGAGCAGGCTTTCGGAATCATGCGCCGCCTGCGGCTCACCTACCCGGAGGCGGAAGAGTTTTATCGCCGCATGGTCTTCAATGTGGTAGCACGTAACCAGGATGATCATACAAAAAACATCTCCTTCCTGATGAACCGCAAGGGCGAATGGCGTCTCTCACCGGCATATGATATGTCTTGGGCGTACAACCCGAATGGCGGTTGGACGGCTACGCATCAGATGTCTATTAATAACAAGTGGGATAACATCACCCGTGAGGACTTGCTGAATGTGGCTTATGAGATGAATGTCAAAGGAGCTAAAAAAATCATTGATCAGGTGGTAGATGCCGTCTCCCAATGGCGCCGCCTGGCTAAAGAGCATTCCGACATCCCGCAATCAATCATAGACGCTATCGAGAAAACACACGTATATATATGATGCTCCTATCTGACCACATATTTACGCCTAATCTGCGCTACGAAGCGCATCAGATGATTTACACCAAGGCGGGAGACGAGCCAATCGTGCTGACCGGTGTTCTTGGAGCAGCCGTGCTGTCGGCGTTGCTCGTTGATACAGATGAGGGCAACGCGCGCGGCATAGCTATCGATACAGATGCCGAGCGTCAGGCTTGGATTGTCCAATATGAACGCGAAGTAAGGCGCGACGACTGGGGATATCTTCACGCCGAGGTAGAGCAACTGAGCGACTCGTATGTTCAGTTGGCTTCCGGCGAGGTGCAACTTTCGGATATCTGTCCGAATATTCGGCTGCATGACTTGGCGCTACAGTTGCTGGATATGTATATGAATCACCTTGTTCGCGAGACTTTTGGTGCGCATATTTGGGAGGCGGTGCCATGGCGCATGCCGTTTGCCCAATGGCTATGGGACGCCTCGCAGGTGGAGGGGCGGCGGCAAACCTTCCTTCATACCGACTGGACGCATGCTCCGCAGGTCTATGCCTTAGCCGAGTCAATGGACGAGGATAGTTCTCGCTCTTGGATGTTTGAGGGCGAACAGGCGGCAGACCTCATGGAGCAGTATGTACAATGGTTAGACGAGCAGTATGCGCTTATGAAGGGCGAACAGCCTGGAACGAAAATCACTCAAGCTGACCGCAATTTCATCTTCGAGCAAGAGAGCGATTGGGCCTTCTTGTCCGAAGCCGTTGCATCATTAGACTCGTCAGCGCAGAAAGAGTGGCAGCAGTGGAAGGACGCCTGGACTAAGTATATTCAGGTCCGCCTTAAACCGCAGCAAGACATTCGTTTCTGGGAGGACGAAGTGCTTGAGCATGTGCAATCCCGCCTGCTTGATTATCTCCGCGAACAAGAGAGCAAGAAGAACCATTTCTACGCGCTGACCGCTACTATATATGCCTTGCGTCAGACCGGCTATATCCGCCGTAAACTGACTGATAGCGCTATGCGGACATGGCTCAGCGACCATCTAACTATTGATTATACCTTGCGCCCCAACGCCTCGCAGTTCCAGCGTGCCATGAAGGAGCATGGTCGTTACACGCCGGAAGTGCGAAAGGCTGCTTTTTACCTAAAAGCGCTGGGTTTCCCGCCACTCAAGTCCTAACTCTTCATTAGAATAGAACGCAAATAATTGCCAAATTGACAAATAGCCTTCTGACCGCCTAATTGCGCCAACCAAGAGTTATATAGCTCCTCGTAACGCGGATGTTGCGGATTCTTGCTTATCTCCATTGCCAAACGACATGCTGCTCGCCACTTCTCTGCTTGCTGCAATTCTGCGCCTTTTCGTGGGTGACGCTTGTAATCACGCCTTTCCTTGGCGTACATCTCTTTCGGACCTAATCCAAAAATTCGACCATCAGGATACCTATAGGTTTTCTGACGTGCTATTATCTTCTCGGACTTCTTAATCTTTCCGGTCCATTTTACTAATTCTTCTATGGTTTCAAACTGTGCCATAATTGATAAATTTTAAAAATTAAACAATAAACATTAAACAACATACATCATACATCATCTATCATCTATGCCGTCAGGCAAGATATTCATTATTCATTAATCATTATTCATTGACTTCCTTGCCGTCAGGCAAAAGGGTTCATCTATCATCTATCATCTATTATCTATTGAGTGTTGGTTATTCGTTAGATATTCGTTCGATATACGTTTGTTATTAGGCTAAGACCATCGTAACTTCAGCCTAACTTCTCCGTATCTACATTCTACTTCTCGCTGCTACTCTGCTAAGCCATGTCGGTAGTACGAAATCCCGGATATTCCGTATGTGGTGATAAAGTGATAAAGTGATAAAGTTTGCTGTAACATATTGGTGTTTAGTGACTTACAATCTATTCGAACTTTATCACTTTATCACTTTATCATGGTTTAAACAACTTTCTTGTAGATACCATATTTGATTTTTTTGATATCCCCTTGCTCTAACCATCTCTCATTCCATCGAGTGGCTGTTGCTTGCGATACTCCTTGTGCCTTTGCTTCTGCCACAAGTTCCTTGTGAGCATACTCCTCCGGCAATTGTTCAAACAGCACTTTTCGTTGGTCTAACGGTTTAATCTCCGGCACGAGTTCCTGACTTTCGCCGTCTATCATTCGGTACGCCGCCGCCATGTGCAACAGCAACTTATTCCCAATCATCTCCGCCGTCTGATAATCCTCATCTTGACAATAGATGGTTTCGTCCGTTGTGCCGGATGTTATCCGGCTTTCTTTGTCCATTAGCCCGGAATTATATTCCGGTTCTATTTTGTTATGTGCTCGAGACATTAGGATCGAGTCTCCCCGTAACGCAGTAAGGATGAGGGCGATTCGCTCTATCTGTACCGCCATCCTTACGACCGCCGAGTGAAAATTGTCTCCCAGCAGCCCAATCAGCGTCCCATACTCTGTTTCTAAATGCTCGCCCAGTCGCGTCTTTTGCTCTTCCGTCAAGCTCCATTCTCTTTCTCCACCACGCGCCAACTGCTCATAAACGCGTAACAATTCTCGTCCTGCTTGCTGCGGCACAGCACTCTGTCCGCCGATGGTACTCACATACCGTTTGTCAAACGGATGCGTCTCGCGTATCACTAATGTCAGCAGTCGCGAGAAATATCCATTCTCCACGCTCGGAACTAATGCGCGATACTGATTGAACGTGCCCGTAAGCAACATGCTCATCTTCGGACACTTAATCTCCGAAGCGTCTGTACAACGGTTGCGACTAATCGCCTCGTGCTCTGCCGCTTTGCGGAGTGCTGTGTTGTAATTCGCTGCGGCTGTCTTCCAGATGTCGGTAATGACGGAGCCTTCGCTCTCGTGTATATAGCCGCAACCACCACGTTCTTCCAATGCCTTGTACCATGCTGCTAATGTGCTGTCGCCGGCAATCAGCATCGGATACTGCTCATCCACGACGCGCACCATCTCAAGTGCTTGATTAGCAATACCTTTGCCGCTCGCGGAAGCAGCTAAGATAAACGCTTGCAAGTTCGCGTAATAGCGCTTGCCGGTTGGACCATAGCGAAAATAGAGATTAGGAATACACGCGCTTGCACCTGTGAGCGTAGCCATCAGCAGAATGTCTTGTTCTTCCGGCGTGGAGGCCAACGATAACATGTTCCGTACGATTGGTGGCAGGTTTGACATGTTGAGATGTTCAACAATGCGGAGGTTAGCCTGTTCCTCGCTACTTAAGATTTTTTCCATAGTTCTAAAAGTTTATGGGTTAAAAAATTAATTATTTTTGGAAGCTTCAAAACTCTCGTCTCTCTGCTTTCTACTTTCGACTTTCTACTTTCGACTTTCTACTTTCGACTTTGTCTGCCTCTCTACATATAAGGTATTCTACTTGAGCTATGTACCGGCAAGCGTGTAAGCCGTGCGAGGGGTGTGCAACAGTAAAAGCCTTGTAACGCACTTATTGTCAATACTTTGCAAAAAGCTATGTCCATGCTGTTGCAAATTTGGAGAAGACATTCCCTTGTGGTTTTGCGTGGAGTTTATGTTGTCCCGTTGAGATGAAGCGCGAAAACTTAAAAATTGCTACTTAAAAATAGCAAAAAAAACTTTTCTTCTTATTAAAAAATCTTTTTTGTCCTAAAATATTTGCGTATGTCAAGAAGAAGCCGTACCTTTGCGCCGCTTTTTATGCGCGCCGCACAAGCACACGCTTATACGCGAAAATTATATGACGATTTACGTGCGCAGAAAGACGAAAAATAATAAGTGAATTTTAAGATACAAAAAGATATGAAAAAGATTTTATTCATAAGTACAGCAAAATTGACATCCATTTCTATTGGTCTGTTATTGGCTGTGTTTTGCACAATCGGAATGTCCTTCACTCCCGCCGATGAAGGAGATATAGTAGAACCGAATGATTCTACTACTCTTGCCTCTCGTCCCGGTCCGAGACGGGCGCACTGGGATAATAGTTCCACAAATTCATGTACAGGTGCTGTTACTCATAAATATAACAGTACGGTAGATAAGGCCAACACTAATGTACAAACGAGAGGGAATGGATACGTTACTATTTCGACATCAGAAACGGCAAATGTGACGGCTCCTTCTAGTGGTAATCCTCGAACAGTTACTTCTTCTGCTGCAACATCAGGAAGCACAGCTACTATTTCTTGGAATAGCGGGTTGGCAACAGAGACGAATGCGAGTTCTCCTACTTATACATCTGAACAGATTACGGTTGCTCACAAAAAAACGTTCACAATTAGTGCCACGCCTATTAGTGATGACTATCGCTTTGCGGGTTGGGGGACAACAACCTCTGAATCGAGTATAGATAACTACGATAATCCGCGTGAGATTGTTTCCGATATGAAAATAACGGGATATACATCAGGCAGTAAGGGCAATCCTGACTATTCGTCGACTGCATATTCGGAAACATATTATGCCTTTTTCAAACTTCGTGTTCCCGCGAATATAACCCTCAAGGTGCCAACCAACGGAACAATTACGTACTCATATGAATCCTATCCGGCCACGACGCTTACGTCAGAGAAGGTCGTCACAACGAAATATGATCTTGCACTAGTAGCAACTCCTGATGCAGGGTATGTGTTTTTTGGATGGTATACGATGGAAGGTTCGACTGAGAACTTCATTTCTACGTCAGAAAATTACACCCGTGCTTATCCTGATGATATAACAATCTATGCAAAATTCATTCCATCCAATCAGGCTATCTTCAATGTAAAAGGTACAGAGCAGTACTATTATGACTTAGGTCGGGCTTGTTCAGAAGCGGCTTCCTCTTCGTCTAAAATTGTGTACCCAATAGCGGACGGAACAGTTCCTGCTGGTAATTATACGATTCCTGCCGGAGTGACGTTACTTATTCCGTATAATAGTGCTAACAATACGCAGACAAAACCGGCATTGGTAACAGCAGAATCGGCATTGACAATCTATAGAAAACTCACATTGCTTGATGGCGCAAATATAACTGTCAATGGAAATATCTGCGTTGGTGGACAACAAACATGTATGGGTGGTGGTAAACCTTCCGGCTATGTTACAGGTGCTTGTGGTGTGATAGATATGTCATTAGGAGGTCATATCGAACTTAATAATAATTCTTGCTTTTACGCGTGGGGGTTTGTTAAAGGTCAAGATATGGATCAAGGAAACAATACCGTAGGTGTGGGTACAATTACTGCAAATAATGGTGCCAAAGTTTACGAGAATTTCGCTGTTGGAGACTGGCGGGGAGGAAGTGCATGTCTGGATATACAAGGATCTAATTTCTTCCCATTCCAAAGTTATTTTATACAAAACATAGAAGTTCCTCTGACCGTAAACTATGGTGCCGTGGATAATTGTTATGCATCAGTCAGTGGTGGTGGACAAAATTTACAATTACCGGCGACCATGATTGGAACGACAGATGCCTTGTTTAAGTTGGCTAGCGGAGGCGTAGTTCGTAAATGGTATGATGCCACGACAGATTTGATGTGTTTTGAATTGAGCGGCACAGCAAATCTGGATGCTGTTGTTGTGAAAGGATTACCGGTTATCGGAAATATATCTTCATCAGATTACTATTTGCCAATCTCCAGCAATATGCATATTATTCTCACGAATAGTAATGTGACTATCAGCAAACCAATGACCGTCCAACCGGGCGCAAAGATAGAAGTAAAGAGTGATGCAAACATAACCATATCGTCAAATGTCTTTCTATATGACAAAGAAGAGTGGGGCGCATACGCCGGACCGAGTTATTATTTCCATAACTATGGTAATACTTATGGTATTTTAACTACTCATAAAAACCGCGGAAACGGAAAGTCTAAAGATTTATTGGATGATGCACAAATTATTGTTGACGGACAACTGAATATTACAGGTAAATTGTATTCTACTGCCAGTGGAGCCGACGTTATGGGTAATGGAGGTGGCCATGCGATATTTTCGGCGCTACCTTCTTCATCTACAACCATTGCTGCCTTTACCGGCAATGGAGATGCGGTTTCCGGAGGAGTGACCGTCAATACAGCCAACCTGCACAACGAGGACGAATCATATACAAAGGCTATTGCTTCTACAACATTCTATAATGAGCATGGTCGTTGGTTTAAGTCGGGTAATCAAAACGAAAATACCGACCATACCTATAACTTCACATATATAGCGAGCGGTGCGGTAAGTGGTACGGGTGGAACAGATGTTTCTCCAAATACCCATAATGCAGTTTATGCCCCGGACAAGACCGGTTTGACGGCAGGTATGAAATGGTGCAACGTGACGCAAGACGGCACCTGTCCTGCTATCTACAATGCCACGCAGAATCTCAACGGTACCGCCGCTGCCAACATCCGCTATACTTATCAGTCAAGCGACTGGCTGCAGTTGCTCAAGACCGAAACAGAAGGCGTCTATGGCGGTTCGGATAACAGTCTGTACGCATTGGACGGATGTACCATAACTTCCCTCGGTTCTGTAGATGAAAACTGCCTTTACACTATTGAAGGCGTGAAGAAAGCCCTTGTGGACGGTCATTTCGTAGCATTGGAGAAAAACACCAACGATGAAGCGTTCCATAACACCGCAAACACAGAAGAGTACTATATCTCCTTCGCCGGTTGTACATGGCATACGGCTGCCAAATACGCAGGCGAAGAGAAAACCTATATCGTAGAGGGTGGTATATACATTTGGTACAATAACGACTGGCTGTTAGTGGAACGCGAAGATCCGTTCTTCTTCGACTACAACGACCAGAACGTAAAACGCTACTATGAATACGAAAACGACGAGTGGGTGTTGGCAGATCCCAAAGTGCGCGTAACGGATGCTATCGAGACGCGTGATTTCTTCTTCCTGCCGGAAGCTTTTGCTATTGCTAAGGGCAAAAAGAACGCTACCATCACTATCCTCAAAGACATCACCGACACCACTACTCCTTTGTCATTTACTCAGGCAAACACTACTTGCACTCTTGACCTCAACGGTCATACGGTAAATCTCACGATTACCGGTAGCGGAACTACAGGCGTCAACATGATAAAAATTGATGCCTCGGGCAGTACGTTTACTATCACGGATAAC
>CADAAF010000086.1 GCA_902785805.1 uncultured Bacteroidales bacterium | reverse complement strand
CACCCATTGACACGTGGTCTTCCTGTCCTTGTGACGAGGGGATGCTGTCGCACGAGGCAGGCCAGCACAAGCCTTTGCTCTGGCTCACGATGCTCGCGGCGGTGTACTGCGGTATCATAAAGCCGCTGTTCAGACCGGGCTTCGCTACAAGGAACGAGGGCAGTCCCCGCTGACCGGATATCAGTTTGTATATGCGTCGTTCGGAGATGCTGGCAAGTTCGTTCAGCGCGATAGCGAGCATATCCATCGGCAGAGCTATCGGTTCGCCGTGGAAGTTACCGGCGGAGATTATCATATCCTCGTCGGGGAACACGTTGGGGTTGTCGGTCGCGGAGTTTATCTCGTTCTCTATGGCGCTGCGCACGTAGGCTATACTGTCTTTGGCTGCACCGTGCACCTGCGGGATGCAGCGGAACGAGTACGGGTCTTGAACGTGCTCTTTCTTCCTCTTTATCAGCTCGCTGCCTTCCAACAACTCGCGGAAACGGTCGGCTGTAAGCAACTGACCGGGCTGACGGCGGAGGCGGTGGCTATGGGGATAGAAAGGCTCTATACGACCGTCAAATGCCTCCAACGAGATAGCACCTATCATATCTGCCCATTGGCTCAGACGCTCTGCCTGTATCAGCGACCATACGGCGTGGGCACTCATGAACTGCGTCCCGTTGAGCAATGCCAGACCTTCTTTCGACTGAAGGCGTATAGGTTCCCAGCCCATTTCCTGCCATACATCGGCACTCGCACGGCGTTCACCTTTGTAATACACTTCGCCCATACCGATAAGCGGCAGGCACAGGTGTGCCAACGGGGCGAGGTCGCCCGATGCGCCTAACGAACCTTGCTGATACACTACGGGAAGTATATCGTTGTTGAACATATCCACTAAACGCTGAACCGTAATGAGTTGCGAACCCGAATGACCGTAACTCAGCGATTGTGCCTTGAGCAGCAGCATTATTTTCACTATTTCCGGACGCACCTCTTCGCCCATGCCGCAGGCGTGTGACATAACGAGGTTGTGTTGCAACTGGCTCAACTCCTCTTCGGGAATGGAGATGTTGCACAGCGAACCGAAGCCGGTCGTAACGCCATAAACGGGACGGCCTATGTCGCCCATCTTGCTGTCAAGGTACTTGCGGCATTTCTCGATGGCGGCGATGGCGTCTTTGCCTAATTCCAACTGTTCGTGGTTGTCAATGATTTGCTTCACGCGGTCAAGCGTCAGCAGTTCGTGTGAAATGGTATGCATAGTATTTATAGGGTATTGTGTTTATTTCGGTATTATATTCCTTCGGTATTCTGTTTATATCGGTACTATGTTTCTTCGATATTCTTTTTATATCGGTACTGTATTCCTTCGATATTCTGTTTATATCGGTACTATGTTTCTTCGGTATTCTGTTTATATCGGTACTATGTTTCTTCGGCGTGCAAAGGTACTGCCTTCTACGGGCTTGCGCAAGTACCTGTATATTTTTCCCGTATTTCATCTTCTATCCGCCTTCTTTTCATCGGCATTTCGCCTGCATACGCCCTGTCTTTGCAGCCACTTTGCAGCAACCAAACTTAGGTGATTCTTATGTGATTCTTATGTGATTCTTATGTTAGTCAGCAACTCACACAATACTCACACAATACCCATACACGACCCATCCACTTCTTTGCGTGCCTGCTAATCTTATTGTACATTTTATACTTTTTCCGCTATTTTGATACTTCATTTGGTTATCTCAAAACAACACACTACCTTTGCGCGTTTCATTGGTGCACTTTTGCGCCTCATGGCAAAAGCATAAACAGAAAGGTTAATCATTAAAAAACTAAACTATATGAAACGTATTTTGTATCTGTCATTAGCAGTCATCTGCTTAATCGTAACTGGTTGTGGAATAAACAGTTCTAACTATCCTAACTCCAATGCGAACACCAATGTGGTTATTCAAGACGGCCAGTTCCGCTACTTGCGTAAAGTGCAGGGCGAATGTGAGCAGTTTTACATTTTCGGTATCGGGGGCTTGTCGAAAAACTCGATAGTCAACAACGCCATTCAGGATATGTACGACAAAGCCAATTTGAAAGACGGACAAGTGATTATCAATATCACTACCACGGTCGGCACGCAAATCTATTTCCCTTTGATTTGCTCCAAAAAACGTGCTTATGCCTACGGAACGGTTATTGAGTTCACGGGTAACAATAGAGCCGGACGGAACGGACGGGCGGACAGAGCCGAACGCGGTAACGATAACAGCAAGTCGTATGAACAATGGGAGAGAAACCGTCGCAGTCAGGCGGAAAGGGTAAGTGCTGAACCCGAACGGGCAGGAAGAGATAACGGACGTGCCGAGGAAACAGACAATGACGATGAGGATAGTGAGTCGGATTCGGATGATGACGCTGATGCTGCTGTCGCATCTACTGCTGCTGCCGCTGCTGCAAAACCCGCCGCTATTTCTTATCCTGCTACCGACAAATATACGTTTACCGTGGCAGACGGAAGAAAAGTGGTGTTCGCACCGGGTAATCTGCGCTACAACACGAACGAGAAGATGTGGATGTTTGCTTCTAACCAATACTCCGCATTAGGCACAAAAAACTCGCTGACGGGCGTTATTGACCTTTTCTGCTGGGGCACGGGTGACCGTCCTACCACCTTTACCAAGTTTGCTACCGACTTTTCGGACTTTGATGAATGGGGTCGGAACAATATCGTTAACGGAGGTAATAATCCGTGGCGTACTCTGACAAGTAACGAATGGAACTACCTGTTGAACAAGCGCGATGAAGCCAAATCGCGTTTCACTTTAGCCACCGTGAACGGTGTAGCTGGTATGCTGATTCTGCCCGACAACTTCAAACTCCCGATGAAGAACCGCTTCATCTCTGGTAAAGGAGGAACAAAAGTTTCGGACAATAAATATACTGCCAATCAGTGGAAACAGATGGAGGATAAAGGTTGCGTCTTTCTGCCTTTCACAGGTTTTTCGGACAACGGTAAGATAAACAAAGCCGAATCCATAGGCAACTACTGGTCTGCCAGTTCGGGCACCGCTTTTTCGTTCGGAAAAGACTATATTTACCCGCGTTCTACCACGCCTACTAATCGGGGTTGTGCCGTGCGCTTGGTTCGCGATGCGCGCTAATCTTGGAGAAAGGAAGATAGAGAGCCACCGGTAATAGGTTATTGATAAGCCACATTGAGATGGCTACCAATGCTGCCACCGGAGCATTGACCCCATACAAACCCAACGTAAACACCGCCCAACTGCCACGAATACCCGCATCTGCTATGGGGATATTCGGAGTGAGTGTAACGAACAGGTAATACGTAGGGATAGCAATACAAAGTTCTTGGAGTCCAAGAGGCTGACCGACCCACAGCAAGACTAATGTGAACTGGATTAGCCAACACGCGTAACGAGCGGCACTCCATACAAAAGTAGATAATAATTGCCTGCCTGATAGTCGTATAGACAAGGGCAGGCTTTTATATTGCAGCACACCGAATACAATCAGCACTACTCCTGCCGCCACGGCTATCTGCGGAAGATAGGGCAAAGACATGCGGCGCAAAAAAACAGCAGTCGGTATAAAACCGCATGCCACTATTATCACGGTCTGTATCAGTCCGCCGTATAGTCCTAAGACAAGTGCCTGCTTCCATCTTTCCGAACTGTTGAGACGAAGCACGCGGGCAGGAATATCGCCCAAGCGATAAGGAGTCACAAAAGCCGCAACCTGACCATAGAGGACTTGACGAAGAGACTCCATACGCGACACCGGATGTTCCTCACTGAGCAGTTGTTGCCACTTGCCTGCCTCGCACCACAGGTTAAAAGGCATCAGGAGAATACAGCACAGAAGAGCAGCCCACTGCTTGAAACCGCTGCTCGTAAACACTGCCGCAAATGCCCCGTAATCGTCAAACGTAACAAGACGATACACAAGGTAGGCGTATGCCGCCAACATGATTAGCCACTCGATAAAACGGACGAGCCTCTTCTTCTGTATGCCACCTATACTGTTCACAAGTCTGATGCAAAGAACGGGCAAAAGTATTGGAATTATTGTATATGTACAACGAAAGCGATACTTTTGCGAAGTTATGTGGTTCGTATTGATTGTTTTTCTGCTCTTGTCAGTCTCTGCGCAGGCTTCTCTCCCTCCGGCAGATACCGATGCCGTGATAGAAGATGTTTACTCCTTCTTGTCCGAGGAAGGAGAGGTGGACTATGACGACTTGCAGGAACATCTGCTCTCTATAGCCGAACACCCCATTAACCTCAATCGTGCCACCTATGACGACCTTGCGCAGTTAAGTTTCCTCTCGGACAGGCAGATTGACGATATACTCGCTTACGTCTATCATCACCCTATGGATAGTCTCTATGAGTTGCAGTTGATAGGCAGTCTGCACGATTACGAGATACGCAATCTGCTGCCTTTCGTGTGTGCCGGTCCGGCAGAGAAAGACTCCGTCTCTTTGCGCGATGTGTTCCGTTATGCTCGCCATGAACTGACGGCACGGGTGGACGGACGATACTTGGAAGACCCACGCCGCAACCAACAGAACGATGCCGCATACGCCCAACTGCGCTACCGCTTCCGATACAAGGACAAGGTGCGCTTGGGATTCACTGTCCAACGCCCGACAGGTGTCGCTGCACGCGATATGCTGTACGGGGGATACTTCCAACTCAAAGACATCGGAGTCTTGCATACGTTCGTGGCAGGCAATTACCAAGCCTCGTTCGGACAGGGACTGGTGGCGGCATCACCTTATCATTTCGGTAAGACAACGTACGTCCTCAATGCCGCTTCTCGGTCGGAAGGACTGCGTTACCATAGTTCCGCATCGTTTGAGTCTCTTCGAGGCGCAGGGGCTACTGTTCGCTTGGGCAGATGGGACGTGAGCGGTTGGTATAGTTTCTTGCAGCCGAATGACTCGTTGCGGCATCACTTGATTGGACTGAATGCAACTTGGCGGAAAAACAACCTGAAAATCGGTCTGACCATGACGGAGAACCTCTATTCGGACAGCGTACGCTATTACTATGCGAAGGCGGAATACAATCAGCACTATTTCCGTGGCAACAACCAGTGGATAGGAGGACTGAATTTCCGTTACCGTATCGGCATAGCGGACATTTTCGGTGAAGCGGCTGCAACACAGAATACCAGGCAATGGGGATATGGTGCAATAGCCGGTGCGCGGTTGACTCCAATGGACGACTTGGGACTGATTGTTCTTTATCGGTACTACTCGCCTTACTTTGACAACCTGCAAGGCTATGCTTTTTCCGAGACTTCGCGGCTGAATGATGAGAACGGACTCTATGCAGGTGTGGACATAGGACTGCTACCTGATTGGCGGTTTGCGTGGTACGGCGACATCTTTCGTTTTGAAGGCGTCAAATACGGTATCGCTTATGCTCCGTCGTGGGGATATGACACAATGGGAGACATCACTTATCTGCCTGATACGGACTATCGTATGGACTGGAGGTTGCGAGCCCGGCAGAAAGGTGGCAAAGCCAATTACTCGCTGCGTTACTGCTTCACATGGGAACAAGGAAACTGGCGTCTTACCACCCGAGCCGACGGAAATATAGCGCGGGAAAACAAAGCACAACCTACGTATGGATATTGCCTCACGCAGGACATACAATACAGCCTGCCCCGCATACCTTTGACGCTCCAAATGCGGTTGCAGGGCTTCCGTGCTACCGACTGGGACAACCGCATCTATTGCTACGAAAACGATGTACTGTACGCCTTTTCTATTCCTGCGCTGTACGGCGTAGGAGGACAGGCTTACCTGAATCTCCGATGGCAAATAATAGAACAACTTGCCTTGTACTTCAAGGTATCGGAAAAAGTCTATGCTCCCTCGTGGGTTAGCCGGCAGCAATTGCCTGCCACTACGCGGACAGACATACACTTGCTGCTTCGGGCAAAACTGTAAATTCAGACCGCTTGATACAGCCGAATCGCAAGATACACGGCATATACGATAAGCAGTACCGCACCCCCTAATCGGTTGACTTTGCGCTCATGGTTAGACTTGACAAACAGCCATACCAATATACTTCCGAGGGCTGCCATCCACGCATCAAGCACTATGCCGTTGTAGGCAGGCAAGGGACGGATAACAGCTGAAGTGGCAAGCACAAAATACACATTGAAGATGTTGGAGCCTATCACGTTGCCGAGAGCAATATCGCAGTTATGCTTGGTGGCTGCTATAACGGATGTCGCTAATTCGGGAAGCGATGTACCTAATGCCACTATTGTCAGTCCTATAATGGCATCGGAAACGCCTAAATGAGTGGCTATCTTGACTGCCGATTTGACTATCATCTCGCCGCCGATAACTAATCCCGCTAAACCTGCCAGCACAAACAATACTGCCTTCAAAGTAGGCATCGGCTCAACCGTTTCGGGGGATACCTCGTCGGGGTGGTCTTTCGAGTGACGGAATGTATTGTAGAGGAAATACAGGAATACCAATAACAGCAGCACACCACCCATACGTGTCACCCCTCTGCCTTCCTCGCCGAAAGGAGACTGGACTGCCACACAAGCGAATACTAAAACGCCCGCAATAATAGAGAGCGGAATATCAAAGTCACGCGAACGCTTCTGCGATACGACGGGATAAACAAGTGCCGTCAGTCCGAGAATAACAAACGTGTTGATGATATTGGAGCCCAATATATTGGTTATGGCAAGGTCGGTCACTCCGTCCGCCACAGACACCATATTGACTACAAACTCAGGCATGGAAGTGCCGAAAGCCACCACCGTAAGACCTATAACAAGGTCACTGATACCGAATCGCTTGGCTATTGATGACGCGCCGTCCACCAACCAGTCTGCACCCTTCACAAGAAGGACAAGACCCACTATCTGCACCAAACCCAAAAGCCATGGATTGGAAAGAACGTATTCTATCATACTCATAATCTGTTAGACGTTGAATAAGAAGTGCATTATATCTCCGTCTTGCACCACATAGTCTTTGCCTTCTACCGACAGCTTGCCGGCGGCACGGCATTGCGCCTCGCCGCCAAGCGTAACAAAGTCGTTGTACTTGATTACCTCGGCGCGGATAAAGCCTTTCTCAAAGTCGGAGTGGATAACGCCTGCGCACTGCGGGGCTTTCCAACCCTTGTGGAACGTCCACGCGCGCACCTCGTCCGAACCCGCCGTGAGGAACGTCTGTAAGTTAAGAAGCGCGTAGGCTGCCTTAATCAGTCGGTTGCAACCCGACTCTTCCAACCCGATCTCATTAAGGAACAGTTGCCGCTCCTCATAGGTCTCTAATTCGGCTATCTCCGCCTCCGTCTTGGCTGCCAATACAAGCACTTGCGCATCCTCGCCCTTCACCGCCTCGCGCACCTGCTCCACATATCGGTTGCCGCTGACAGCAGAGGCTTCGTCCACGTTGCACACATACATCACTGCCTTGTTCGTGAGCAGGAACATCTCTTTTGCTGCTGCCTCTTCTTCCTTGTTGAGCAGTTCTACTTCGCGTGCATTGCGACCCTGCGAAAGCACTTCCTGATAACGCTTGAGCAGTTCGAGTGCCACTTTGGCTTGCTTGTCGCCGCCCGCTTTGGCTTGCTTCTCTGTCTTGGCTATTCGCGACTCTACAGTCTCAAGGTCTTTGAGTTGCAACTCCGCATCTATTATCTCCTTGTCGCGCAACGGATTGACCGAACCGGACACGTGCACCACATTGTCGTCGTCGAAGCAGCGAAGCACATGGATAATAGCATCCGTCTCGCGGATATTGGCAAGGAACTTGTTGCCCAGTCCCTCACCTTTGCTGGCGCCCTGCACCAGACCGGCTATATCTACTATCTCCACGGTGGCGGGGATGATGCCCCGTTCGGGGTGACACATCTCGCCGAGACGGATCAGACGCTCGTCGGGAACGGTTATAACACCCACGTTGGGCTCAATGGTACAAAAAGGAAAATTAGCCGACTGGGCTTTGGCATTGCTAAGGCAATTAAAGAGTGTTGATTTGCCCACATTGGGCAATCCTACGATACCGCATTTCATAGTATGTACAATAGATAAAAACGCGCAAAGGTAGTCAGATGTTTGCACGTGAGCAAGATTTCGGCTACTTTTGCGGCATTATGACAGTATTGGTAGCACCATTGAACTGGGGATTGGGGCACGCAACGCGCTGTATCGCACTTGTTAGCAGGTTGCTCCAACAAGGGAATGAGGTCGTCTTGGGCGGGGACGGCGATAGTCTGCGTCGCTTGCGGACGGCGTTCCCCGCACTGCGTGCCGTGCAGTTAGCTCGTTTGGACTTGCACTATTCGGCAGGCAACAGCCAGACAGGAGCCATGCTGCGAGCCCTCCCGCAGATTATTCGCGCTGCCGTCGAAGACCACAGGCTGCTCCAGGAGGTGGTCCGCAGAGAGAAGATTGACCAAGTTATTTCCGACAACCGCTTCGGCTGCTTCACCAAACACGCGCACTGCATCTATATGACCCACCAGCTCTTTATCCGCCTGCCGCATGGATGGCGGTGGGCGGAAGGTATGGCGTATAGACTGCATAGGCTTGTATGGAAACACTACGACGAGGTGTGGGTCCCCGATTACGCGGACGAACCGGCAAGCCTGAGCGGTGCCTTGAGCCATTCTCCCGAAGGACTGCCCTCTGACCGTATCCGCTATATAGGTCCGCTCTCCCGACTTCAACCTGCCGACGGGCGGGATACGCGCTACGATGTAGTCGCTTTGCTGTCGGGATTGGAGCCGCAGCGGACTATGCTGGAACAAACCATCCGCCAACGGTATGAAGGTAGCAGCGAACGCATACTCATCATTCGCGGCAAGGTCGGCGAACCGCAAGTGGAATGGCAGCGAGGCAACCAAACGATAGTCCCGCAGATGGACGACACCGCATTAGTGGCTGTTTTGCAGGGTGCGCGCAAGATTATCTGCCGCAGCGGCTACTCCACCGTAATGGACTTGGCGGCACTCGGCGTCCTCGACAAAGCCGAATGGATTCCCACTCCCGGCCAGCCCGAACAGGAGTACCTCGCAGCCTACCTGACCTCCCGCCGCTGACAGAAAAATCCTCCCTCCCCGCTATCCTCCCGCCTTCCCCCTTCTTTTCTCCTTCCTTCCCCCTTCCTCTCTCTTTACCCTCTCCTTACCCTCTCCTTACTCTCTCCCCGCTCACTCCCCTCTTTCCACCCGCTTTATCCCCTCTCTTCTCCTTGCTTTTTCCCCCTTACTTTCTCCCTTGTTTTCAGCATATAGCATTGGGATATTATTGGGATATTATTGGGTGATTATTGGGTGATTATTGGGTTACTAAGCAAACCTCACCGTACCCTTACCGTACCCTCACCGTACCCTTACCATGCCCTTACCATGCCCATACCGTCCCTGTAATGTGCCTTTTCGTCTATTGTAGCGGCTGGGAGCCGCTTTTCACGTCGTCTATTCCTTTCAAATACTATTTGAACACCGCCTCCCCGAAAGAAAAATTCCCCTCTCCCTTGCATATCTCCTTTTAGTGCCGTACTTTTGCCGCCGTAAAACAAAATACTATAAACATATAGGCGCAAAGCGTTGCGCCATAAATAGCGTAATAAGCCCAACTTGATTTTCTGAAAACTGGACACTTTTAGAAAAATCATTTGTGATTCAAGTACGGTTTATGCACGCTCACGTATCAGC
>CADAAF010000085.1 GCA_902785805.1 uncultured Bacteroidales bacterium | reverse complement strand
TGAGGAGGGTGGTATCCCAATTCCCCGCTTGTCTTCTACTCGGGCAGAAATACCCTCCGACTCTGTAGAAACACTATAGGGATACTATAGGGATACTATAGGGATACCGAACCGATACCACAAATGTGATAAAGTCGATTTACAGTGTATGCCAATGTATGGGAATCTGTCTTTGCACCCGGAAACATGGGCGAAAATAAAAACAATATAACGATATTTTTATGAATACGGAATCAATTATTGCGCACGACCTGCTTGCTATCAAGGCGGTCTTTTTGCGTCCCGATGAGCCTTTTACTTGGGCAAGTGGAATCAAGAGTCCTATTTATTGTGACAACCGGCTTACTTTGAGCGATGTACAGGTGCGTGAAGATGTGGAGAACGGACTTGCTGAACTCATCCGTACTTGTTTTCCGCAAGCCGAAATACTGATGGGCACTTCCACTGCTGGTATTGCTCATGCGGCTATTACTGCCACCAAACTTAATTTGCCGATGGGGTATGTACGTTCCGGTGCAAAAGACCATGGACGAGGCAATCAGATAGAGGGACGAATCGAGAAGGGGCAGAAAACAGTGGTGGTGGAAGACCTTATCTCCACGGCAGGAAGTTGTTTGGAAGTGGTGGACGTATTGCGTGAAGCGGGTGCAGATGTATTAGGTATTGTCAGTATCTTCACTTACAATATGCGCAAGGCGGCAGAACGCCTTAGTGCTGCCAATGTGGTCAATCATAGTCTTTGTAATCTTGACGCACTCATTGATGTGGCTGTGAAAGAGAATTATATCCGTCCCGATGACAAGGAACGGCTGTTGCGGTTCCGTGAGAATCCGCAAGACGAATCTTGGATGAACAAATAGTATGGCATTTCTTTTATCGTTTAATCCTTAGCTTTGAAACTATTAACTATTAATTATTAACTATTAACTATTTATGCGGCACTTGATTGATCCTACCGACCTTACTATTGAGGAGATTGACCTCCTTATGAACCGTGCGTTGGATATTATTGCACATCCTGCTGACTATGCGGAAGTATGCCATGGGAAAAAGCTCGCTACGCTCTTCTATGAACCCAGTACACGTACACGTCTCAGTTTCACGTCTGCTATGATGGAGCTTGGCGGGCAGGTTCTTGGCTTTTCCGATGCACGTAGCAGTTCGGTCAGCAAAGGGGAGACAGTAGCAGACACAGTGAGAGTGGTCAGTTGCTTTGCGGATATTATTGCTATGCGTCACTATAAGGAAGGTGCTCCCCGTGTAGCGGCTGATTATAGTCGTATTCCGATTATCAACGCAGGCGACGGTGGGCATAGTCATCCCACACAGACGCTAACCGATTTGCTTACTATACGCCGTGAACTTGGTCACTTTGACCATCTGACTATTGGGCTATGCGGTGACCTTAAATATGGTCGGACTGTCCATTCGCTTATCAAAGCGATGAATAGGTATGAAGGAACTCGTTTCGTACTTATCTCGCCGAAAGAACTTCGGTTGCCCGACTATATGAAGCAGGAACTTGAAAAGGGGAAGCAAAAGAACTTTATCGAGGTCACTACGCTTGAAGAGGCTATGCCGTTGGTGGATGTGCTGTATATGACCCGTGTACAGCAGGAGCGTTTTGACGATCCTATGGAGTATGAACGACTCAAAGACTCATTCATCCTTGATGAAAGCAAAATGGCTCTTGCGAAAAAGAATATGATTGTTTTGCATCCGCTGCCTCGTGTCAACGAAATAACGATAGGAGTGGACAACGATCCCCGTGCTGCGTATTTCCGTCAGGTAGAGAATGGTAAGTTTGTCCGTATGGCACTTATATACACGCTCTTGCAATGGAAAAAGGAGAACGCTGTCCAAGCAGACATCCACGTAAAGGGTAACTTGCTGGATGCAGAAAATGATAAACAGTGTTGCCATAACGACCGTTGTATTTCGACTACCGAACCCGTACGCCATCTCTTTTATTACGATACCGATAGTGTATTGCGGTGCTATTATTGCGATCACGCTGTTTGACAAATGACCTGTGGATTTGCACAAATAACAATACGACTATTGGATAGTAAGAATTTTTGCTTTACCTTTGTCGCGTGGATTTAGATTTGACATTATACATTGGCACATATCGTATCTAACAACATATTGATACCTGAAATGGACAGCCTCCTTCAAGAAGGCAGAGAGGTGCTGTTTACTCCTTCTGGCAATAGTATGCGTCCTTTTATTGAGGGAGGTAAGGATTCTGTTCTGCTTAAGAAAAGATTTCCTGTGAAGGTAGGGGATATGTGCCTTGCTTTGGTTACAAGACCTAATCAGACAAAACCGTCTTATGTTCTTCATCGTGTTATTCGTATGGAAAACGAACGGATTGTGCTTATGGGGGACGGAAACTTACAAGGTGAGGAGTATTGCACTTCACAGGATGTGGTTGGTACGGTAACTCAAATCATTACACCATGGGGCAAACATAAACCCGTTACGAATGGAAGACTATGGTACAGACTGCGCGGACTACGATGGTTCTGGCTTAAAGTCTATCGGCATACGCTGCTTAAATGTTACTCTTGACATTCTCATAACAAGATACAACCAATACATTTTACACTATATGAAAGCTAAACAAGGTTTCAAACTCCGCCCGTTAGGCGATGAATACATTCTCGTAGGAGAGAGTATAGAGCAAATTAACTTCAACAAGATGATTACGCTCAACGAGACTGCGGCATTCCTTTGGCAGAAGGTGGCAGACGGTCAGCCTTTTGATGCTGATAAATTGGCAACGTGGCTCACGGACGAATACGATGTATCACGTGAACAAGCATTGGAAGATTCACAAAAAACGATTGACACATGGCTCAACGCAGGTATTATCGTGTAGCAGAACACGTCTTCTCTATTGAAGCACCGGAAGAAATGCTCGTACAACTAACCAGTTACGAGCCCTTCCGCATTTGGGATAAACCCCATGAAGTGCGTTTCGACTTGACTATTGGTATATCTCCTCTTGCCGTAGAAGACAGAGAGCACGTCTTTACCGATGTCTCTGATGATGATATGCCTCGTATTGAGGTATATCGTGTTAAGCAGAACTGGCTCTTCTGTATAGCCATGAGCAAGGAAGGACCTGTTTGTAGTCGTTTGCTTACCACAGCGGACTTTCGGCAGGCTTGGCTCGAAATAGACACTCAGTATGCTTCTTTCGCAATCAACAATGCGGCTATGTTGCTCTATGCCTTCTCCACAGCACACTTGAGCACTCTCGAAATGCATGCGGCGGTTGCAGTACGCAAAGGAAAAGGTTATCTCTTCCTTGGTAAGTCAGGTACAGGTAAGTCCACCCACGCACAACAGTGGATGAAGGCATTCGATGATGCATGGTTGCTCAATGACGACAATCCTATTCTCCGCCTTTATCAAGATGATGGTGTGAACCGGCTGGTCGTTTATGGTTCTCCGTGGAGTGGTAAGACACCATGCTACAAGAATTTGAGTGTGGAAGTAGGAGCAATTGTCAAACTCTCTCAGGCTCCCCATAACGAAGCAAGAAGACTCAAATTGCCTGAGGCATACGCATATATGCTTTCCTCTGCCAGTGGACTTAAAGTAGTACCGGAGGTGATGGACTCTTTGTATCTTACTATATCCCGACTGATTCAATCTACTCCTGTCTTCGCTCTGGAATGTCTTCCGGATACCGATGCCGCCCAAGTATGCTGGACTGCCGTTACGAATGTTAATTAACAATTACTGTCATTGCTCTCTATGGTCAATCCTTCCACTCGCAATTACGAGACTCGCCGCGTGAAAGAGAAAGAAATGATTTTCGGTATTCACGCAGTACTTGAAGCCCTTGAGGCTGGTAAGACTTTCGATAAGATTCTTGTTCGTCGTGATATGTCTTCATCATTGGGCAGACAACTCTTGGATAAACTTGCTCAAAGGGGCGAAGATTTGCAAACTACTGTTCAGCGGGTACCGGTAGAAAAGCTCAATCAGTTTACAGACCGCAATCACCAAGGTGTTATCGCTTTTCTGTCGCCGGTTGAGTTCTATCGTGTGGAAGACGTAATCCAGGCTGCCTATGACAATGGCGAGACTCCTCTATTGGTGGTACTTGATAACGTAACAGATATGCGCAATTTTGGAGCAATAGCACGTACTTGCGCATGCGCCGGTGTACATGCTTTGGTCATAGGTACACGAGGCTCTGCTGCTGTTAATGGCGATGCTGTTAAAACAAGTGCCGGAGCCATACATACCTTGCCCATTTGCAAAGTGGACAATATGCAGAATGCATTACGCTTGATGCGCGATAGCGGACTCAATATAGTGGCTGCCACAGAGCATACTTCAAAGAACTATACACAAGCGGATATGACCCTTCCGCTGGCTATTCTCATGGGTAATGAGGAGAAAGGTATATACCAAGCCAATTTGGATCTCGCTAATGAGCAGGTGCGTATCCCTATGAAAGGAACAATTGAAAGCCTCAATGTATCTGTCGCAGCCGGTATAATGATTTACGAGGCAGTTAGACAGCGTGAACAGACCGTTAATATCTAAACCTACGCAGTATGAGTAATAAGGAACGTTATGCGCAATGGTGTGCAGAGCAGCCCGCTATACCGATATTCTTTCA
Source organism: uncultured Bacteroidales bacterium (assembly GCA_902785805.1). Lineage (GTDB taxonomy): Bacteria > Bacteroidota > Bacteroidia > Bacteroidales > Paludibacteraceae > Colicola. The sequence continues at coordinate 5,099 of CADAAF010000085.1, read as the reverse complement.
ACCTTGGTGGCTGGATGCTGTCTGTGCAGGGAAAGGTTGGGATGTATTATTAGTTGTCCGGGAGCGAAGTGAGCACATACTTGCCGCATTACCCTATCTCACTGGCAAAAGATATTGGATGCACTTCATATTGATGCCCCAGCAGACACCTGTAGGGGGGATTTGGCTTGACAAAACGCTTCTCTACGAAAACGGTTCAACTTGGGATCAGGAAACCTTGCAAACTATTTGTGACGACTTGTTCAAGCAACTGCAAGACCTTAATCTTCACTATTATTACCAGCACTATACCATTGGCAATCCTTGTCCGTTGGTGCTGCAAAACAAAGGAATGAAGGTCAAGGAACGGATAACTTACCGTCTCGAAGACTTGTCAGACCTTGATAAAGTCATCAACGGCTTCTCGAGAAACAAGAAACGTCAGCTACAAAAAGCCCTTTCTTTGCATGCCGAAAGAGGCAAAGTAAATGCAGAAGATTTTTATCGTTTCCATCGTGATGTGCTTGCGTCAAAACATAAAACAATAAGTTATTCGCGAGAGTTCTTTCTTGTAATAGAGAGAAAAGCAAGAAGACTCAATCAGTGTGAGATTATCAGTATTCATAACGCAGATGGTGTACTCTATGCCGAAGCTTTTGTTGTATGGGATAATCGCACTCTCTATTACCTTATCGCAGCGCAAGACCATCAATACGATGATAGTGGTGCAATGGCATTGCTTGTTTTAGAATGTATCAAGTTAGCCCGTGAGAAAGGATTGGTATTTGATTTTGAAGGGAGTATGATACCCGGAGTTGCCAAACACTTTAAGCAGTTTGGAGCTAAACCTGCCACTTACTACAGTGTGGAAAAGTTCTACCGTCGTTGGTTTGTTATTCCCTATTGGGCATATCGTATATTCACTTTCCGCAGACGTTAATGGTAAAGCAAGTTGACAACCACACTTTTTATGCTTCTGTCTCTGATTGGCAATGGGTCTCACATACGCAGACGGAAGGATGGGTAACCGCTTTCCTCAGGGAAGCGGATGTGCGGTTTTTCCTTGGCGAACAGATGGCTTGTGTAGGGTGGGTGAGTAAGAAGTGGGGTAAAAGTATGCTCACTATAACGGGCGAATGTTTTCGTAGCCTGCCCTTTACAGAAAAGCAAATTTATGCCTTTTTTGAAGACATAGCACAAATAGACGTGGACATTATCTACCTTAATTCTGATTCACTTTATTCGGCGCAATATGAAGTAGGTATTCGTCAGGCAGGATTCTTGCGACCTGTGGGAATGTTCTCCACCGCATTAAGTAAAGAAATTTCTTTGAATCAGCCTCTTTTGTTCGACAAGAGTTGGCAGCGTAATTTGCGTAAGGCTACAGATGCGGGTTTGCGTTTTGTTATTGCAAATGAACATGACGGAAATGTACTTTCTACCTACGTCCGCTTGCATAACGAGATGGAGCAGCGCAAAGGATTTCATGACGGTCTTACTGTCGGACAGTTGCAGGATATATTGTCTCAACCTCTTTTTCAGTTGGCTTGGGTGGATGATGCCGATGGCAATCACTTGGCTGGAGGAATAGTTTATTGCCGTGGAGATTATGCCCGTTTTCTTTATTCCTTTACCACGTCAGACGGACGGCAAACGTCTGCTTCTTACCTTCTCTATAAGGGATGGATGGATTTCCTTGCTCTTAAGGGTGTCTTGCGTTTTGATTTGGGAAGATTGTCGCCTGCCAAGCATCAGAAAAATAACCTGTTCCTGTTCAAGAACGGTATAGATGGAACTACGGTGTCGTATAATGGCGAATGGATATATTCGTCATCAAAATGGCTGCCATTCGCATTGTATATTGCCAATAAGTACTATTGGAAACGTGTGCAAGTATGAGACTATTGCTTCTTCCTGCTTGGTATCTGCCTGAAGGCGGACAGTTCGTTCGGCATCAGGCAATGGCACTGCATGAGCAGGGTGTCGATGTTCATATCTTGGCTAACGTCACTCTTGGTTGGCGTAAATACACATGGAAGGAGTTTGATTTCGCTGCCTATCCGCTAACATCTTTCTTTACTGAAGAAGACGGCATACCGGTCTTTCGGTGCTTTACACGTCCTGTTCCCAAGGCTGTGGTATTGAATATCCGTCTGTGGACGCGGAAGACGCTTCGTATGTATGATACGTATGTCCGGAGGTATGGACATCCTGACTTGATTCATGCCCATAGTGCCACGTGGGCTGCTTATGCTGCTGCGCTGATTAAACAAAAATACGGTATTCCCTATGTCCTTACCGAGCATCGGGGAATGTTCGGTTGTCGTTCGGATTATTCGCGCCGTTTCTTTAGAAATGAATTTGAACATTTCTTCCGTATAGGTTTCTCTGGTGCTGACTATATTATCCCTGTTTCTGACCAACTGATACCTAAAATCCAATCGTATTGTACCCGCGATGTACCTTTCAGGGTCATTAGCAATATGGTGGATACTGTATTCTTCAGCTCGTCTGACAAGAAAGAAGAGAACTTGAAAGTTGAATTTGTCAGCGTCAACGGCTTTTACCACGAGAAAGGTTACGACATACTTCTTCCGGCATGGGACAAACTTTGTGACATGCGGCAGGATATTCATTTGACTATCGTAGGCGAGAACTTTGATACGCCTGCCTTTCGTTCTCTATGGGCTTCTTGTCGGCATAAAGACACCGTCACGTTCACGGGAGAACTCAATCGCGAAGGGGTACGTGAGAGCCTGCAACGGGCAGACGTTTTTGTTATAAGCAGCAGAGTAGAGGCAGAGCCTGTAGCAGTACTTGAAGCAATGGCAATGGGTTTACCGATAGTGGCTTCGGATGTTGTTCCCGAATACGAGATGCCCTCTTCTTACGGTATGCGTGTCCCTGTTGAAAACTCCGATGCACTTGCCGATGCTCTCTGTCGGATGGCTGACTCTTATGGTCAATACGATGCAATAGCCATACGCAACCATGCCATAAGCATTGCAAGCAAACAGAGTGTCATCGGGCAGTTAATTGACCTTTATACTCGGATTTGCAACAACTGATTGAAATCCGTTGTGTATAGCGGACTGCGGTTTTCCACCTTATATACTTGTTGTTCGCTCATAGATGAGACAGTGCTTTGAGTACCGAACACTATTGTACGTTTCCCGAATTTATCGTGCATCTTGTCTAAAGTCGATTGCAGACGGTTGTCTTTTTCTCTGTCTCGCTCGTCAAATAGGTCTTGCAAGGCTGTATGTTGCGGAATGATATGTGTCAGTATGATGCCTGCTCGTTTGTAGGGAGTATTAGCTCGGAAATTCCTTCGTAGTGCACTTAGAGCATATTGTAGTAATTCTGCTGTATTGGAGGTTGCAACTGGAAGCATTACTTCTTCCATTAACTGGTGCTGTACTATATCTGTGCGGAATCGTGACGTAGAAGCATATACCATCATTCGCTGACATACGGACTGTTGCAGGCGTAGTTGGCGTGCACATGCTTCACAGAAATCGCTCAGTTGTTGTTCCAATACGGATAAATCAGTAATAGCGTTGGCAAACGTGCGTGAACGCGTAATACTTTGTTTCCCTGCTATTTCGCCGATGTCAATGCAGTCTTCCCCATTCAGTTCGCGCCAAGTCATTAGACCTGTCTTATGCAGCAAGTTGCGGGCAAACTCTGCACTCTTGTCCGCATACTGCAAGGCTGTTGTAATACCTGCACCGGTTAGTCTCGCTTTCGCTTGACGGCCTATTCCCCATACATCGCCTATCTCAAACCTCTCTAATGCCTTTCGACGCTTGGATGTGTCGTCTATGATGCACGCGCCTTGATAGCCTTTGTATTTCTTGGCATATTTGCTTGCTACTTTGGCGAGAGTTTTTGTTGGTGCAATACCCATTGATATGGGAATACCCGTACCCTGATAAATCTCTCGTACAAGTTGTTCGCAATAATGCTTCTGTTCGTTTTTGGGGATATGGTCAAGACCGATAAAACATTCGTCGATAGAGTATTGCTCAAATCGGTTGGTATGTCTTCTTAGTATGGACATTACGCGCGATGACAGGTCGCCGTAGAGCGAGAAATTGGAACTGAAGCACACGATGCCGTATTTCTTTACTTCGTCTTTAATCTGGTAGAGAGGCACGCCCATTCGTATGCCTAATGCTTTCACCTCGTTTGAGCGGCTCACTACGCAGCCGTCGTTGCCGGATAGTACAACCACGGGTTTGTTCCACAAGTCGGGACGGAATACACGTTCGCAACTCACAAAGAAATTATTGCAGTCAGCCAATCCGTACATCTGCCTGTTCTTCAAGCGTTCTTCTGACCGAGTCGGTCAAGGTGACAGAGCATTAGACTTCCGTCCTCGCGGCGTAGGTGCATACCGTTGCCTTCGCAGAATGCAAAGGCTTTACAGTCTTTGCATGGCTCTGTTTCTTTCATCCACGAGCGGTCGCGATAGGGCTTGAACCCGTTTTCCCATACTTGCCGGAACGAGTCTTTGTAGATATTGCCTTGATAATACTTGCCTCGGATACTGGTGCAGGCTGATATGGAGCCGTCTATCAGTATGGATGCTGTACTGATGCCTGCGCTGCATTGGTACAGGTGGTCGCGCACACGTCCTTCGTATGTACCAAGATACCCCTCGCACGAATACGACACGTGGCGACCCGCTTCACGCTCCGACACGATAAAGTCCAATAGACTCTTGAACTGTTCGTCGGTCAGTAGCAGTTCGGGATTGGTAGCGGCTCTGCCCATCGGGTCTATCCCGAATATACGCCAGTTGCGCACGCCCATACCCCACAGCATATCGCGTATCTTATCCAACTGTCCTATATTGCGCTGATTGACACAGGTTACTACGTCCCAAGTCATATTCTTATCCGCTGCGCATAGTCGGATAGCTCGGCATGCTCCCTCGAATGCCAGAGGGTGTTGGCGGAGCCACACATGCTCTTTCTGCAATCCGTCTAACGACACGGTCATCGTTCTTAGGCCGCTCTTACGCAGTTCGCGGTAACGTTCTGCGGTCAGTGCCAATCCGTTAGTAACCATTCCCCACGGGTAGCCGCGTTGTTGAAGGGCTTTTCCTATTTCTG
>CADAAF010000084.1:21933-29545 GCA_902785805.1 uncultured Bacteroidales bacterium | reverse complement strand
CTCGCCTTCTTCTTCGTCTTCCACGTCGCCTTCCACGCCTTGTATCCACGCCGCACTGCCTGCCACATCGTCAAAGCGGAACAGACCCGTGTCCAGCAGCCTCTCCATCGGCACGTCGCACCAGTCGCAGTCGATAATCTCTGCCGTGGGCTGGATGGCGCGGATGACGGCACGGACGTGTGAGCGTTCTTCCGCGCTGATTTCCGACGCTTTGTTCAGGAGAATGAGGTTGCAGAACTCAATCTGCTGGATCACTAACGAGGCAAGGTCCTCCTCGTCCAGGTCTTTCCTTTGCAGTTCGTCACCCGATGCGAACTCGTCCCGCAGCCGCAACGCGTCCACCACGGTCACGATGCAGTCTAACCTCGGATAGGGGTCTTCGGTGAAAGGCACCATCCGCGTGTAGTTGCATATCGTCTGCGCGATAGGAGCTGGCTCGCATATACCGCTGGCCTCTATCACGATGTAGTCAAATTGGCGCGAAGCGCACAGGTCGTGAAGTTGCTGAACCAGATCCATCTTCAGCGTGCAGCAGATACAGCCGTTCTGCAATGCCACCAGATTATCGTCTTTGGAGGACACTATACCGCCCTTTTGTATCAGGTCGGCATCTATATTAACCTCTCCCAAATCATTCACTATCACGGCAAAACGGATGCCTTTCTGGTTGGTTAACACGCGGTTGAGCAGCGTTGTCTTGCCGCTCCCTAAATACCCTGTCAGAAGCAGGACAGGTACAGAAATATTCTCCTTCATACTTTTTGGTCTTAAAAAAGCGCGCAAAGATAATTCTTTCCTGCCATTGCAACAACAATTGTCCTCGATTTTTATCACGCTGTCCTCGGCAAACGGGGTCTCATCCGCTACCCTTGCGCTACCCTTGCGCTACCTTTGCGGACTATAGGGATACTATAGGGATACTATAGGGATACTTATACGATACCCATTCCTTTTCCACCGCTATTTGTAGGTATTCTGACCAACTATATTTGTCTATTCTCCCTTTTCGCTGTACCTTTGCGGCGCTTTAATTCTACATCTATTTTGCGCGGATTATGCCCGTTTCTATAAATATTGACACACAGACAAGACAGGTTTTTGCTAACAACGAACCTGTATCGCTTACGGCCACTGAATGGGAGTTATTATCTTACTTGTATGAACGTTGTAACACTGTTTGCAAACGTGACGAGATATGGAAAGCGATATGGGGCACGGACCCTGCTTACGATTCAGGAGTACTTGATGTACACATACATAGTCTCCGACATAAACTTAAGTTGAAGAAAGACGAAACATTGATCACGCTTAGGGGAGTGGGATATATGTTCAGGAATCAGAATTCCGTATTCAATCAGGAATTGTACTGGACACAGATATTCGCATCTTTTATGCCTAACCGTCTGCAGTCTTGTAATATACCGGACTTCTTCTTGAGAATCCACGCTGACTATTCGCCCGCTTGGGAAGACAAAGGCATTGCTGTACAATGGCATTTGAGTCCGTTCGTCAACGACATTGTTACCGAACAGAATACGCTACGGGCAATTTTCGATGCCATTCTTCCGCTAATGAGCGCACATGCAGGTTCCCTTCTCTTTTCATCTACGCTCTCTATGCACGAGTTTGTTCTACGCGTTGTGGCGGATACGAAAGACATTTCGTCTGAGGATGCAAAATCTCTTTTTTCCACTCCCGATGCCGTACAGCGCCTGTTGGCGGCACAGCGGTTTGCGGCACTGCTCAGTATGGCGTTCCGGACTGAAAACAGAGGTTCACACTTTGCTTTCAGTCTCTCTGTTCCAATGAAAAAATAGGTTTACATAAAAATTAAGACAATCTTAAGGTACACTTTCATTTCTTTGCCATACTTTTGCCGCGCATCACATCAACCTGAGTCAAATACCACAAGCCATCCAACTCATCATTATCTGACGATGTTGTATCGCAAGCTGCGAAAAGAAGAACGAAGAACCGGGCGGTACGGACCAGCAGCCCAAGACTTCCGAATACCGCGTAGCGGGGACTATGACCATTCAGGTTGGGCAAAACCCGTTTGCAGCGAAAGACACAATGGTGGTTACCGTGGACGAAAAGCAGCAAGTGCTCTCTGTTGCAATGCTGCAAGTTAAGTTCTCAGACAAAATGCCCGTCGTACTTGATGTCTTTGCCGAAGAAATGCCGTACAAAAAGAACGGCAACCTGCTTCTCGTAGAGCAGGATACCGTGGTTTTGCGCTGGGGACCCGAACACGCACCTTATCAGGACTGCACCCTTGCCAATTTCCGTGACACACTGGATGTAACCAATAAGCAGATGCGATTCAACTGCACCTTTGCCCATAAAAAAATGGGGGATATGCCTGCACGCTTTGAAGGAGCATTCATTCAATGAGTCTCTTATTCTGCTTCATACTACTTATTTTACCGATAGATACGGCCACCTTCCGACTGGACGAGGTGGTCGTATTGCAGCATAAAGGAACCGACTCGGACAACCCGCAGCAACAGGCTCGGCAAGTAACACTACTAACTACCGCTGACCTCAAAGCACTGCAAGTTAGCGCACCAAAAGATATAGCTTCACAAGTGCCTAACCTTGTTATGCCCGATTACGGATGCGCTATGACCTCTTCTGTTTATGTAAGGGGAATGGGAGCGCGGCTTGACCAACCCGTCATCGGTATCTCGGTGGACGGAATACCGCTGCTTGACAAGAACACGTTCGACCATACCTTGACAGACCTGACCAACGCTGCTTTCTTTGCAGGTCCGCAGGGTACACTCTATGGACGCAACACAATGGGAGGACTGCTTGCATTGCAGACACGGCAGCCTTTGGACATCAACGACAAGACAGGCTCTATCTCTCTTTCATACGGCTCGGCAAATTCCATTCAGGCACAAGCATCCGTATATCAGAACATCAATAACCGTTTCGGCTGGGCGCTTAGCGGCACGTACAGACGGACGGACGGATTCTATACCAACCTCTATACCAACGACCAGGTGGACCGTGGGCAAAACGCATCCATACGTTTGCAACTGCAATATCGCCCCGACTACCGATGGACACTCTTTCACACCACTACTGCTGACTACACCTCACAAGGAGCTTTCCCGTATGCTGATGCACGTACAGGCTCCATTGCCTTCAACAGTCCCGCTTCCTATCATCGCATTAGCCTGAAGGAAAGTATGCGCGCTGTACGGAAAAGCGAACAACGGCAGATAGAATTGATGGCTACTTACCAATTGCTCAACGACCGTATGTTGATGGATCAGGACTATACTCCTATGTCCTACTTTACACTTGAGCAACGGCAACTCCAACATGCCGCTATGATAGATGCAGTATGGACGGAACAAACGAAAGCCGAATGGTACCGCTTCTCGTTAGGAACAGCCGCTTTTATCAAGCACAATACGATGGATGCTCCTGTCACTTTCTTGCAGGACGGCATAGATTCGCTCATCCTCAAGAATGCTAACAACGGCATACAGAAAATCTTTCCCGATGATTCACTTGAGATAGCCGAAAGCATCATCCCGATGAACAATCACTTTCTGCTTCTCAATACAGGAGCTGCCGTTTACCATCAGAGCGAGTTCATTCCACTACCGCGTTTGCACATCACCGCTGGACTGCGACTTGACCTTGAGCATACTGCAATGGACTACGATGCATCCTCTCTGTTGCATTATCGTATGACTGCAATGATGACTCGGCAACGCCCGCTTGAGATGAAACTCAAAGGACATATTGACCACACTTATTTCCAAGTCTTGCCACGATTGGACATACGGTACGATTGGGACAATCTGACGCTCTACGCTTATGGAGCAAGAGGTAGCAAAGCGGGAGGATACAATCCGCAGATATTCTCCACTATTCTGCAAAACCGTATGATGAGCGACCTGATGAAGGACATGGGCGTACACATGGATAACACGACCAATCCCCGTTATAGCAGACCTGACATCACCGAGTATCGCCCTGAATCTGCTTGGACGGCAGAGATAGGTCTTCATACGCTCATCTTCCAACACTTGCAGTTGAATAATAACCACACTCTCCGTCTTGATGCCGATGGGTTCTATTCGGACATTGCTGACCTGCAAGTCACGGTCTTTCCTGAAGGCAAGACCACTGGTCGTATGATGACGAACGCGGCTCACGCATATACAGCAGGTGCAGAAGCAGCCTTACACTATCATTGGACGGGCAAACAGTGGCGAATCAATCTTCACACCGCCTACGGCTTTACAGATGCACGGTTCATTCAGTTCTTTAATGGTATAGAAGACTATGCCGGTCGTATCGTCCCGTATGCTCCGCGACATACACTCTCTGCACGGGTCACCACGCAATACCGTTTCACCTCTTCTGCTGTCCTCTGCCCGCAATCTGTCGCTCTCACTCTTGCCCTTTCAGGTCAGGGACGCACTTATTGGAACGAAGCAAACACGCTTTATCAGCCTTTCTATGCAACAGTTGACGGCAATCTGCAACTCGCTTGGATGCATCTTGCCGTCAACCTTTGGGCACGCAATCTGACTGATACGGACTACAATCTTTTCTATTTCGTATCTATGTCCAACGCTTTCTTCCAGAAAGCACGTCCGCTACAAGCGGGGATTACACTGCGCTACCAATTCTGATACTATCGGCTTACACAGTTGCCGAGAGCATTGAAGACTTTGCCACCTCGAAGGATGAATAACTGACCGTCTTTGATGTACTTGGTACTTTGCTCTTGGTTCCCTTGTACATCGTCTGTTCCGGTGGCAATATCCTTTGCTTCTATGTCAAAGTCTTTCCATACATCGGCTGCTTTATACGCATCCACCGCCTTGGTATCGACATAGAGTTTGCAGGCAGGTCTGTCCACCCAGTCGAAAGCACCTTTGCCCAACTCCTGAGGAGTAAGAGCTTTATTGGTAATTCCCTTCAAAGCGGAACAATAAGTGAAAGCTCCTTCTCGGATGCTTGTGACACTTTCAGGAATGACGACAGAGGTCATATTGTTGCACCATAAGAAAGCAGCTTTCCCTATCGTAGTCAAGCCTTCTGGCAGCAACACTTGAAGTATCTGGTCTGGATAACCTTCCCATTGTAATGGAACAATCTCTGAGTCCATCATGGCTCCCTCTCCTTCGATGGTAAGAGTACCTGATTTCACATCAAATGTCCACGTGAGATTGTCTGCAAGGTTGCCTTCGCCGTCCATACCGCATATACCGGATGTTATCATCTCGTACTGCGCGGTGACGGTCATATTATCCGTCACATTGGAGAAGTCCTTGTCCCATCCTGTGAAAGTGTAACCGAGACGTTCAGGTGCTTCCGGAGCGGTTGCAGCAAAACCAGGACCTACCGCTTCGTTCTTGAGTACTTTACCGTTCCAATCAACGAAAGCCACGGTATAGAAATTTGCCACAATGTCAAAGTCTTTCCATACCTCGGCTGCTTTATACGCTTCCTCCGCCTTGATATTGACATACAGTTTGCAGTTTGCACGGTCTACTTTTTGGAAAACATATTCGTCCAATAATACTTGTGGAGTGAGGGCGTAATTGGTGATTTCCTTCAATGCGGAACATCCCCAGAAAGCATGTTCACCGATGCTTGTGCAACTTGTGGGAATGACAACTGAGGTTAAACTGCTGCAAAGATTGAAAGTCCCTTTTTCGAGGCTTGTGACGCCTTCTGGAATGACGACAGAGGTCAAACTGCAACCCTGAAAAGCATACGCTCCTATGCTTGCAACACTATTCGGAATCTCTATGGAGGTCAAAGCAGTACCGGAGAAAGCCCCTTCTCCGATACTTGTGACACCATTAGATATCACGACAGAACTCAAAGATTCGCAATCACCGAAAACCCAGTCACCAATGCTTTTAACGCTACTCGGAATAACGATGGCTGTCAAAGATTTGCAATCCATAAAAGCTTCAAATTCGATGCTTGTAACGCCTTCGGGAATAACGACAGAGGTCAAAGCATAGCAATTGACGAAAGTCGCTTCTCTGATGATTGTGACACCTTCAGGAATAACAACAGAGGTCAAAGATTTGCAATTAATGAAAGACCATTTCCCGATGCTTGTAACACTATTTGGAATATCCACAGAGGTCAATGCGGAGCAATCGTAGAAAGCCCTATTCCCTATAGTAGTCAAGCCTTTCGGCAATGACACTTGCAGGATTTCGTGTACAAAGCCATACCAAGGTGCGTCAGAAGGTGCAAAGTCCATCATAGCTCCCTCTCCTTCAATGGTAAGTGTACCCGATTTCAGGTCATAAGTCCACGTGAGATTGTCTGCAAGGTTGCCTTCGCCGTCCTTGCCGCATATACCGGATGTTATCATCTCGTACTGCGCGGTGACAATCATGTTATCCGTTACATTGGAGAAGTCCTTGTCCCATCCCGTGAAGGTATAACCTATACGTTTCGGATCTTTCGGAGCGGTAGCGGCTGTTCCCGGACTTACAGCTTCGCTCTTGAGTACTTTACCGTTCCAATCAACGAAAGTCACGGTATAGAATTTCGCCACAATGTCAAAGTCTTTCCATACATCGGCTGTCTTGAACGCCTCCTCCGCCTTGATATTGACATACAGTTTGCAGTTTGCACGGTCCACTTTTTTGAAAGCATCTTCGCCCAACTCCTGCGGAGCAAGGGCTTTATTGGTAATTTCCTTCAATGCGGAACAATAAGTGAAAGCATTTTCTCCGATGCTTGTGCAACTTGCAGGAATGACGACTGAGGTTAAAGAGGAGCAAAGATAAAAAGTACCTCCTTTGATGTTTACGACGCTATTGGGAAGAACTATAGAGGGCAAAGCAGAGCAATAAGCGAAAGCATTTTTTCCGATGCTTGTGACGCTTTCGGGAATGACAACAGAAGTCAAAGCAAAGCAATTAGCGAAAACATAATCTCCTATGCTTGTGACACCTTCGGAAATGACAACAGAAGTCAAAGCATGGCAGCACCAGAAAGCATTTTCACCTATACTTCTGACACTATTAGGAATATCTATAGAAGTCAACGCAGAGCATTCTTCGAAAGCATACTTCCCTATAGTAGTCAAGCCTTCCGGCAATGACACTTGCAGAATTTGATCAGCAAAGCCATACCAAGGTGCGAGATAATAGCCCATCATAGCTCCCTCTCCTTCGATGGTAAGAGTACCTGATTTCACGTCAAAAGTCCACGTGAGATTGTCCGCAAGGTTGCCTTCGCCGTCCTTGCCGCATATACCGGATGTTATCATCTCATATTGCGCGGTGACGGTCATATTATCCGTCACATTGGAGAAGTCCTTGTCCCATCCCGTGAAGGTGTAACTGAAACGTTCCGGATCTTTAGGAGCGGTAGCGGCTGTTTCCGGACTTACTGCTTCGCTCTTGAGTACTTTACCGTTCCAATCAACGAAAGTCACGGTATAGAATTTCGCCACTATGTCAAAGTCTTTCCATACATCGGCTGTCTTGAACGCCTCCTCCGCCTTGAAATTGACATAGAGTTTGCAGTTTGCACGGTCCACATCGTAGAACACATCCGAACCCAACTTCTGCGGAGCAAGTGCCAGATTATGAATCTCCTTCAA
>CADAAF010000084.1:0-21869 GCA_902785805.1 uncultured Bacteroidales bacterium | reverse complement strand
CACGTTGGCGGGGATGGTCATCGTTGTCAATTTCTGGCAGTACTCAAAAGCACCCTCCGGAATAGTCGTGAACTTGGCATTGACGGGAAGCGAAAGCGAATTGATTGCGATATGGCTGAACTGGTAACCTTTGTCATCCATACTGGTTATATTATCCGGCATTTCTACCGTAGCCAGCGAGGTACAGCCCAGAAAAACTCCGTAGCCGATGCTGGTAACGTTTTCGGGGATACTGACAGAAGTCAAAGACACACATCCGCTAAATGCTTCATCCTCTATAGTTTCAAGATACTTAGGAAGCTTAATCGAACTCAATGCTGTACAACCGCGGAAAGTGCCCTGTCGTATTTCGCTGATAGACTCGGAAAGAGTGACGGATGCAAGAGCGGCGCAGTTGTAAAATGCCTCACTGCCGATGCTGGTAACGCTGTTAGGTATAGTGACGGATGACAACATGGTGCAGGAAGAGAATGCACCTTCGCCGATGCTGACAACGCCCTCAGGGAGAACCATCATCATCAACATCGAGCAGTCAAAGAAAGCATTGTTTCCTATAGACGTTACACTTTCCGGTATAGACAGAGCAGGTAAAGACGAACACATTTCAAAGGCGGAATTACCGATAGTGCTTAACCCGTCAGGAAGCACCACTTGTCCAATCATCGATGAAAGACCTGTCCACGGGGCATGTTCTAAACCGCCATAGTCATACATTGCGCCCTTCCCTTCTATAGTAAGAGTTCTTGTTTTCGGGTCATACGTCCACGTGAGATTATCAGCGAGATTGCCTTCGCCGTCCTTGCCGCATATTCCGGACACTATCATCTCATACTGAGCCGTGACGGTCATATTGGCCTTCACATTGGAGAAATCCTTGTCCCATCCCGTGAACTTGTACGCTGGGCGTGACGGGTCTTCGGGAGCAGTGGCCGGTTTGCCGCTCGCAACCTCCTCTTGCTTGAGTTCGATGCCGTTCCAATCAACGAACGTCACTACGAAGGAATAGGCTGCTATATCAAAGTCTTTCCATTGTTCCGCTGCCTTGAATGAGTCTAACGCTTTGCCTCGCACATTGAGTTTGCAGACGGCACGATTTACATCGTTGAAAGCGTTTTCGCCTGTTTTCTGGACGGAGGGAGCGTGGTTGGTGATTGCTTTCAGAGCGGTACACCCGTTGAATGCGTATGTTCCGACTCTTGCAACACTTTCAGGTATGACCACTGAAGTCAAACTGCTGCAACCGGAGAATGCGTAATCGCCTATGCTGGTCAAGCCGTTTGGCAGTATCACTTGCTTTATCGTGGAAGCCGTACCGGACCACGGAGCAGCATTGCCGGCGCTGTAGTTGTCCATCGCACCCGTACCGTCAATCGTCAGCGTGTTGGTTCCCGCGTCAAAACTCCATGTAAGTTCGTCACCGCAGTTCCCGCTTGTTATTTCCGCCAATTGCGTGAAATCTTTGAATGCAGCGCTTGCCGTATAAACAGCCTTGCAACCAACAGGAACATGCAGGGTGCATACATTACTGTTGTAATGAATCCTGGCGAAAGCCAGATTGCCTGCGTGATAACTGGCGGGGTCGGTGGCATGCACATACAGGTCGTGAAGATTGTCGCAATAGTAGAACGCTTTCTCGCCGATAGAAGTGATACTTGCCGGAAGAGTGAACTCCGTCAAACCCGTACAATCGTTGAATGCATACGGACCGATAGACGTGATTCCTTTCATGGGTAGCGTAACGCTTGTCAGTTTCGTGGCTCCTTGGAAAGCCTGTTCGCCGATGGCGGTCACCGTATAAACGACGGCGTTATAGATCACCTGCTGCGGAATAACAACGGCACCCGTATATTTGCCTTCTGTTGGCGCAACTACTTGGACGGTGTTTTCGCTTAATGTGGAATAGTACACACCGCCCGCACTGAAATTGACTGCCATGACGCTGACAGACATCAGCACCAAAGCAATAATGGAAGTAATAAATTTTCTCATAATATTGTTGTGTATTTAGTTGCTATAGGAATAAGGCGCAAGGCACCAAATATCAAAGAGCAGGCAAAGGTAATCGTTTTTTTTCAGACTATTACTATCTGATTAAACAAAAAATTACCTGCTCCTGAAATTTAAAGCGCCCTCGTCACCGATGAATACTGCCATTAAGGGACCTTTTGAACAGCATTTGAACAGGAAATGAACAGGAAATGAACGACGAATGAACAGGAACAAAGTCTTGCCCGTTAATCGAAATATTGCTGTTCGTCGTTGCCGAGGACTATCAGGCTGAAGAGAAGTGTTTGTTTGAGAGGTTTTTGCGGTCGTCCCATCACAATCATGTGCTTGCGCATCTGCGAGTAGTGCTTTAGAGCAAGCAAGGCTTCCTCGTGCTCGTTCTCCAACATATCCAGCAAATCCTCCTGCAACGTGGGCGACTGTCGGACGAGTTCGTCAAAAGTGGTGGAGAGAAAAATAACCGCAGCCAATGCTTTGGCACGAACCGCAAGAGCGTTCTGACTTTTGGCACCCATAATCAAAAGGCGGAAGACGGGTTCGCGAAAACCGTTTAACAGGAGGTTCTGGATTAGACCGGTAACCGCCTGTTGTGCGTCTTCCGTGTTGCTCTTATCCATAAGCATCACCTCCAAATCCGCCGTGTCGTCCGGTGTGGGATTGATAAGGTTAGCATACCATGCTTGTACGGAATTGTCGTTGTCCATAGAGATTGGGGGTTATGAGAGATATTATTCTGTAACTCGTATGAAACACGAAGCGGAACGTTCTGGCAAGTTCTCTTTTTCATACGTGCGTTTGGCTGTAACCGTGGTGGTTCCCGCCTGAATAGCCGTCACCACTCCACGGAAATCCACCGTGGCTATCGTGTCATATTGGCTGCTCCACTCAAGGCCGGATATGCTGTATGTAAGACTCAGTGTATGCGTCTCGCCTACATGCATCGTTACCGTATCTTCCGTCAGCATGAGTACTGGACTGTCTATCGCTCCCATATCGGGTGTGTCACCTTGGCATGCGGATAAGAATATGCAGCCGCTTACTATAGGTATGCTTAATAATATGTGTCTGATTTTCATTGTTGTATTGCGTTTTTGTATTCTCTCCGACCCCATTAAGAGGTCGGAGAGAATGGTCTGTTATTGTACGAAGAGCAGTTTACCCGATGTTACTACCCGCTTGTTACCTTCAAAAATGGTATAGAAATAGAACGTATGCGGGTCAAGTGTCAGAATAGTGCACTGCGACAAGTCGGTTACATCGTTGAAGTAATCTTTGTTGTTCGTGTCTTTGGTCACGATGGCATAGCGCGGATCTATTACCTGCAACGAGCGGTAGAAGAGCAGATGTCCGTCTGCCGAATATATGGCTACTTGCGCATCCTTGCGAATGCAGGCTATGGCTATCTGCGTGGAACCGGGGATATACTTAATCAGTACGTCGTTCGGCTCTATGCGCGCTGCTTGGTCTATCGGCGACTCGACAAATTCGATGGTGTATGTATTGCCGGAAGTCGGGTCGAAGATACTTGCGTATTGGGATACACAGGTTATCACACGCTTGTCGCCATCGGGAAGAATGGACACTTGGGCTGTTGTATCGCTTGCCACTACGCTCACGTTAGGTATCTTTCCTTTTACGGGAATCTGGTAGTAGTGTACTTCGGGGTCGAAGTCTGACATCGGCTCGTCATCAAGGAGGATAGATATAACCGTATTGTCATGGCTGAAATTGATGCGCTGCACAAGGTCGTAGTATGTATGGGTCGTATCACCCGCTACCGTGCTGTACAGCGTGATTCGTATCACGCGCTCTACAAGTTTGCCGTCCTGAGGATTGATTTTGTCGTTCTGTTCCATCGCTGCGTTTACGCGCGAATCAGAAGTTACATAACGGACATCCTCTGTCGTGAAGAACACATCTTCGTCTGCGTCCAACGGATAAGCCGACATCTGATAAACGAGTGTGTCCGCATTGAAATCGTGGTCAAAGCCGTTAGCACGGTTAACCGGCAATTCGCGAACGTACAACTCGTCCATACGGACGTTGACTGGAAGCGTGTCAAGAGCACTCTTGGTAAATGCGAACAATATGCTGTAAGTCATACGGGTGTCCTCGTCAGGAGCAATCACTTCGCACGAGAGGGTCGTATAGCGTTTGCCGTCTATCTCGGCTGCATCTTCTTGCTCGTTGAGTTGCTGCTCGGGGTCGGAGGCTACCCACTCTACTGTCGGCAACTTCTCGTCATCAAACAGCTGAACCTCATAATTGAGCATATCGGGTTGGAACTCGCCGAACGGTTTACCGTCTATAAGTATGTCTGCCAACTGTGCATTAGGCGACTTGCCGTAGGTGAAACGGATAGTATAGTCCTCGGCGTGAATGCCGTTCTCTGCCATCACGTGAATCAGCATTATCGAATCGCCTTTCTGTGTATAGGTTACGTTCTGCGTATTCAGTTTCTTCGATACCGTAACATTGGGCATTTGGTGCTGGTCGGTACCGTTGTAGGCAACATGGTAGTTGTAGAAATATACATCCTTGTCGAACCCTTCTATCGGTTCGCCTTCCACATAAATCATATCCAACTGCGACTCGCCGGAGAGTGCCACTGAGAAGTGAATCGTATAAACACGGCTCGTCTGGTTCTGCGCCGTTACCGTAATGGTAATCTTCTTGCCGAGCAGCTTCATTCCCTTTATCTGGTCGTCTAAGGTATCCATTCTCACTACTTGGTACTTGTCTGCTGTCTCGTACTCTACTGCCGGCAGCGGTGATGTAGCGGAAGCAACGGTGTAGAAATATTCAGTCTTGTCGTATTGGAAATCGCTCAATGGACGGTTGTCCACAATGATGCTCTCAAGCATGGTATTATCGGAAAGAAGTATCTCGTAATTGACCGTATAAACACCCTGCCGTCCGCTTTGTGCCGTTACGGTTACCTGTTCGCTCTTGCGGGTAGCGGTTTCCGAAAGGACGGTCTTCGTCACTGTCTGCGACTTGTCGCCCTTGTCCCATGTAAGGTCTGGGAATGTAGGCGTTCCTACCGGCAACGTGATGTTGTAACTGTGTACCGACGGAGAGTAATTCTGGCTCTTGCCGTCCTGTATATAGGTCAGTGTCTCACCGTTGAGATACAGCATTTCGAGGTCGGTGTTGTCGTTCAGTGTGAATGTGAACACTATCGTATAGGTGGCGGTCGTCGCGCCGTCTTGAGCCGTTACCGTAATAGTGGCTTGCATCGACTGCTCCGTTGCCTGCGTTGTATTCACGGTCTGCGTACTCTTGCCCAAAGGCAGCACTTCCGGCAACTGGGTTATGCCTTCTGCCAATTGTACGGAATAGAAGAACGTGCCGGACTTGAAGTCCTTCAACTCGTCCGTGCCGAGATAAATCATATCCAGCGTAGCGTCAGACGATAGCGGACGACGGAAATCAAGCGTATAGACACGTTGCGACACACCGTCCTTAGCGGTAACGGTAATGATAATCTGCGATTCGCTGTTGCTGATGCTTACCTTTTGTCCTTCGCTCTTCAACTGGGCGGACACTTGAGGCAGCGTGGCGGCTTCGGCTGGCAGATTGATATGATACATCGTATTGCCAGACTCAAACTTCAGACCGGGATTGAGTGCCGTTTCAAACTTGCTCAACTCGGTGCCGTTGAGCAGGATATTGCTCAATTCGGTTTCGTTGGAAACAGGTTGTGGGAAGATTTCCACCTTGTAGTCATTCGTTGTAACGCCGTCTTGCGCAATCACGTGAATGGTATATTCTTCACGGTCGCTGAACTGCGTCTGCGAAGTGGTAATCTTCTGGAAATTATCTTCGGTAGCCCACTCTATTACCTGCTTTTCGGCGGCAGACTGCAAAGAGTAATAGAGTCGTGCCGACTCAAAACGCTCTACGGGCTGACCGTTTACTATGATACCCGTCAAGTATGCGTTATGGCTCGGTTCGGCTTGGATGAGCAACTCGTAGGTAGTGTTGGTGCCGTTCTCCGCCGTTACGATTAGGTAGGTGGATTGACCTACACTGCCTGTCTGTATCTCCACTTTCTCTTGGTCTTGAGCACGCTCGTATGTAATGGCGGGCAGAGTCGGTTCGGCTGTCTTGACAGCAGGCGTGGGAAGCGTTATCTCATAGTAAGTGGAGTCGGGACGATAGCCTTCTATCAGTGTACCGTCCGCATAAATCTTCGCTAACAGCGATTCGCCGCTTAATTCGGGCGCGAGCGTAACCGTATAGGTAGCCTTGGAAACGCCGTCCTCGGCGGTAACCACAATGGTATAAACCCCGTTTGCTTCAGTTATATCCACTGTCTGCACGTCTTCCATCTTCTCTACACGCAGCATAACGGCTTTGTCCGATGCCACCGTATAGTCTGTAATGTCAGCGTCAAACCCTTCCATCGGCTTTTCGTCCATATAGATATTCTTCAGGCGCGTCTCTTTCGAGTAGTCGGTAGGATAGATAATCCGGTATGTATGTTCAGTGCCGGCGGGCAAACCGTACATATTCCACGTCATACCTGCTTCTTCCTGCACATATTCAATCGAGTCGCGGCTGTCAATCTGGCGGTAAATCACGTTCACTGGCGCAACGGCAGGATAGTAGTCATACACGTCTTTCGCGAACTCTTTCACAGGTGTGCCGTCCCATTCCATCTCGCCTAATTGTGCCGAAGTGGTATGGGCAACGGGCTGTAATGTCACTTTGTATGTTCCCGTTGTGCCGTCTTCGGCTTGCACGGTGATGACACCCTTGTTTATATCCACTGTTTGCAACGTATGACCCTTGACGAAATAGAAGTCGGGCATCGTGTCTGCCACTAATGTGTACTCGCGGACGGATGCATCGAAAGCCGGAGTAAGTATGCCTTTGGAAGCGGTGAGCAGATTGAGGTTCGCATTGCTGTCCTGTTTCCAGTTGATATGGATAGTATAGGTCTTGGTCGCGCCGTATTCGGGCGTTACCACAATCGTCACTTCATCTTTGCCGCGTGTCGTGGTCATTTTTGAACGACTACTCGTAGCCGCAGCCTGCAAGTCGGGAAGTATGTCAGACGGAGTCAGTGTGATGGTATAATCGGTCACGTCCGAATCAAAGCCCTCTAACAATTTGCCGCCTATATAGATATTGGCTAACGTATTGGTAGTAGCCAACGGACGTTTCACTTCCAACGTATAGTCCGTATAGTCTGTGCCGTTCTCTGCATAGTTGCGGATAGTGGCAGTACGAACGCCGTATTCTCCAGAGTTCGTTTCCGCTGACCATGTTACGGTTTGGGCTTGGTCGGCTACTTCGCCTGTGAACACTAATTGCGGAATCTCAATTGCTTCTGGGTCTTTCAGCTCTACCGAGAAAGCGTTACCCGACAACGTGGCAGCAATACCGTTCACGGTCAAGCCTGTCAGTGTGTGGTTATACGAGATACGGAGCCAATCCACATACATTTCTGCTATTGTACCCATTCCTTCTGTACCGAGCGCACCTTGTGTGCCATAATAGGAGTTAAGAACGATATTCATCGACATCGCATTACCTACTGCGGTATTGGCAGGAGTCAAATCTATAGCCTTTTCCCTATATTCCGAGAACGATTCCGTATCTTGCTCGTCTATCTCATAGTAACCGCTACCGCCCCATAATTGGTAGATGATCTGGTTGTTATACTTGATGGTCGGCGATTTATACCTGACAGTCAGCACATCCGGCGAATTGCGGAACACGATACTGCCCGAATAGGAGAACGAGTTGGTCGTATTCAGTTCGCCGGACACATTGGCAAGTGTAATAAATGCAGGGATATTGCGCGCGCACAAACCCGAATACCGCGTTTTCAGATACACACTTCCGTCGCTTGCTTTCGTACATTCTTCGCCTGATGCTTGTTTGACAAGTACTACCCTATATTCATCATCCGCATCCGCTATTGTATTCCAGCCTTCAGGCTTGTATGCATCATTGTACTTGGCTACGCCGTCTATATCCAACTCGCCGTTGGGGATTACATCATTCTCATAATAGAACCACAGGTTATATGTATTTACCCTTGTGCCGTAGGTTACTGTTGCCTGCCAGTGCTTGCTGGAAGGCATATAGGTAATGGTAGCACCTTCGTTCAGTACGTAGGTTATCTCAGGTATGTCCTTTACATTCACTATATAAGAGAACTGTTCGGGGTCAAAACCTTCGATGGTTTTGCCGTTCACCTTGATGTCGGTCAGCACGGCTGGGTCTTTAGGATCCACTGCGGGAGTAATCGTATATACCTCGTCCGGCACACCTGTCACGTTCGACTGTGCGGTCACTCTCGTCACGTCCAATATGCCGCCGCTCTCCACAAACACTGTCTGCGAACCGTAGGACTTCTTGTATTCCACTGTCATTGAGCGGCTGCCGAAAGGCAGATTGGCTATGAAGTTGCGTTTCTTCTTGTCGAACACCTCGTTCACCTTGCCTAATAGTGTGTCATTGGTCTCCACTACGCGCAAGAGCGTCAGCAGGTTCTCCTCTGTCGGGTCTTTGACGGTGAACTTCACCTTATAGGTCAGTTGTTTGCCGTTCTCGGCGGTAACGATGAACTCCGACACCTCGTTCACGCGGCGGATAATCTGTTCCACGCTTTGTTCGCGCAACGCTTTCTCATAGCGCAGGGCAGGCACCGTATCAAAACCGTATGGCAGTAACACCTCGTAGTCCGTCACTTCCTGACTGAAAGCGGGAACCAGTTCCAAGTCGTCGTTGAAAGGCATAAAGAGGTTGGCAAGATACGTGCTGTCCGACTTGTCAACCGGGAATTGGATAGTATATTCGCCGTAAGCCTTGCCGTCGGGAGCCAGCACGCGGATGACGGTTGTGCCGTTCACACTGCTGCGATAAGTGGTGATGGTCTGCGTGGGAAGCATTCCGACTGGCTGAATGGAGGGTATAACCTCCGTACGCCATGCCAACGGATATGTATAATCGGCTACAGCCGGATCAAACCCTGCCAGTTCCGTACCTTCTATCAGTATCGTCTTCAGTTGTACGTTATTGGAACGAATCAGGTTGTAATGCACTGTATAAGTGGTTTGTGCACCGCTTTCAGCACGTACCAGCACACGTTGCTCGGTCTCGCTCACCGTTGTTATCATCGTGGTCTGACCGGGCTTGGCTTCTACGCTGAGTGCGGGCAAAGCAACACCTTTCTCTATGTCTAAATAGTAGTCGTAGGTATCCTCATCGTAAGTGAAATCGCTTCTGCCTTCCACTATGATATTCTTCAGTTTGGCATCGTCGCTTACAGGTATCTCGAAATCAACCGTATAGGTCTTGCTGCTCGTGCCGTCTTCGGCTATTACCACGAGTTGCACCGTTGCTTTGCCGCTCTGTCCGACGTGTACTGTCTGACGGGCATTGCCTTTCGTATAGGTCACCGTTGGCAGCGGACTGCCGGCGGCTAACTTCTCTTTGTAACCATATACGGTCGGCGAGAACCCTGCCACCTCTTTGCCGTCCAACTGAATAGACTGCAAGTTGCAATCATTTGATACGCTGTACGTAAAGGTCAACTCATACTTGGCTGTCTCTTTGCCGCGTAGTACATATATGGTCACCACATTACCGTTCGTCACCACTTGTGCCGTCTGTCCCTCTTCTGTTTCTACTGTTATGGCGGGAGGGTGACGATCGGAGGCATGGCGGTGATGGAGTGGGCGGCGCAGTCTGGTGCGGGCGTCGGTTCGTCAGAGTTCACCGGCTTCGGGTTGCACCATTATCTGTGCCGTACCGGCTGCGTAGGGCGACACAATGGTCACCTGTTGAGCTTCGTCGGCACGTTCCACTGTGATAACGGGACACGTTGCCGTCTCCAAGGGCTGTGTATAGGAAAGAACGGTCGGGTCGAATCCTGCCAGTTCCTTGCCGTCTAAATATATCATCTTCAGGAACGCACTCTCCGACTTGGGAATAGTGAACGTTATCTTGTACGTACTCTTCGACTTGCCGTCTTGGGCTGTCACGGTCAGCACGTAGTCGTTACCCTGACGGACGCCCAATACTTTCTGCGATTCTTCCTGTTTCTCGTAGGTCACTTCCGGCAGAGTGCTTGTTCCTGGAGCCAATGTATATTGGTAGGTGAGGTTATCCGGCTTGAAACCTTCCATGTCTTTACCGCCGATGCGTATCATCTTCAACTGCGCATTGCCCGACAACTCTTGGGTGAACGTAATGGTGTAGGTGCGGACTGAACCGCTCTGAGGACGAACGGTCAGCACATAATCGCCTGTCAGACCCGAAGGTTTCTTCTCTGTCACTTTCTGATACGAACTGGCGCGCTCGTATGTCACTTTCGGCAACGTCGTGGCGGAAGGGCTCATCACGTATGTATAACTGGTTGTCTCCTTGTTGAAGCCATCCAGTTCCTTGCCGTCCACGTATATCATATTCAGGTAATTAACCTCGTCTTGTGCTACCGAGAATATCAGTTGGTACTGTGTTGTTGTGCCGTTGCCTGCTGTCACTACCAGACGGGTCGTACCGTTCACGCCGCCGGTCTTCATCTCCACCTTCTGGAACTCGTCCATCGTATCCCACGTAATCTTGGGGAAATTGGCATCGGTCGAACCTACGGGCAGTGTGATGTTGTATATGCGTGTATTGGACGCGAACCCGTCCACTAACTTGCCGTCTATGTAGATGGCCTTCAGCAGTGTGTTCTCCGACTGCGGTGTGGAGAAGATAATCTTATACACTGCCTGCGAACCGTTGGCTGCCTCCACGCTGACAACACTTGTGCCGTTCACGTCCGACTCTGTAACTGTCACTTTCTGAGCCTCGTCACCTTTCTCGTACCCTATCTTCGGTATCGAAGTCGCGCCCATCTCCAACTCCACGTAATAGACATACGTTGTTGCTTTGAAGCCTGCTATCTGCTTACCGTCTAATGTCAGGTTCTTGAGGTTCGCATTCGATGATGCCTCCAGTTTGAAAGTTATCGTATAGGTCTTTGGCACGGGATTGCCTTTGGTACTCACTTTGATTTTGTACTGGCAGTTGTTTGTCATCTGCGAGGGCGCTTCATACACAATCGTCTGCTCCCCGTCGGGATAGGCGGACACGGCTTTCACTTCCGGAACTCGGGTCGTACCCGTAGGAAGTGAATACGTGTAACTCACTTGCTGTGAGGAGAAGTCCGGCAGAGATACGCCGTCCACCAATATGTCTTTCAGCGTGTTGTCTGACAGCTGTCCCACCTTGAAGCGGATGGTGTATGTGCGGGTTGTCGTGCCGTCGGCGGCGGTAACCTTTACGGTTGTCACATCGTTCAGCGTCTTGGCGTTGGTCACGTTGTATGTCTGACCGTTATCCTGACCTATCGGCTCTATCGTCGGAACCTTGCTCGTACCGTAAGGCAGTTCCACTTCCACGTCTGTAACGTATGCGTTGAAGCCTTCTTTCTCTTTGCCGTCCACTTTGATGCCCGACAGATAGGCGTTCGACGATGCCTGCTTCACGAACCGTATCTTGTAGGTCATCGTCTTCTTGCCGTCGCCCGACTTGACGGTGATGGTCGTCACTTCGCCCACTGCACCTTTGGTTATCGTCATCTCGTCGCTTGACAGACGACGGCCGGGGAAAGAAGAGGTCACGTTCTGCGAATTGGTCAGTGTACCCACACCGCGCATCGCATATATCTCAGGAATAGTCGTGGCGTTCTGACCCAATGAATAGACCTGCTCCTCTTCCGTGTTGGGATTGAAGCCGTTCCATGCCATTCCGTCTATATACAGTTTCTGTATATTGCACGAGTATATCAGCTCCACATCGTCCACGTACAAGGCATTGCCGTCTGTCAAGCCCTTGTTGGAGAACGCGTTCGGGGAGTTACCTGCCGAGAATATCACGTTCACCATCTCCGGCACTTCGTCCCGCAAATAGTATATCGGGATGCGCAGGTTGGTCCAGTCGGAATACGTGGCACGCTCTCTGTGCCAGCCTTCTGCCACTTGCTTGGCGTATTGGGACGTGCTGCATTGGTTGCCGTTGGTTGTCTGACGGATGTCGCACTCCTCGTTCGTATGTTCGGAGCCCTTGCAACTGCCGCCTTTAGACATATAGCTCGTTCCCTTGCTCGTTCCTTGCCAGCTGTAGAATACGATATTGAAATCTTCGCCGCCGGCACCGCTGCCTGTACGCTTAATCCATACCGACAACGTGTCAGGACGGTACTTGAACTGAATACCGCCTTCCGTTCCGCCGGTACCGGTCTTCGTATCTATACCTTCCACTTTGTTCCAGGCTCGGCCCAGACTGAAATAACCTGGAGCCGTTTCCGTAACGCCCATTGCACCCACTTTTTGGTTGGCTATGTAGGCACAACTGCCCGTACGGCCCTCACGTTTGTAAAGGAAAGTGAAATTGAAACTCATTTGTGACACGTTGCTCCCGTGCCAGTCTTTCGGTTGCTCATTGCCGTTGAAGGAATCCGACCAGTTCTCAAAATGCGGATCCGGCAATTGTTGGCTCTGTACTCCCATACCTGCCATCAGCAGAAATGAAAGAAACAAGTACTTGATTTTCTTCATAGTATAATAATGTTTATATTTTCTTATCATTACTGTATGCTCCCTTTATGCTCTCCCCATCATCCATCTCAAACCTCCCCATCGTTCATCATTAAATGCCCCATCGTCTGCATTCCCTGCACACACACTACGGCATACTATAATAAACGCCGCAAAAGTACAACAACACTTGGATGTAAAAAATACCTTTTCTTAAGAAAAGATTATAAATTTCTTCATTTTTGCCATAAAAAACGTTACTTTTCTTAAGAATCGGCAAATTCAGCGACCCTATCAATCCCGCATCGACAGCCCTTTCGCAGCAATCAGACAGCCACCGAAAAGCCACCGGACAGCCACCTGTCAGCAATAAGTCAGCAATAAGCTACGATACAAACACGATAGATATACGATACATATACGATACATATACGATACATATACGATACATACACGATACATAAACGAAATATTAAACTAACCTCACTATAGGCACACAATACCCACACAAATGTTTGTCAGTATCACATTTTTGCCGTACATTTGCGGGCGGAATAGTCACTGCAATGGCTAACCGTAACAAAGTATGAACCATGTAAAACCTTGACAATCTATGAGAAAAATACTTACATTCATATTTGCGTGCTGTGCCGGAATACTCTGTGCACAAACGGATACGGAGTTTGATTGTGGCACGCAGGAAAAGCCTTTTGACATTACTCTGCGTCCGGACACCACCATTATGCCGGGTGATTCGGCACTGATGTGGGCGCAAGGGGCGGATTTTTACCGATGGGAACCTGAAAACACCATAATTAAGACAAGTGACAACCTCATCTATGCCAAACCTGCTGTCACTACTTCTTATACCGTCACCGGATATAAGATGTCTTCTGACAAGGATGCCAACTTGGTCTATAACGGCGATTTTGATTTGGGGAATGTCGGCTTTATTACTGACTTGAGATACTTTAGCCCTTATACTGCTACAAGCGGCAGCGGAAAAGGAAAGTTTACAATCTCAGACGATGTACAGGCGTTGTGGAAAAATGCTGCTTCCCACAAAGCGTATGGAGGGTCGGGAAATATGATGATTATTGATGGTACGACCACTCCCAACAGCATTCTTTGGCAGCAGGACATTAACGTAACACCCGATACATATTATGCCTTTTCCGCACAAGTGATGTCTTGTCTCGATTCTTATTCGCAAGGTCAATACGCATTGTTGCAATTCTCCATCAACAACACTCAGTTAGGACCGATACTCCACTCTCCCGATGTGCTGTACCAATGGTCTATTAATTACGGTATATGGTATAGTGGCAGCAACACCACGGCTCGGCTATGTATTCTCAATCAAAACAATAACGGAAATGGAAACGACTTTGCCATCGATGAAATCCGTTTGGAGGAATTAGGCAACGGTGCATGTGAAGTATCGAAAACGGTAACTGTTTATGTCGAGAAGAGATATACCGTTACATTTGTCAATTATGATGGGACGGTATTACAAAGTAGCCTTGAAGACTTCGGCACCATGCCCGAGTACAAAGGTGACACGCCTGTCAGACTTGACGATGGCGAAGATACATTTACCTTTATCGGTTGGTCGCCCGAACTGACTTCTGTGACAGGAGATGCTACCTATACAGCCCTCTATCACAATAACTCGGACAAAATGGGAGTAACGGTTACCATTCCCGATGTCTGTGCGGACGACAACACTCTGGATATACAGATGACGTTTGCGGAAGAGATTCCGATTGCCTATTCAGTCGCTTTCGATGCTAAAGCCGTTGCACAAGGTTTCCTGCCCAAGTACGAAGGTACGTTCAGCACATCCTCCACGGCGGACATAACCATTCCGCTACCCAAAGATGCGGCAGATTCAACGCATTACGTAAGACCCGATTGCTATACGCTTGAAATCACCCTGACCTATAAATACGGAATCAACTATACCGTAATACAGGCGTTTGCCGTACGCTATCCCTCTTGGCTCATACTCCAACGATGGAACGACTTGTTCACTCTCCGTAATGAAGACTACAACGGCGGATACACGTTCTCCTCTGTACGCTGGTTCCATGAAGGCACGCCGATAGAGGGACGTGGAGAGCAAGGTACGTATGTATATGTGTCACCTTCCCTTGCTTACGGCGAAGCATACTGGGCGGAACTGACACGCGCAGATGACGGAGTGACTATGACCACCTGTCCTTTCTATCCGGCTCCTATGACCGATAAGACCGAAGGAGGGGAATTTATCGAACCCTTTGTCACTGTCACGCCTACAGTCCTCTCGAAGGACAATATGACGGTAACGGTAGAGACGAATATATGCGGCACATATTTCCTCTACCATACCGATGGCAACCTGTTATACCGCAAGCCCTTCTGCCCGCCTGCAGATAATGGTGTCTTTACCATTGACCTCTCTACGTATATAACTGATGCGGGGGTATATGCACTCGTCTTCCACGGCGTGGAAGGAACTAAAACAACCACCAAAATCATTGTGAAGCCATGAGAAAGATGAGAACCATAGTAGCAGCCGTATGTTGCCTTGTGTGCCTGCAATTGTTAGCGGCACCTCCTGCACCGAAAGAAGACAGGCAGAATGAGCCGCAGGAGAACGTCGCAACATCCAACCGGCTTGGCGCGTATGTTTTGGCAGGGTATGACAATCTGCTCAAGAACGACCGCAGATTGCAGAACATAGGCGGACCGATGGGCGGGCTCGGACTGGCGTATCAGCTTGAACACGGAACGTACAGCCGTGGCGCTTTCCTTTTTAATCTCGGTGTAGAGGCGCGGTAAAGGATACTTCGACATCACACAGCGTATGCGCTTTCCTACGGACGAGATGTTTACTGGATACCGTTTCCGCAATATCCGCGAACAGCAGACGGCATTGGACGTGGCAGCGGCGATAATGTTCGGAGGGAAGTACAAAGGCTTCTTCGTATTGGCGGGAGCCAAATTGGCATACCCGCTGATGGTGGACTATAACATAAAGAGCGACGTGGAGAAAGTCATTTATGACGCGCAGGCGATAGATTATTACACCGATATGCCTAACCATAATCTCCTTGCAGGACAGGCAAGCGGAAGCGGCAGACTGGCTAACCGCTTTAATCCGATGGCCTCGTTGGAACTTGGATATGACTTCCATAAGCCCTCCTCGCAGCCTAAGGGCAAGGGTAAGGGACAACAGAAGCAGAAAAGGAGTTTCAAGGACTACGGGCATTGTCAGTTGTCAGCGTTTGTGGATGTGGGCGTGATGAACTATACGCCGAACAACATGCCGCAGTTCTGCGACCTCGGTAACGAGGCGGACATACGTCTTTCCTCTACTTCCGAAGCAGTGTCCTTCGCTCAAGCACGGATGATTCCTGTCTTTGCAGGCTTGAAGTTCGCTGTCTTGTTTGACCTGACAGGCAAGAAGCAGAAAAAAGAGACGGCGCATTATCCGTCTATACTTACTTTCGTCAGCGACGAAACTACCGGCAGACACATTGCAGGCGCAACGGTAACAACACAGTCCGCACGGAAGAAAAAGAAGCCCGTTGTCAGGACTACCGACTCCAAGCACGGGCGTGTAGTCAAGTCTTACGCACCGGGCAAATACATCATCTCAGCCACCCACCCTGACTACTTCCCTGTAGAGCCGGTCAAAATCAACCACAGCGACAAGGATGACACCGTCCGTATTGCTCTTTATCCGAAGCAGTCCTTACGCACCCAGGTAATAGACGCAAGGACGGGACGACTGGTTAAGGCACAGGTATCCGTGCTGGACGAAGGAGGTGACATCATCGCCACAACCGCATTGGACAGCGCGGCACAGACACTCTCTGCGCTCGTTGATAACCGCAGAACCTATACCGTTTGCGCCAACGCAGAAGGCTATAGGGATACTTGTGTGACGGTTAGGAACGTGCAGGATATGCTGTTGGTGCAATTGGAGCCGGTCAAGGTACGACGCTTTGTGC
Organism: uncultured Bacteroidales bacterium; assembly: GCA_902785805.1. GTDB lineage: Bacteria > Bacteroidota > Bacteroidia > Bacteroidales > Paludibacteraceae > Colicola. The sequence goes on along the minus strand of CADAAF010000084.1, from coordinate 5,317 downwards.
TGAAAGACCTCTATTTCGCTACCAACAAGACGAACATTCTGCCTTCGTCAGAAGCGGCATTGCAAGAGTTGTTCCTGATGCTGGATGAGAACCCTGAAAAACGCATCCTCATCATCGGTCATACGGACAACGTTGGCAAGGACGATTACAACCAGCGGCTGTCGGAAGGCAGGGCTGAAAGCGTGAAACAGGAGATGGTGAAACGGGGTATTGACCCTACCCGTATAAGGACTATCGGACGGGGAGAGAAAGACCCTATCGTAGCCAACGACTCGGACGAGCATCGTCAGATGAACCGTCGCGTGGAGATTGAGATTCTCAAATAACATATATAACCTAAGTTACAAATAACAAATATAACCTAAGTTAAAACCTTACGACTATGAAAAAAACATTTATCTGCCTTTTGCTCTTGGCAACGGCTCTCGTGTATGCCGATCAGAAGACCTTTATGGTAATGAGTGACATGCACGTGATGGTCGATGAACTGTGGAACAAGAGCCACCCCGAAGTGTTCTACTCCGACCCCAAGATGGTTGAGCACTCACAAGAACTCTTCGACCTCGCTATCCAACGTGTCAAAGACAACGCACCCGACTTCCTGCTCGTACCGGGCGACCTCACCTACAACGGCGAACTGAAAAACCACCAATACGTGGCGCAGAAATTCGCAGAACTGGAAGCAGCAGGCATTCAGGTGTTCGTCATACCGGGCAACCACGACATCTCCGACCCGGGAGCTAAGGACTACTCCTCAGGCACGCCCGTCAAAACGGACAACCTCTCCGCTACAGGATTCGCTGAACTCTATGCCGATTTTGGCTACAACGAGGCAGTAATGCGCCTTGACGAAGGAGTGGACTCGCTCGCATATATGACCTACCTGTTTGACGACATAGCCATCATCGGACTGAATACCAACTTGTCCAATATCGGCGGGCACAAATCGGCGGGAGGCTTCACGGAAGGAATGATGACGTTCCTCAAGAAATGCACCAAGAAGGCTCTCTTGGCAGGACGCAACAACATCCTCGTTATGGCGCACCACCCCGTTATGGAACATATCAACGGACAGTCGTTCATCGACAAAAACCACATCGCCAATATGGCGGACGGTATGATTCCCCTCGGTGATATACAGCAGCAACTGCTCGCTTCACACGTCCACGTGGTCTTCACAGGGCACGCACATATCCACTCTGCAGCACACATCTCCTCCGATGAATACGGTACCCTCTACGACATCTCCACCGGTTCCACTTGCTCCTACCCCAGCCCGCTGCGCAAAGGTACGATTGACACGGACAATGGGCTTCTCTCTCTGACCGGCGACGAAATAACCACCTATCAGGAGGAAGGCTATCTCCGCGACACCGTACTTGCCAATACTGCCATCAACACCCTCGCCACCACTCTTTACACGCGTATCGGCGAAATAAAGGCGGTCGTTAACAAGTTCCCCATGCTCAAACTCTATTTGAACATGGATAAACTCAACAAGTACGATGCCAACGGAATAAGAAAAGTAACCCACCAATACCTCGACGAACAACTGCGCAAAGCGTTTTGCGCACTCTCAAGAGGAGATGAGGACGTGTTCTATTATGGCAACGAAGTGCAGGACGGGTTGGATGCCTTTGACAATCTCTTGATGGAGGTTATCGGAGTGAACTACGCTACGCTGGTTACGGTAGCAAATATGGCGGGAATGGACACCGATTTCGGAGTGAATCCCGAAATGCTCTTCCGCAGTATCTATGAAAACATCGTAGTCATCAACGACGAGGAAATCTACACCGCTGACGCTTCGGGCAACTCGGGAGAAGAGGGAGCACTGCTTGACAACATTTCGCTGCGTGACCTCAAGCCGTTCGAACTGAGCAGGGACATAGTCTTGCAGGAGAACGAGGCAGCTGAGTACTACGACAACTTCAATGAAGACTACAACGGTTTAACCGTCAATACCGTCACGCTCAACCGCACATTCGCACAAGGCAAATGGGCGACACTGTGCCTGCCCTTCAACGTGAACAAAGGACTGATGATGGCACTCGGCTTCTACGGACGAGTATTCGAGTTCCGTTATGCAGACATACAGGGTTCGGATATTACAGTCTATTTTGCCATAGCACGTTCCATCGAGGCGGGCAAAGGGTACATCGTCAATGCCAACGAAAAACTGGCAGCCAAAAACACGTTTGTCTTCCCCAACGTAACCATCATTACCGATGCTGACAACGGAGACATAACAACTCTCACGGGTAATAACGACGGTTCAGGCAGGGGTAACCTTTACTTGGCTGGCACGCTCCGTACAGGCTTGCTGCAAACCTCTACAGGAGGCAGCACCTATCTCGGCTTGAAGGACAACAAGATTTATTCCCCTAACGCGGCTAACGGTACTACCATCCGTGCCTATCGCGGCTTCTTCCGCAGCGACGCACCCATGAACGCACAGCGCGTACGCATCATCGCTGACGGCGAAGAAGTAGGACAATGGATATTGGACAAGGAAGAAGATACAATGGACAATGCCCAAGCCGTCAAGTACATTGACAACGGCATTATGGTTATTGAGCGCAACGGCATCACCTACACCGTCCAAGGTCAGCGCATAGACTAATCACCTTTTCGGCAACGCAAAGAGCCTTCTGTAACACAAAGAGCGGGACACCACGTATTTCGGTATCCCGCTCTTTCGTTCTGTCGTCTGTCACAGTTTCTCTACCATGGTAAGACCGTTCTTATTCCCTATTCGGAAGCCTTCGTAGATGCCGTTTTCCGTCTCTACGTGATCTACAATTAGCTCTTCTCCTTGTGCAATGGTGCGGCAATAGAATGTGTTTCCCGCTTTCAGTTTGCTGTTGATGCTTTCTTCCACGCGCCACCTGTAGTCGCCCGTATAGCTCAGCACGCAGACGCGGTTCGGTAACCACGCGATGCGCACGCGCGCACCTTTCTGACATTCGTCGGCATGAATAGCCGTTGTATGAATGAAGTCCGATTCTTCATTGGCTTTTGCGTATTGTTCCAACGCGCGCACCGTGCTCTGACGGACGGAGGAGTATCCTTTCTTGTAACCCCATATACGGCTGAGGGTGTCCGGACTGAGCCGTTCGCCGGTTGTCTTTAAGATAACAATACTCAACTCTCCGAAGTCGGAAGGCGTAGCAGGAACATGACCGAAGCGTACTTCAACAGCCTTTTTCAGTTGGCTGATAGCAATACTGTTAGATGGATATGAGGTCTCCATAATTCATAAAAATTTGCGCAAAGTTATGTAATTATTTGCACGTACGCAATCTTATTCGTACTTTTGCTTCGCAAATGGATATTGATTCCTTTACATCGGGTCCTGTTCGTCCGCTTAATTCACAAGAATTAGGCATGGAGCATCTTACAGATTATGAGTTGCTGTCCGACTCAGGGCACAACCTTGTTTACCGTGCGCAGATGGGCGGCAAATGGGTCGTTCTGAAGGTTGCCAAACCCACCGAAGGCGAGCAGACCCGCAACCAACTCTTGTTGGAGCGTGAGTTTGAGATTATGCACCGTCTGGATTCCATCTATGTGGTTCAGACGATATCCATGGTGGACGATCCGCAGTTAGGGCGTGCTATCCTCATGGAGTACATACACGGCCGCCCGTTGGACAAATTCATAGCGGAAAACCCCTCCTCTACCGAGCGTCGCCGCGTAGCGGACGAACTGATGGAAGCACTGATTTTCCTTCATGACCGCCAAATCGTCCACGGCGATTTGAAGCCCTCCAACATCCTCATTACCGACTCCGGCAACCATGTGCGGCTCATTGATTTCGGCTTCGCGGACAACGATGCCTATATAGCCAAGAATATCGGTTCGTCGCCTTCTATCAGCGCACCCGAGTCACTTCCGCATGATGCCTTAACTCCCCAACGGGACATCTATGCCTTAGGCAAGATGCTTGCGCTCCTTTTCCCGCATTCCGCCAGGCCTGTTATCCGTCGTTGCCTTACTTCCGATAGAAGCCGTTACAATTCTGTCCGCCAAGTCCGTGCTGCGCTTCACCGCTATTGGCGGATGCGATGGTTGCTGCCTCTCATACTTGCTTTTAGCGTCATATGTGCGATTATTATACACATCCTTCCGTCTCAGGTTATTCCTTCGCAGCAACCTGTAGTTTCATCACAACCGGCTGAAGACCCCATCAAACGCTCTCCGGAAGATGTTTTGAGAAGTTTCTATAGTTATTCAACTGTCGATTGGGCATTGATAGACACCATCTATTATCGGCCTTATAACTGCGATTGGCCTGACCGGATTGAAGAGCAGATGCTTTCTGATTTCCCGAAGGAGTATAGTGCAAAATACTGGCATCTGTTGCAGAATGCGAAAAAGTATTTTCATCAGCAAACATTACCTTTGCGCTCCGGAGCATCAAAAGAATTTATTGATCAACTGAACTACACGGAGTCAGCTTTTGATAGTGTGTTTGTCGCTATCGTCTGCCAAGAGTACTATTTGCGACTTTTTGTGGACTGTTATGAAGAGATTATGCCTGCAGAAATTGACAAATGCCTTGAAACATACGCATTACGGAGTGCACCCCCATCAGCTGTTGATAACCAATGGGAAAAGTTGAGCAAAAGGGCAGAGCTTGACTATCTGGAACTATACCAAACATATGCGGATTCTATTCGCCACTTGCAGTATTATAATGATGCTTTGACAGCGTTAAATGCGTACGCTTTGTTCATGTATCAAAAGAGCGAGAACTTTGCGAAATCCCATCCGCAGTACGAGACACAACTACGTAATCAGTACTTGGCTATCTACGACCGTGATTACAAGCGTATGATAGCTATTTTCAAGGATTATCCGTTGTATAGTATCAATCTCAACGGCGATACAGTGATTATTCAGCAAAAACCGCTTGCCGAGTAATACTTCTTCCATCTCCATCTAAACATTAAACACCCTTCATTCGTTAATTCATTAATTCTATAATTCTTTAATTCGTTCATTCCTTCACTCATTAATTTATGGCTAATTAGGGCGTAAAGGGTCAATCCTTTGCGCCTTTCATTTTTTTGTAGTACTTTTGCACACGCAAATTGTCAATGAAATGGAAGATGCCGAAAATCCTTAAAAGAGTAGGCAAAATTTTAAATTATTAATAATATGAAAAAAAAGTTAATTTTTGCAGTCATGGCATTATTTTCTTTAGCTATGGTTTCTTGTACTCCTTCTAACGATTCGTTGCTTGATCAGTATGAAAAAGCATGTAAGAAGGGAGATCAGGTAGAAGCGTTAAAAATTATGGAAAAGTTAGACG
>CADAAF010000083.1 GCA_902785805.1 uncultured Bacteroidales bacterium | reverse complement strand
GAGCCGGTATGTTCCATCAGGAACTGTGGGACGCATTCCTGCAACCCACTCTCGCCGACGGAGCCGCCAACCCCGCTTACCATTCCTATGGAGCGATACTCAAACACGGCGGACTGCTTGATGTGCTCTATATCGGTGTGAAAGCAGGTGTCTATCCCTGCCTTATCTTCATCGGTGTAGGAGCGATGACCGACTTCGGACCGCTGATTGCCAACCCCAAGTCCTTCATCCTCGGTGCCGCTGCACAAGTGGGTATCTTTATCGCATTCCTTGGTGCCAACGCACTCGGATTCACGCCTGCTGAAGCCGGTTCTATCGGTATCATAGGCGGTGCTGACGGACCTACCAGCATCTTCCTTACCAGCAAACTGGCTCCGCATCTGTTGGGTCCCATCGCTATTGCGGCTTATTCGTATATGGCACTTGTGCCTGTGATACAGCCGCCTATTATGCGCTTGCTGACCACGGAGAAAGAGCGCAAGATTAAGATGAAGCAACTGCGTGCAGTCAGCAAGACCGAGAAGATTGTCTTCCCCGTTGTTATCACCACTATCGTGGCTCTCGTACTGCCCGATGCTGCTCCGCTTATCGGCTGCCTTATGCTCGGTAACCTGATGAAAGAGTGCGGCGTGGTGGACCGTCTTGCCAAGACTGCACAGAACGAACTGATGAACATCGTGGTTATCTTCCTCGGGCTGACCGTTGGTGCTACGGCTACTGCCGGTACGTTCCTTACTTGGAAGACCCTCGGTATCCTGCTTATGGGTATCATCGCTTTCTGCTTCGGCACGATGGGCGGCGTACTGCTTGCCAAACTTATGAACGTCTTCTCCAAAGAGAAGATTAACCCGCTGATTGGTTCGGCCGGTGTGAGTGCCGTACCTATGGCAGCTCGCGTCAGTCAGATGGAAGGCGCCAAAGCCGACCCGAGCAATTTCCTGCTGATGCACGCTATGGGACCCAATGTGGCAGGCGTAATCGGTTCGGCTGTTGCAGCAGGTATCCTGCTCACTATGCTCGGATAACCTTACGACGCTATACGGCTAACTTGAGAGGACTGCCATTTTGGCAGACCTCTCGTTTTTTTATACTGCACTGTCAGCATATTCCTAACGGTGGCACGGTATTTGTTAGGAAAGTAGCGGAAAGGTGCGGAATGTATAAACGCATAAACTTATAAACATATAAACTAAAAAATAACAACTATGACAAAAATCAAACCGTTAGCAGACCGTGTACTGATTCGTCCGGTCGCTGCTGAAACAACCACCGCTGCCGGTATCATCATCCCCGACACAGCAAAAGAAAAACCCTTGCGCGGCGAAGTGATAGCCGTAGGACAAGGCACCAAAGACGAGCAGATGGTACTCAAAGCCGGCAACCATGTTCTCTATGGCAAGTATGCCGGAACGGAGATAGAGATTGACAACGAGAAACTGCTCATTATGCGTCAAAGCGATCAACTAATTAAAAAAACTATGGCAAAAGATATTATGTACGGCATCGAATCGCGTGATGCCCTGAAAAACGGAGTTGACCAACTGGCTAATGCAGTCAAAGTGACGCTTGGTCCTAAAGGTCGCAACGTAGTGATTGACAAGAAATACGGCGCACCGCAAATCACCAAAGACGGCGTAACCGTAGCCAAAGAGATTGAACTGAAGAACGCACAGGAGAACCTCGGTGCGCAACTCGTTAAGGAAGTAGCCTCCAAGACTGGCGACCAGGCGGGTGACGGCACCACCACCGCTACCGTTCTTGCACAAGCAATAGTAGGCGTAGGATTGAAGAACGTGACAGCCGGTGCCAACCCGATGGACCTGAAACGCGGTATAGACAAAGCCGTTGCAGCCGTGGTGGCAGAGATTAAGAAACAAAGCGAAGAGGTAGGCAACGACTTCAACAAGATTGAGCAGGTTGCCACTATCTCTGCCAATAACGATGCCGAAATCGGTAAACTCATCGCCGATGCAATGCGCAAAGTCAGCAAAGACGGCGTTATCACCATCAGCGAAGCCAAAGGTATGGACACCACCATCGACGTGGTACAAGGTATGCAGTTCGACCGTGGCTATATCAGCCCCTATTTCGTAACCAATACCGAGACAATGGAAGTGGAGATGGACAAACCCTATATCCTCATCTATGACAAGAAAATCAGCAATCTGAAAGAGTTGCTTCCCGTACTCGAACCTGCCGTTCAATCGGGTCGTCCCTTGCTCATCATCGCTGAAGATGTGGATAGCGAGGCACTCACCACTCTCGTAGTCAACCGTCTGCGTGCACAACTCAAGATTTGCGCTGTCAAGGCTCCGGGCTTCGGCGACCGCAGAAAAGAGATGCTGGAAGACATCGCCATCCTTACCGGCGGTACAGTTATCAGCGAGGAGAAAGGTATCAAACTCGAATCTGCTACGCTCGATATGCTCGGCACAGCGGAGACCATCACCGTCAACAAGGACAACACCACCATCGTTAACGGCGCAGGCGACAAGGCTGCCATCGATGCACGTATCGCACAAATCAAGTCGCAGATTGCTGCCACCAAGTCGTCGTACGACAAGGAGAAACTGCAGGAGCGTCTTGCCAAATTGGCAGGCGGCGTAGCACAACTCAATGTCGGTGCTGCTTCCGAAGTGGAGATGAAAGAGAAGAAAGACCGCGTGGACGACGCTTTGAGTGCCACTCGTGCCGCTATCGAAGAAGGTATAGTACCGGGCGGAGGCGTAGCTTATATCCGTGCACAACAGGTACTTGCCAAACTCAAAGGTGCCAACGAGGACGAGCAGACCGGTATCGAAATCGTTTGCCGTGCCATCGAAGAGCCTCTGCGTCAGATTGTAGCCAATGCCGGCAAGGAAGGTGCTGTGGTTGTGGACAAGGTTCGTCAAGGCAAGGGCGACTACGGTTACAACGCACGTATGGACAAATACGAAGACCTCAAGAAAGCCGGTGTGGTTGACCCCGCCAAGGTAGCTCGCGTTGCACTTGAGAACGCTGCTTCTATCGCAGGCATGTTCCTCACCACCGAATGTGTCATTACCGACATCAAAGAGGAGAACCCTGCTCCCGCAATGCCCCAAGGCGGCATGGGAGGGATGATGTAATAAAAACTGACTTAAACATTGTTCCTTATGTCAAAAGGCGGAAGAAGTACATGTCCGGGACCGATGTATCCATCAACAACGGGCAATCCCAGTGGTGGCGGTCGTGCCAACAGCCCCTCACACAAGTAATCAATCAGGCTAACTGAAAAAAGAAATCAGCGCACTTTCAATTGAGAGTGCGCTGATTTCTTATATGTGAAACACTATACGAACGGCTCATAACAGGGACATTACAGATACAAAACAGCAAGCAACTCCGTAGGATAACCGATAGATAACCGAAGGATAACCGATAGATAGTGCTTATCTCACCGTAGTCTTACCGTAGTCTCACCGAATGCACAGCGGCTGACTGAACCTGAAACGGTTGCCTCCTCTCCTAAACTTGCAAAAGGTCGATGTTTGGCACTTTCTTGTTCTTTTTCTTGCATATCTTAATAAAATAGCAGTACCTTTGCAGCGTCCTTTGAGGGTACGCACTCGTCCCGCGTGCGGCTCAAACAAAGAGACAACAACTTTGTTATATAGAATCCCGAAGTCACAAAGCCGATGGAGATACAGCACTTGCATAGTATTTAATGAATAATATTGTTAATACGCATATTAGAAAGAAATATTAACAATATAAATGTCTGTTAACCATGTTTATTGAACAATTGGTATATGCGCGTGATATATTGCTTTCACGCATCAATCCTGCCGCCGTTTCGCACCGCACGGGCGGAACAGGGAACTTACAATCAGCACTCATGAAAAGGATTGTGATGTTTCTCGTGCTAAGTCTGTCAGTGGTATTCCCATCTAATGCCGAAAAGGCGGTTTCGCTTGACGATTACTATACAGTCAGCGAAATATATCAGATATATACGGATCTGGCTCTGGAAAGCGGCTCGACATCCGCACAGTCATACACGGTGCGCGGCTATGTCACCAAGTGGGAAAGCGGCTATCCGGATTTTCAGAACGGACAATTCTATATAGATGACTCTGCCGATGGTTCCACCTCTAAAATGTGTTGCTTCAGGCTGAAAGCGGATAACGATGATGACAAGCATGCCTTGAATACCGGCGACTATATCGAGGCAACCGCCATGTTGAAGAATTACAATGGCAAGGCGGAACTGGTAAACGGCACGTATCATATGGTTGCGCCTCTGACCGTCACCTACACGTTGCTGATAAACGCGGATGAAGGAGGCACGGTCAACTCTTCGGTCAACGGGACATACGAGTCAGGAGACCAAGTGATTGTTTCTGCCACACCGGATGCGGGGTATGTTTTCACCGGCTGGAGTGACGGGAATACGGACAATCCGCGTGTCATCACCATGACAGGAGACATCAGTCTGGTGGCATTTTTTGAGAAGGCGCAGCAGGACAATTGCACCTATTCGTCGTTGGAGGGGTTGAAAAGCAAGGCATTGCTGTCTTCTTTACATTCGTTGATTGCCGACCATACTGTCCTGTCTTATGACGATGTGCGTGGCGACCGTGCTAATGTGGACATTAACGCCGACGGTAATATCTGGGACATCTATTCCGATTGTTCTTTCTCGCCCAAGGGATATTGCCGTGGCAGCGACGGTTTTGCAGAGTGTGAGTGCTACAACCGCGAACACGCCTTGCCCAAGTCGTGGTGGGGAGGCAGTGATACCGAACCCATGTACACCGACTTGTATCATATCTTCCCTACCGATTTCCAGGCCAACAGCAACCGCTCGGCATGGCCCTACGGCGAGGTGACAGGCACTGTGGAATGGAGCAACAGCCTCGGCAGCAAAGTGGGATACGGCACGTTCGGCAGTTCGGGAAACAACTATGTATTTGAACCTGCTGACGAGTATAAGGGCGACCTTGCACGTGTCTATTTCTATATGATAACCTGCTACAATGACAAGAATTTCACAGCAGGAGGCAAGGGTTACCAGATGTTTACCTATTCCGGCAATACGGCGGGCTTCACCTCCAAAGCCTTGACCCTGCTGCTCAAATGGCATCGACAGGACCCTGTGTCAAAGAAAGAGACCGAAAGGAGCAATGCCGTATCACTCAAACAGCATAATACCAACCCGTTTGTTGAGGACCCGAATCTGGTGGAGTTTATCTGGGGCAAGTGGAAGAATGAGTCATATACGTGCAACGCATCAGGGACGGATGTGCGCCCTGTTCAGGAGGAGAATATACAAATCAATGTTGTAGGAGGACGCTTGACTATCCGCTCTGACCGTTATATGGATATTCGGATTTACGATATTACAGGTCGTGAGATGAGGTCTCTGTCCGCTGACGGTCATGCTGACATCTCCCTCCCGACCGGCTTGTACCTTGTCTGTGTCAACAATCTCGTTCAGAAGGTAATGATACCCCCTCTCTGCTTGATGAATTAGCGTAAATGGCTACACCCTACGGATAGCCTTCTGCCTGTTCTTTTATAGCCTTCTGTTTGTTTCTTATAGCCTTCTGCCTTCTTTCTTTTTATTGCATGCGAATTTAATTCGCAGCCCTTTCGTCTCTTGCAGAGGCTGGTAGCCGCTTTTTTCTTCGTTAATTAGCCCCGAATCTGATTCGGGTTCAAAACGTATGTCCATTTCGCGGCAATTGTATTGCCGCAGAGCCTTCTTCGTATTCCGCCAATTGTCAATCCGCATAGCTTCGTCCATTTTGCCGAATAGTATTCGGCGTTTTGCTTCTTCTTTGTAGGCTGTCAGCCTGCACTTGTATATTCAGCATCCAACACTCAGTCATCAACATTCACTCACCAACACGCAATTATCAACTATCAATTGTCAATTATCAATTAACAGCGCAGCAAGCAACTACGGCAACGACACGACAACGACCGCTCCTTTTCCCGATAGATAAACTAAATTAAGCAGATGACTAAAATAGTGGATAAAGAAGTTAAATTTTACAAATAATCTGCTTACCGACTTGTCATGTCAGCTTAAAATAGTATCTTTGCAGCGTCCTTTCAGGGTACTCGTCCCGAGTGCGGCTCAAACAAAAAGAGATAATAACGGAGCAAGCAAAAAAAAACAGTCCCGCCGAAGCAGGACATTAGGTTTTACCCTTCGGCCTTGATGGCCTTATTGTGACAAGCTTGAAGAAGAGAAACTTGTTTCACGCCGCAAAAGTAGTGCGTTTTTATGTAACCACCAAATAGTAATTGCAAATTTAATCAAGATAATGATGGAAAATACAGGCAAACAGCGCATTCTCGGTCTTGATACCGGCACCAACTCATTGGGCTGGGCAGTCGTTGACCGTCTGCCTTACGGCGGCTATGAACTGATTGACAAAGGAGTGCACATTTTTCAGGAAGGTGTCAATATTGAGAAAGGCACTATAGAGAAGTCGCGTGCCGCCGAAAGAACAGAACACCGCAGTCTGCGCAAGATTTACTGGCGAAGGAAAGTGCGCAAAATCCGCCTGTTGGCAGTGCTGAGCAATGCGGGTTTGTGTCCTCCGCTTTCATCCGAAGAACTGCACACTTGGCGTGTGGAAGGCATCTATCCGTTGCGCAACGAGAACTTCATGCGCTGGCAGCGCACGGACGAGAACAAAGGCATCAACCCTTATGCCGCACGTTGTCAATGCATCGAACGCGAATTAGACATGGAGAACCGCATCGACCGTTATCTGTTAGGGCGCGCTCTGTATCACATAACCCAGCGTCGCGGCTTCCTCAGCAACCGCAAAGACCGGACCGATGACAAAAACTCGGAGAGCGGCAAGGTAAAAGAGGGTATAAAAGACCTGACACAGAAGATACAGGATGCCGGTTGTGAGTATCTCTGCCAATATTTCCATCAACTCTACCAACGCGGCGAGCGAATCCGCAGTTGCTACACCGACCGCAAAGAACATTACGAAAAAGAGTTTGACGCAATATGCAAAAAGCAGCATTTGGGCGAGGCGTTGGTGAATGAACTGCGTAAGGTTATTTTTGAGCAGCGTCCGTTGAAGAGCCAGCGTCGCGGAGTAGCCAAATGCCCGTTTGAGCCTTCCAAGCACTGTGCGCCTGTTTCGCACCCGCTGTTTGAGGAGTTCCGTCTGTGGAGTTTCATCCGTAATATCAAGATGCAGACTCCTGCGGATAACGGATTGCGTATGCTTACTGATGAGGAGGTGAACAAGATTCTGCCGTTGTGGTTCCGCAAATCAAAAGCCAACTTCCATTTTGAAGACATTGCCAAAACTTTGGCGGGCAAAGACAAATACTGCTATTACAAGTCGGCGGAAGAAAAACCATATCGTTTCAACTACTATCTTGACACGAATGTGGCAGGATGCCCTGTAAGCGCACAACTCAAAGAGATATTCGGCGAAGAAATTCTGAAAAACCGCGATACGGTAGATACTGTTTGGCACGCATTGGACTTCTTTACGGATGATATGAAACTCCGTGAATGGGGAATCAGACATTTCAATCTGACGGATGAACAGGCTGACGCACTTGTCAAAATTCGTCTTCCGCAAGGTTATGCCTCGCTGTCGCTGAAAGCGATGGAGAACATTGTGCCGCTCATGCGTGACCACGGAATGATTTACTCCGCTGCCACGCTTGTAGCCAAACTGCGCGACCTTACCAGGGACTATCCGTTTGACACGGACTTTGACGGTGAAGTGGATGCATATCTGAAGACCGATATAGAGGACTATCTTACAATCCCGACGGACAAAGACGGCAAGCCAACAATGACCCGCGAGGAAAGAAAGCAGGCTCTCGACAACAAGTGGAAGACACACTACAATCTGTCGGACATAGATATACAGAAACTCTATCATCCGTCTATGATTGAGGAATACCGCAAAGTGGAGCACAAGACGAAAGAAGGTGTGTATCAGTTGGACTCGCCCCGAATCTCTGCACTCAAGAATCCGATGGCGATGCGCTCGCTCTTCCGTATGAAAGCAGTCGTGAACCAACTGTTGAAAGACGGAACCATTGATGAGAACACCATCATACATATCGAGTTCGCCCGCGAATTGAACGATGCCAACCGCCGGGCGGCATTGAGGCAATATCAGGCGGCATTACGTAAGGAACGTGAAGAGGCTGTGGAGGCAATCAAAGATGTTGTCCCGAATCCGAGTGATGATGATATTCTCAAATACTTGCTATGGAAAGATCAAGGCGGGAAGTGTGTTTATACGGGAAAAACTATATCTATTTCTGCATTAGGAAGATGTACCTATACCGGCAGAGAAATATCATTAAAAGCCTTATACAACGGAACGGAGTTTGATATAGAGCATACCGTGCCGCGCAGTATGGGAGGAGACACAACACGGGAAAACCTCACAATATGCGATGCCAAGTTCAACAGAGAGGTTAAGAAGAACCGCCTGCCGTCACAGTTGTCGGAACAACAGCAAGCCATCGTTCAAGCCAACATTGAGGAGTGGAAAAAGAAATACGAGGACTTAGGCAAACAACTACGCCGCATGAAAGGCTCCACTTCGGGTTTGAGTACCAAAGACGCGAAAGACCGTGTTATTACCAAACGGCATTTGTTGGAGATGCAGCGTGACTTTTGGAAGAACAAGTACAAAACATTTACTATTTCATCAGATGATGTAAAAGGCTTCACACGCAGACAGGGTACGGATATTTCGGTTATCAGCCGTTACGGAAGACTCTATTTGCTCAGTCTTTTCAACCGTGTGGATGTCGTGAAAGGGTCGATGACAGCGGCGTTCCGCAAGATTTGGGGCATACAGTCCGCCTATGAAAAGAAGAACCGCGAGAACCATGTGCACCACTGCATTGATGCCATCACGATTGCCTGCATGGGCAAGCAGGAGTATGACGATTTGTCTGCATGGTATCATGCCGATGAGGAAAACCGTTCGCACAACAGCGGACAATATATACCCAAGCCGTGGCAGACATTCACGGAAGATATAAAGAATATTGAGAGGGAGATTCTTGTCGCTCACTATACAGCCAATCCGATGGGCAAGCAAACAAGAAAGAAACTGCGCGACAGTCAGGGACACATCATTCGCGACAAACAAGGCAATCCCCGATATGCGACAGGCGATACGGCTCGTGGTGTACTGCATAATGATATGATTTACGGTATGATTACCAATAGTCATGATATGGATGACAAACACGCGGCAGGAAAACGCTTTGCCGTAAAACGCATACCGTTGAGAGATGTTGATATAAAAAATGTTGTGGATCCTATTGTAAAACAAGTTATCATTGATGCAATAACCAGATATGGCAGTTTGCAGAATGCCATTACGGCGGAACAGGAAAATAATGACGGCTCTATATGGCTGAACAAAGAAAAAGGTGTTCGACTAAAAAAAGTGCGCTGCTTCCAAGATAATGCTATCAATGCAAAGCCTATTCGTCCGTTGCGTGATTTGTCCGAAAAAGAATACAAGCGCAATCATTATTCAATGACGAACGGCAATTACATGTCTGCCATTTATGAAGGAGTGGACGAAAAGGGGAAGCGAAAGAGAACATTTGAGATTAGAAGCCTTTTTGAAGCAGCACAGGCATATAGCCGGAACGAACCGTTGGTTCCGGCAACTAAAGACGGATGTCATTTGATAATGACATTAAAGTTAGGTGATTTGGTATTGTTATATGAAAGCACACCTGATGAGGTGCGAAATGCATCACAAAAAGAGTTAGTAAAGAGATTATATAAAATTACAGGAATGTCAGATTCGAGTGGGTTACAAATTACATTAAGGCATCAACAGGAAGCAAGAGATGCAGGTGTGTTAAAAAATGAATATGGGAATCCTAAAACAGGTTTGTTTAATGCTCAACAAGATATTTATCCAAGACGGATGTTATTACATACTCAATTTAATGCCCTCGTTCAGGGACAGGACTTTGAGATATCTGATACAGGCAAAATAACATTCAAGCAATGCTGAAACAGACACTCTTTTTCTCCAAACCGTGCAAACTCTCGCTTCGCCTGAAGCAGTTGGTCATAGAACGAGAGGATTTGCCCCAACCGGTCACACGACCGATTGAAGACTTGTCTGTCATCATTATTGAGAATCAGCAGGTGATAGTTACCGTTCCGCTACTCAATGAGTTGGCAGACAACAATGTGGCGGTCATATTCTGCGACAGTCATTTTATGCCCTCAATGCAACTTGTACCGTTGGAAGGAAACGCGACACAGCAGGAATCATACAAATACGAGATGAATGCCTCGCAACCGCTTGTCAAGAGAATATGGAAGGAGATTATTGAGGCGAAAATCAAGAATCAGGCATTGCTGTTAGAAAGTTTGTCGAAAGACGCAACTCCTCTGAAACCGTTGTATAGTAATGTCAAATCCGGCGATACCGATAATAATGAAGGCTTGGCTGCACGACTATACTGGAGAGGGTTGTTTGGAACAAGTTTCCGACGCGACCGATATGGTGATTTCCCTAATGAACTGCTCAACTACGGATATACTGTTTTACGGGCGGCAACAGCGAGGGCGTTGGTAGGTTCGGGACTCAGCCTGTCTTTTGGGTTGTTTCATCGCAACAGATACAATCCCTTCCCATTGGCAGATGATATGATGGAGGCTTACAGACCGTTTGTGGACGATATAGTGTTCCAACTGACACAGGCTGATGAGCCGGTGACACTATCATCGGAAACAAAATCAAGGTTGATAAATGTAATATATCGTGATGTTTGGATAAATGACCATAAACATCCTTTGCAAGTGGCACTGACATTGACTTCGGCATCATTATTGAGGGTGTTCAAAGGTGAAGACAAACATATATTGTTACCCACTTATTCGCCATGAGTTTTGAACGCTTGAATGCATACCATATTATGTGGCTGTTTGTTTTCTTCGACTTGCCGGTTACTACCAAAAAAGAAAGAAAAGTGGTGACTATATTCCGTAAACAATTGATGGAGAATGGTTTCTCGATGATGCAGTTTTCAGTGTATATGCGGCACTGTGCATCATACGAAGCTATGGAAGTCCATAAAAAAAGAGTGCGGAAGATAGTGCCGGACAAAGGGGAGGTCTGTATGATGGGGGTTACGGACAAGCAGTTTGGAGACATGGAGCATTTTTGCAGTGCGCAACGACAACAAATGCATATACCTACGCAATTGGAAATGTTTTAGTCCTTTTGCGCA
>CADAAF010000082.1:9943-19497 GCA_902785805.1 uncultured Bacteroidales bacterium | reverse complement strand
AGCCCTGTCAGCGTATAGGAGGTGGCGGTAAGACGGCGGGTAATAACTCCGTCAACCCAGATGGTGTATTTGGTAACGCCCACATTGTCGGTTGCCGGTTGCCAACTAAGGGCTATGGAATACTGCGAAGCCTCCGCCTTTAGTTCTGCAGGAGCCTGTGGAGCCGTTTTGTCGGCGGTCATAGTATGAAGGATGGCAGGCTCGGACTTCCTTGTACCGGCTACTGCCACAACGGTGAGCGCATATTCGGTATAAGGCTCCAGACCGCTGAAAACATAACTGTTTGTATTGCTTGTGCCCGCTGTTTCGCCGTCTATGAGCAGCATATACTGCTCTGCGCCCGGCGTCTCGTTCCAAGTAAGGGTCAATGAGTTCTCTTCTGTTTCTGTCACTTGCAGACCGGTCGGACGCTCAATGGCATCTTGCTCGTCATCGGTCACTGTCAGGCGGCACAGGCAGAAATACACCGCCGTATTAGCCCCGTAAAGCGCGCTCTCGTCGGTGGTTTTCATGGTGAAGTATATGCCGCTTACCGTTCCTAATGCCGATAGGTTGAAATACTCCCATTGGTCCGACTGGTGCAGTTCGCCGCCGCTGAACTCCGCCAATATGAGTTCGGCTGTCGTACCGGTGGGTTCGCCGTACTGGTTTAGACCGTGCGCAATAAGCGAGAATTGGTCGCCCTCGGTCTTGAAGCCTGATGCAAAACCGTCGCCGTTGATGTTGCCGTAGTAAGGCCACGGGTGGTTGCAGATATACACGCCTATCGGCTTGTGCTGCTTGTCGTCTGTGAAGTCCACTCGAAGACTATGATACATATTGTCAGTCTGCTCAAGGCTGTAACCCCAATATCCCACAAGATACGGAGCACCGTACTCCGTCTCGCCTTCGCTGTTCAGTCCGCCGCCTGCCATACAGCCCCATTGGTGCTTCACCCAGCCGTCGGAACCGCCTTGACCGTAATCATCGGTCTCGCTGTTGGTGCACAATATGAATCCGTCCCAATAAGCCATACCCATGCCGGCATCGAACGAACCTGTATGCGAGAAACGGAATATGCCCTGGCTGATATTGGTCTCGGAGGTGTATGTGTCCACCCAATAGCCACTTTCCGTCTGCGGATAAGAACCGAGAACAGCCGACAAATCAAGTGTCTGCACGCCAAAAGAAGATATAAAAGGCAGACATACTGCGAGAATAGACAATGTTAGTCTTTTTTTCATTGTATTATCTTGTTTAACAGTTTTTTCAATCATACATATATACAACAAAGGCTGCCATCGCATAAACGAAGCAACCTGCACAAAAAAGCACTAATATGTGAGTCCTTTATTCTTAAACATTTGCATAACTCCAATTCGCGAGAGCTGGCAATCTTTCACTTGAGGCAGGTCTTCTGACTTATCCCGTTTCTGTCGCGCCTTCTCACCGCAGTAGCGGCAATGACATGATGCGACAGCGTTTATAGGACTTACAGCAGCGCGTCTGTACAGGATTCACACCTGTTTCCCTTTTAATCCGTTGCAAGAACGGAACCACAAGAGTCTTTCGAGAACTTTCTCTGAAAAACGCTACAAAAGTAAGGCTTAATTTTTACCTGACCAAACAAAAACGGAAAAAACACATCAATTGCTTTCTTCTTATACTTTCCATTCCCCTCTATTCCCCTACATTTTGATGCATTTGCTGCTAAAATGTTCGATTTTGTTGTGCAAACACAAAAAAGGCCGTATCTTTGCCGCGTCTTAAAAATGTCTTGATATGACACGGTTGAGTGTTAATGTAAACAAAGTGGCGACGTTGCGCAATGCACGTGGCGGCAATACACCTGATGTGGAGTTGTTCGCACAAAAAGCGCAAGAGTATGGGGCTGAAGGGATTACGGTGCATCCGCGTCCAGATGAGCGGCATATACGCAGAGAAGATGTTTATCTGCTTAAGCCGCTTGTTTACACAGAGTTTAATATAGAAGGAAACCCGCAGCAGCCTTTCGTGGATTTGGTGACGGATATACGTCCTGCACAGGTAACCTTGGTGCCCGATGCGGAAGACCAACTCACCAGCAATCACGGCTGGGATACGCGGACACACTTGGCCAAACTCACTACGCTCGTTCGCAAGTTCCAACAGGCAGGCATACGCGTCAGCATCTTTGTGGACCCTGACCCCGTGATGGTGGAGTATGCCAAGAAAGCGGGTGCCGACCGCGTCGAACTCTATACCGGACCGTATGCGGAAATACACGCGACTGACCCGAATCGTGCCATTGAAATGTACCGTGCTGCGGCAGAGAAAGCACAGGAAATAGGATTGGGCTTGAATGCCGGACACGACCTCAATCTGCTTAACCTCCGCGATTTTATACAGGCCTTCCCGTGGACGGCGGAAGTGAGCATCGGGCAGGCACTTATTGCCGATTGCCTCTACCTCGGCTTGGAAGAAACCATCCGACGCTACAAGAACTGCTTAAAACTCTAAACTCTAAACTCTAAACTCTAAACTAACAATAATAATATGCTGCTACAAGTAACTACTCCCGACACCTTGGCTCAGGAAATGGCCGTCGTTGAACCCGTGCAAGAGTCTATGAACGTATGGACAATGGCTTCCTACGGCGGATGGATAATGATTATTCTTGCCATCCTCCTTGCGTGGGCAATCTACGTTTTTGTGGAACGCCTTATCGTTCTTCATCGTGCTACCAAAGAGGATATGTCCTTTATGGACCGTATCAAAGACTATATCCACGAGGGTAAGATGGACTCTGCTCTCAACCTCTGCCACCAGACCAATACGCCTTCAGCACGTATGGTGGAGAAAGGTATCTCGCGTATAGGCAGACCTATGCAGGATGTGCAGGTCGCTGTTGAGAACGCAGGTAACCTCGAAGTGGGCAAACTGGAGAAAGGACTCGTCATTATGGCTACTATCGCTGCCGGAGCACCGATGCTCGGTTTCCTTGGTACAGTACTCGGTATGGTGCAGACTTTCTACAATATGGCACAGAATGCCAGCGGAGTTATCGAAATGAGCACGCTGAGCGAAGGTATGTACCAGGCTATGGTCACTACTATCGGCGGTCTTATCGTCGGTATCATAGCCATGTTCGCCTACAATTTTATCGTGGCGCGTATTGACCACGTGGTGCGCCTCTTGGAAGGACGCACAATGGAGTTTATGGATTTGTTGAACGAACCCGCGTAACCCTATGGCTCTCAAAAGACGTAACCGCGTCGAGGCAACGTTCTCCATGTCCTCGATGACTGACCTTGTTTTCCTGCTCTTGCTCTTCTTCGTGATGGCAAGTACGATGTCCTCTCCCAACGACATCAAGATTAACCTGCCGCAGGCACGTGCCAAAACCAACACCAAGCAGGTTGTAGCCAAAGTGTTTATCGACAACTTGGGTGGTTACTCGGTGGCTCTCGGAAGAGAGAAACCCGTGGCTATCAATGCCGAAGACTTGGAGTTGTACCTATCGTCCGTGCAGCAGCAGGACTCTGCGATGTATATCGCTCTCCACGCGGATGAGGACATTGCCTACAAGGAAGTAGTGCGCGTTCTCGACATCGCCAACGAACATAAAATGAAACTCGTCATCGCTACGAAGAAATGAACGAAGACCTGCGTGCCAAAATAGAATCTGCCGTTGTAACAGCCATTGTGATGCTGCTTCTGTTCCTGCTGACGTGGTATGTCTATATAGATGCACCCGTTCCGGAGGAGGAAGAAGGCATTGAGGTGTCGTTCGGCGACGGCGACACAGGCGGCGGCGTGCAAGATGGACTGCTTGCCGCTTCTACGCAACCTACGCCCACCACGGCTCCGCCCGTTCCTTCTACTCCGTCTGACAACGACCTGATGACGCAGGAAGACGAATCGGCTGCGGCTCTCCGTTTGGAACAGGAGAAGAAACGCAAACAGAAAGAAAAGGCCTTGCAAGAGGAACGCCGCAAGAAAAAGGAACAGGAAGCGCGCGAGAAAGCTGAAAAAGAAGCCAAGGAGAAAGCCCTCGCCGAGGAACGTGCCAAGAAACAGGCAGCCGTGGATAAAGCCAATCAGTTAGGTGCACTCTTCGGCAATACCGACTCGCCCGAAGGCGGCAATGGCTCTGACCGCGAATCTGCATCCTCTGCTACTAAAGGCAACCCCGTTGGACATGGTAGCAGTGGTGGCAACACGTGGAGCCTTAACGGACGGGAAATAAGAGGCAAACTGCCCAAACCTGCCGAAACTTTCGCACAGGGAGGAACGGTGGTTGTTGCTATTATTGTTGATAAAGAAGGTAATGTTATTTCTGCCACGGCAAGGGGAGGAGTTTATAACGAAGAAATCAAACAACTTGCCATTAAAGCGGCATATAAGGCTAAGTTTACAGGTACAGACCGCCCCGACAAACAAATGGGAACAATTACCTATACATTCAATTTAAATTAAAGTTGAACTCCAAAAAGAATGTTTATGAATTATCTTTTCCTTGACACCAATTTTGAAGAAATTGAAGCAGTGACCACAATCGACCTCTTGCGCCGTGCCAATATCGCACTCACTACGGTCAGCGTGACCGGCAGTCCGTATGTGATGGGAGCGCATCAGATAGAAGTGAAAGCAGACCGCTGTATAGCCGATTGTGATTTCAGCGATGCCGGTATGCTCATCCTCCCCGGCGGAGCGACTCACTTGGACAAGTGCCAGCCGCTGTGTGACTTGCTGCTGAAGCATAATGAGCAGGGCAAACAGATTGCCGCTATATGTGCTGCACCGTCTGTATTGGGCAAATTAGGCATTTTGGAAGGCAAACAAGCCACATGCTATCCGGGCTTCGAAGACTTCCTCGGAGAGAGTTTCGTTGGAGGACTGGTGGTGGAGTCCAAGAATATCATTACCGCCAAAGGTCCCGGACTGGCGTCCGATTTCGCTTTCTGCCTCATTGAACACCTCGCAGGGGAAGAAACTGCCGACCAAGTCTATGATACTGCGCAGTATTAAATCAACTCTCTCAAAACACAGGTTGTTGAAAGACATTAGTTAACCAACATACATATTAAAACACAATTATGAATCTTAAACACTTGATACTTATTCCGTGCCTCCTCTTGCCCTCGTTGCTGCGGGCGGAAGAAGCCGCACCTGAAAAGAAAGATTGGCAGTGGTCCGGTATAGTCGGACTGAACGCTACCGCTACCGGTATGGTCAATTGGGCGGCAGGCGGTAAAAATAACGTCACCGGCGTGGCATTCGGCAAAGTGCGCCTTCTTTACGACAAGAACAACCTCAGCTGGGACTCTAACCTCGATGTCGAATACGGTATGAGCTATGTGGACCAGACCTACGACAAGATACAGAAAGCCAGTGACCACCTCAAATTTGACACAAAGTTCGGTTGGGCGTTCCAGAAACAATGGTATCTGACCGCTCAGGCAGGTTTTCAGACCCAGTTCGACCTCGGTCGTACTTACCTCGGTACAGGTGCTCCCAATCCGGTTATATCCAATATATTGGCACCGTCTTATACGGATATATCCGTCGGTATTGACTGGAAACCCAATAGCATCTTCTCCGTTTATCTCTCCCCCGTAGCAGGACGTATCACCACCGCTTGGGTCAGCAACAGCGTCAATGAACGCTTCAAAGACTTCAACCGCGAGACGGATATGTTCACCAATAACACGACCTCTTCCAAGGCTGCAGACTACAATCTGCGTGAGGCTTTGCAGGAGAAATACGGTGTATGGCGCTATACCGACAATGGCGATAACGGCTATTCGAAAGACTACCGCAATGTCAAAGCCGAACTCGGTCTTACACTCAAAGGAACTATCAACTACGCCTACAAAGACCTCAAAGTAATGACCGGTCTGACACTCTATACCCCCTATGCGTGGGACAAAACAAAACTATATGACGTAGTTTATATGGATGCATCTTCTTCCACTTATACGGGCATCTTCTCTGATCCGCAGATTGCAGGACTGATACAAAAAGGCAATACAATCAATTCACAAGACTATAAAGGTTACCGCGACAATAACCGCCGTTTCGGCAATTTTGATGTGGATTGGACGGTTACCCTCTCCTATCAACTCCTCAAGTGCCTTAACGTTACCCTTTCTACAGACTTGAAGTACGTTAACGGTCTGAAGATTGCGGACAAGGACGGAAACAATCCTACGGAGCGTGTTCAGTTCCTTGCTAACCTCGGAATTGGTGTCAGCTACGCGTTCTGATGCAGGCACTGGATCAATTGGAAGCCTCCGTACGTCAGTTGCTTGACGAACAGGACAATCTTCGGAAGCAACTGACCGAACTGCAGGACCGGAACGAGGAAATGCGGGCGGAATTGATACGCACGCACGGCGAAGTGAACGACCTGCAACAGCGTTACCGCGCTCTCCTCGCGGCGCATCAGATGATAGGTGGTACGGAAGGGGACAGGCAACGGGCTAAAGACCAGCTGTCACTCATCATAACGCAAGTCAATAGGGCGATGGAGGCATTGAAAAGCTAACCGATATGGACGAAAACAAACAAAATATAACCCTTGTTTTGGATGCGTTCCGTTTTGCTTTCACAGTAGAGCGGGATAAGGAGTCCGTTTACCGCAGGGCGGCGGAATTATGCAACAACAGCTTCCGAAGCTACAGGAAGGCTATGCCGACAGCCACAACCGAAATGCTATGGGCGTATGTCGCCCTGCAAATGGGAGTCAACCTCTGTAATGACGCACGCGAAAAGAACCTGCAACCCGTTGAAGACAGAATAAACCAAATTAACCAACTAATACAAACACATATAAACCAAACATTATGATTTATTACATTCTCGTAGCAGTGGTCGCTATGCTTATGGGTGCATTAGCCTGCTACTTTTTCTTTCGATACTCAACCCGCGGAATGCTGAAAAAAGCACAAGAGGAGGCGGAAATAATCAAGAAAAACAAAATTGTAGAGGCAAAAGAGAAATTCATAGCCCTCAAACAGGAACACGATGGCCGTGTACGTCAGGACGAACAGCGCAAACAGCAGCGTGAACAACAACTCAATCAACGCGACCAGCAGTTGCAGCAGCGTGACCAGCAACTCAAACAGCGCGAACAGCAACTAAAAGAAGGACAAGGCGAACTGCAACGCGGACAAAACGAAATGCAGCAACGCGCCCAGAAAATGGAACAACAGCAGAAGGCCATCGACTTCAAACAACAGGAAATAGACCGTCTCCACAAGCAGGCTCTCGCCCAGCTCGAACAGTCTGCCGGACTGCCCGCTGAAGAGGCGAAGAAACAACTCATCCAGTCCCTCAAGGACGAAGCCAAAACGGATGCAATGGCGTATATCAACGAGGTGATGGACGATGCGCGCTTGTCAGCCAACAAAGAGGCAAAGAAAATCATTATCCAAACCATTCAGCGGGTAGCCAGCGAGACAACGGCTGAGAACGCTGTTAGCGTGTTCCATATCGACAATGACGAGGTCAAAGGACGCGTCATCGGTCGCGAAGGACGTAATATCCGTGCTTTGGAGGCGGCTACCGGCGTGGAGATTGTGGTGGACGACACGCCCGAATGTATCACCGTTTCCGGCTACGACCCCATCCGGCGCGAGATAGCTTGCTTGGCTCTGCACCAGCTTATTCAGGACGGACGTATCCACCCCGCACGCATTGAAGAAGTGGTTGCCAAAGTGACCAAACAGGTGGAAGACGAAATCATTGAGACAGGTAAACGCACTACCATCGACCTCGGCGTACACGGTTTGCACCCCGAACTTATACGTCTGATAGGAAAGATGAAGTACCGTTCGTCGTATGGTCAGAACCTGCTCCAGCACTCACGCGAAACAGCCAACTTGTGTGCTGTAATGGCTTCCGAGTTAGGGCTTAATCCGAAGAAAGCACGTCGTGCCGGACTGCTGCACGATATAGGCAAAGTGGCAGAAAACGAGGAAGAATTGCCGCACGCAGCTTTGGGTATGAAGATTTGCGAGAAGTACGGCGAGAAACCCGACATCTGCAATGCCGTGGGTGCTCACCATGATGAGATAGAGATGGAAACGCTCATAGCACCTATCGTACAGGCCTGCGATGCTATCTCAGGTGCCCGTCCCGGTGCCCGCAGAGAGATTGTAGAAACTTACGTGAAACGTCTCAACGACCTTGAGAATTTGGCAATGTCCTTCCCTGGTGTTATCAAGACTTACGCCCTGCAAGCCGGTCGCGAACTGCGTGTCATAGTAGGTGCCGACAAGATAAGCGACAAGGATACCGAACTGCTCAGTTTCGACCTCGCAAAGCGTATCCAGGACGAAATGACCTATCCGGGACAAGTCAAAGTGACCGTCATTCGCGAGACAAGAGCCATCAATTTTGCCAAATAAGCATACCGGATGAGGGCTCTACTCTTAATAGCTCTTTCGCTGCTTTGGAGCGGGATATTGTTGTGCCGTGCCGAAACAATCACCATTGCTTTGACAAGTACTTCTTCGGCGGAAGTAATAGAAGAGGACGCTCCGTCATCAATAGTGGTTTCCTATCAGCAGACAGGTGGCAACGGCAAAGGCTGGTTCACCGCCAATGCCACTGCCGACTTGAGTCTGACGGGTATCGCTGGAACAATATCGAGCATACTCGTTAATATGAAATCCAACAAGAGCGCAGGGGCTGGGCAAGTCTCTTTGACGTTAGGAACGCAGTCATTGCTCTCTTTCAGCGGCTCGTTTGCCGATTGGATGCATACCGGATATAGCACAACGTATCTGCCTTTTGCCGCAATCGGTACGTGGCGTATTGATGTCGGAGATGTCCTGCAACTCCATATCGCAGCCACCGAGAACAGTATCTACTTGGGACAGGTGGAAATAGAATACACTCCTGATCCGCCGGTCATTCAGTGTGCCGAGTTCCGATGGTTGGAGCAACAGTCATTACGCCGCGAAGTCGTTTGTGAAACGGTGGCAGGTGAAGGAGTTATTGCGCCGGAAGTGAATGAGAATGACCGCGTAATTATGCGTAATGGACAAACCTACCACTTCATGGGCTGGACGAACCTTCCTGCCGAATCCGCAGCTACTGCTCCATATACGTTCCTGCCGCATCAACGCTGTTACCTGACCTCTTCGCAGGAAGTGCTTTTCGCTCTCTATAAATTGCAGACCGGCAACGAGATACCGACCGATAACGACCTTACGGACGGCGAGTATGCCCTGGCTTTGAAAACCAGTATGGGCACGATGGCTTTGGCAGCAGGACGTGTGTCTGGCGGCGTAATTCCTGTCTCTATAGCCCCGTTGCAGCGCAGTGCAGCAGGCATTGCCCTTTGGAATACCAATGCAGTGGAGGATGAATTACGCTATCGCATTACCGTTAATGGCGATAGTCTTACCTTGTATCATCCTGCATCAAATTCGTATTTAGGCTATAATAATTCGGGTTCGCTCACCCCCAATGAGCGTGCTTGGGCGTGGCAGCCTATCGGCAAAGGAACAATCGTCCTTTATCACAATGGCACCAACACAAGTGGCAAGCGCGGTTTGATGCTCAAGGAAAGCATCAGTGCTTTT